>JBBQCA010000170.1:0-7235 GCA_038318315.1 Burkholderiales bacterium | reverse complement strand
ACGAGATGTGGTCGCGCGTGATGAAGATCTTCCTGATGACCTTCGTTGCGCTCATCGCGATTCGCGACAAGAAGCAGATCCACTGGATGGTCTGGATCATCGTTTTTTCGCTGGCGTTCTATGGTGTCAAGGGCGGCGTGTTCACGTTGGCGCACGGAGGAAGTTATCTGGTCTGGGGCCCGGAGGGTTCGTTCATCGAAGGCAACAACGAAGTCGCGCTGGCATTCGTGATGACGATTCCGCTGATGCGCTACATACAGCTCGGATTGAAGAAGCAGTGGCAGCGCTGGGGGATGACCGCGGGGATGTTGTTGTGCGCGCTCGCCGCGGTCGGCAGCCATTCACGCGGCGCCTTGTTGGCCATCGCCGGCATGGGCGTGTTCCTCTGGTGGAAGAGCCGCAACAAGTTCGGCATGGGCATTGCGCTCTGCGCCGTCGCCATCGGCATGCTGGCATTCATGCCCGACGACTGGATGGCGCGCATGCAGACCATCCAGACCTACGATGAAGACACGTCGGCGATGGGTCGCATCAACGCCTGGTGGATGGCATTCCACATGGCCAGCGATCGCTTGTTCGGCGGCGGATTCGAAATCTACGACTTCGATACTTTTTCACGCTACGCACCCAATCCGCTCGACGTGCATGCCGCGCACAGCATCTACTTCCAAATACTGGGCGAGCATGGCTTCATCGGTTTGTTCCTGTTCATGGGTATCGGCGCGTTCACCTGGTCCGCGGCTTCCGATGCCAAGCGCAAGGCGAGAGGCATTGCGGACATGGAGTGGATCGGTTCGCTGATGGATATGGTCAAGGTCAGCATGGTGGGATACGCGGTCGGTGGCGCGTTTCTCAGCCTCGCCTATTTCGACGTGCCGTATTACCTCCTGGTCATCGTCGTCGCAACCAGGGAGCTTGCGGTTGCCGCGAGCAAGGCGGTGGTCCATCGCCAGCCGCAAGGCTTCGTGCGCAGCGAGCAATTCGGCGTCGTCCCAACCCCGGGCGGCACGCCGATTGTCGAAGGCGTGGCGGCAAGGCCGCGCCCGGACGAATGGCGCGGTCGGGTGCGACAGACCTGAATCGGCGCGCACGGCTTCATTCGACTTCAATGAATCACCAATCTCGTTTACAGAGGGGAATTTTTTCTCATGCAGGACCAGTTTCGCTTGGCGCTGCTCGGCGCCGGAATGATTACCCAAGGGTCGCATCTACCCGCGGCTCTTGAATCGCATCGCATAAAAGTCGCAGCCATCATCGATCCGGCTCCGGACCGCGCCCTGCGTTTGGCGCAGGCCTACGGAATCGATCCGATCATTGCAGCAAGCGTGGAGGACGTCTTCGGCAGCGTGGACGGCGCATTGATCGCAACGCCCAACGGATCCCATCGGGAACTCGCGGTCCGTTGTCTCGACGCCGGCATTTCAACGCTGATCGAAAAGCCGATCGCGGTGAGCGTGGAAGAAGGCAACGCCATCTGCGACGCGGCGACTCGTTCCGGACGCGTGGCCGCGGTGGGTTATTCCACGCGTTTCCGGGAAAGCACGATCCTGCTCAAGGAATTGCTCGACTCGGGTTATTTCGGACGCGTGAAGCGCTTTGCGCATCAGTTCGGAACGCCCGGCGGTTGGGCGCCGCTGTCTGCCTACAACCTGAAACGCAATTCGTCCGGCGGTGGCGTGCTGATGGTCACCGCGACGCACTTTCTCGATCGCATGCTGCATTTCTGGGGCGCGCCGCACGACGTCGAATATGAAGACGATTCCGAAGGTGGCCCGGAAGCCAATTGCATCGCGCGTTTCGCCTATCGCTCGGGCGACCATTCATTCAACGGCGTGGCGGTCTATTCAAAGACCTGCAGCCTGCCCGGCGGCATGGTGATCGAGACCGAACGCGGCCAGCTGAAACTGGCCGACAGCGACGATGCGCAAATCGCCTTCGTTCCCAACGACAGACCCGGTATCGAACAAATCATCCGGCGCGCAAGCGGACCGCTGCACGATCCTTCGATCTCGGTCTTTCGCTTGCAACTGGAAGATTTCGTGATGGCCTGCGTCGATGGCGTCAAGCCGATGGTCGACGCGAAGGAAGGGACCGAGTCGATGCAATTGATCGAGCGCCTTTATGGATCGCGCAAACCGATGCGCGCCGATTGGCGGGGATCGCAGGACCAGGCGCAGGCGGTGCTCCAATGAAAAAGATCGCCGTGGTCGGCGCTTCCGGTTTTGTCGGCAATGCGGTGGTGGACCGGCTGGTCGGTCGCACCGATTGCTCCATCGTTCCCTTGATTCGCAGCAGTGGCAACGCGTGGCGCCTCGCCAAGCGCGGCATCGAGCCCAAGGTGGTCGACCTGCTTTCGCCTGCCGCGGTCAAGGACGCGCTGGTGGGCTGCACGCACGTGATCAACTGTTCGCGCGGCGATGCCAAGGTGATGCTGGGCGGCCTGCGCAATCTGCTCGAAGCCGCATCGGCTGCATCGATCAAGGGCTTCGTGCATCTGAGCAGCGTTTCGGTCTATGGCGATCCGCCCGACGCGGCGAGCGCATCGGAAGATGCGCCGCCGCCGCCGCTCGACAAGTCGAGCTACGGATATCTGAAACTCGAGCAGGACGAGATGGTTGCAAGGGCCGCACGGAAAGGCCTGCCCTCGGTCATCCTGTGTCCCCCGAATATTTCCGGACCTTATTCGCCCTACCTGAACGGCCTGGTCGAAACCTTGCGGGCACGTCAGTTCGCGCTGCTCGAGGACGGACGCGGCCCCTGCAATCTGGTGGACGTGGACAATCTCGCGCTCGCCGTCGAGCTCGCGCTCGACAAGGGCACGAGCGACCCGAAGCGCCTCTTCATCACCGATGCGGAAGCCACCACCTGGCGCGACGTGATCGACGCCTTGATGCCGCTGACCGGTCGTAGCGATGCGCTCCCGACCATGTCGCGCGAGGCGCTCCAGAGCGCCCAGACCGAAGCGCCCGCCGCTCGCGCTTCGCTGTTTCGCAGCCTCAAGCATCTGGTCTCCAGCGACGTTCGCGCGGCGCTTCGCAAGGATCCGTTCTGGGCGTCCGCCGACGGCCTGATTCGACGCAGCGCCGCCGCTCTCGGCCCGGGAATGGAAGATCGCTTGCGCCTTTCCATCGAGGGTCCGCTGGCGGTGCGCCGAAGCTCAGGCGCCGATGCGCTCAACCTGCGATTGAGTTCCCAGCAACTGCGCAACGTGAGGCATTCGTGCGCACGCGCGGAAAAGCTGCTCGGCTATCGGCCGATCTATTCGTTTGCGCAAAGCATGGACGCCTACCGAAACTGGTATCGGATCCTGCACCGCATGGATGGGCCGGATTGGGCGATATTGAAGGAGCTGTATTGAGTCAATATCGGATGTCGAACGACATATGGCGCCCCAATCGAACCCAGCTACCGTGAAGCCATCGGCCCGCTGTAACGCTGCAATCGCGGGATGGCGCCCGTGAATCCATTTGCAGTCGCGGTCAAGGGATTCGGCCACGCACTCTCCATCGTGCGCGGCGCGCGCCTGTCTATCCTCATCTTTCACCGCGTCCTTCCCAAGCCCGATCCCTTGCTGCCCGGCGAGCCCGATGCGGCGCTGTTCGAAGCGCGCATGACCTGGCTCGCGGCCGCGTTCCGTGTCATGCCGCTGGTCGAGGCGACCCGTCGCTTTGCCGACGGCAGCCTGCCGATCAACGCGGCCTGCATCACCTTCGACGATGGCTATGCGGACAACGCCACGATCGCCGCGCCAATTCTTTCGAAGCTGCGATTGCCGGCGACCTTCTTCATCGCAACCGGCTTTCTCGACGGCGGGCGTATGTGGAACGACACGGTGATCGAATCGGTGCGCAGCGTGCCCGGCCCGCGGCTGGACCTCAGTTCACTTGATCTTGGCGACTGGGCAAGCGGCAACGACGCCGAGCGCGTGGCCACGATTGCCGGGTTGATCGATCGCCTCAAGTATCTGCCGCAATCCGAACGCCAGGCCAAGGTCGATGCGATCGCGTCCGCAGTGGGGCTGCCTGCGCATGGCGACCTGATGATGACGCGACAACAGGTGCGCGAATTGCGCCGTTACGGCATGTCGATCGGCGGGCACACCGTCACGCATCCGATCCTCACCACATTGCCGATCGACGAGGCGCGGCGCGAAATTGCGGACGGACGGCGCGATCTCGAAGAGATCGTGGGCGAGCGCGTGAAGGTATTTGCCTATCCCAATGGAAGGCCGAAGCGCGACTACGACGCGACACACGTGGCGCTGGTGCGCGAGATGGGCTTCGACGCCGCGGTCTCGACCGCGTGGGGCGTTGCCGATCGAAGCAGCGATCGCTTTCAGCTTCCGCGCTTCACGCCGTGGGATGCTCACGTGAATCGATTCGGGCTGCGGCTTGCGCAGAACCTGATGCGGCGGCCGGAACTGGTTTAGCGGCCACCCCGCAGTTTCCCGCAGCTTTCCGCTGTTGCCTTCAACGCACCATCACGCAATCGAATTCGATCAGGCGAAGCGCATCGTCGTGCGTGACGGGGAACATTCCTGACAACTGAAAACCCAAGCCTTCCATCGTTTCGATGGTCTGACGATAGTTGGGCATCGATGCGTAGATCGGCTTGATCGACGCCTCCGTTTGCAATCCGAATGCGCTCGACAGAGCCTGCATCCCGCCTGCGACGACTTCCAGGTCGAATCCCTGGGTGTCGAGCTTCACATAAGGTTTCTGAAATCCGAAGCGCGCCTGCAAGCCGCCGAAAACATCGTCGAGGCGTTTGATGGCGACGCTTTCCTTGACGATCGTTTCCTTGTCCCAGAATCCCTCGACGGCGTCGTGTCGCGGCTCCAGAAACGAGTTGAGACCGGGAGACTTGGTCACGTTGATCTCGGCGGTCGCCTCGTCGCGCCCCAGTGCGTGATCCAGGATGGTCCACGACGCGTCTTCCTCGGCGCGTGAATTGAGCAGGTCCACGTATTTCTTCACCGGCTCGAATGAAATGATGCGACCGGCGTAGCGCACTTCTTCGCGCAGGAAATCGTGGTACTGACCTTTGTTTGCGCCGACGTCCAGAACGCAATCGATCTGGTAATGATCGAAAACCTTTCGCAGATGACGTGCCAAAGGCTGCGATTCCAAGCGCCATTGAGGCGTCAGGTCATATCCGTAGGACGCGACGGCATGGCGAATATTCGTCAGGAGTTTCTGTTTGATTTCCATGGAATGGCGTGAAGAGATTGACGTGCGATTGAATGGGCGATGTGAGCGAGAATATTTTGCAAATAGTCGGTTAAAGGCGATGTCTATCGATCGTCAAGCTGGCGGATGATTGCGGTGGCGTCCGGCGATACGAAGCATCGCTCCCCGAAACGTGACCGCCTGTTCGATGAAGTGGATCTCCAATCCGTCCGGTCGCCCCAACGCCACCCACGACCCGATGATCCACGCGATATAAACCAGGCCGCCGATCGCAATTTTCGCGGCAAGCAAGGCTCCGTCCCCGAAGTCCGGCAACGGCACCAGCCAGATGGCCAGAGACATCAGGACGCAGCCGATCGCGGGCCGCAGGATTGCGCGCCCCAGGGCCATGATGGGCAGGCCGTTGCGCCGGCCCAGCTCGATCCAGACGATCACGATCACGATCGTCGAGACCAGGCGCGCATAGGCGATGCCCTGAACACCGCGTTGCCAGAACACCGCGGCCATCGCCGCGAAGACGATCATTTCGAACCACGACATGAAGGCCAGCGTCCGGGAGGAACCGATCGTCATCAGCAGCGTGTAATAAGGCCCGATCACGAATCGGATCGCGCCGATCAACGAGAACAGCACGAGAAAGGGAATGGCCTCGTTCCAGGCGCGGCCCAGCACCACCGGAATCACCAGGTTCGCCACCATCGCGAGTCCTATGCCCGCCGGAAGCGTGAGCGTATTGACGGCGGCCACGGTCTTCATCAAGGCGGCGCGCATGCGCAGGGGGTCGCCATGCAACGTCGAGAGCACCGGCAGGAGCGCACGATTGAGAGGCGCCCCGAGTTCCATCGTGATCATCTGGCCGATTTCCATGGCGATGTTGTAAACGCCCAGATCCTTGGCCGTGCCCGCGCGGCCCACGACAAAACCGTCTAGCTTGCGCGCGAAGAAGATGCCGATGCCGGACACCAGCATCCATTGCGAATATCCCCACAGGTCGCGCGCGTGGACCAGCGTGAAGCGAGGCCGGTAGGGATGCATCGCATAGCCGGCGACGAATCCAACCACCTGGCCCACCAGCCCGCCGATCACCAGCGCCCAATAGCTGCGCCATGTAATGGCCAGTCCCACGGTCGCGATGAAGGTCGCCACCCGGCTGATCAGCATCACCTTCACTTCGAGCGAAAAGTTGAGTTCCTTTCGCGCCATCAATGGCCCGATGCTGCCGAAGCCGGAAAACAGGATCGTGACGATCAGCGCCCAGATCACCGGAGCGACCCGCGGCTCCTTGAAGTACTCGGCGGCAAAGGGTGCTGCGATCGCAACAGCCGAGGCCACGACGAGGGACTGGATGACCTTGATGGTCCACGCCGAGTCGGCGAATTCCTTGGTGGCGTCGGGGGTACGGAGCAGGGCGTTCGCCGCGTCGGCATCGAGGAAGGTCTCGACCAGGCCCATCACCAGCGTCGCCATCGCGAGCAGCCCGAAGTCCGCGGGTGTAAGCAGACGCGCAACGATCAGCGTGGACAAGAGCCCGATCAGCCGCAGGCTCCAGCGCAATCCGACAGACCACAGCGTGCCGCGTATCAACGTTGCCGCAAGCGAGGGCTGGGGCACGATCTTCAAGGGCCCGCTGATGCGGCGCCCGGGGCATGCGCCTGCAACCACTGCTCGAGCATCATCAGCACCCACACCAGTTCGCCGTAATAGGTCGCGTGATCGGTCAACAGGTCGGCGCGCAATTGATCGATGAACGCCGGGCGCACGATGCCGCGCTGCTTCAACGATTCGAGGCTGGAGAACGCGAGTTCGTGCAAGGCCTGGTCGCGGCCGAGCCAGATGCCGAAGGGAAGCCCGAAGCCGTGCTTGGTCTTGGTGATGATCTCGGCGGGCAGGAAGTCGCGCAGCGCGTGCTTGAAGAACCAGCGCAGCTTGAGGCCCTTGAGCTTGAGCTCGGGATCGAGCCGTTCAGAAAACGCGACCACGGCATCGTCGAGAAACGGAAACGCGGCATCCACGCCTGCGACCTTGCATGCCGTCACCACTTTCGGC
>JBBQCA010000169.1:0-7260 GCA_038318315.1 Burkholderiales bacterium | reverse complement strand
AATTGCGCCGCAATCCCCGAGAACCTGCTCGAAAGCGAACTGTTCGGCTACGAGCGCGGCGCGTTCACGGGCGCGGCCAAGCAGACCCGCGGCAAGAACGAATACGCCGACGGAGGCACCCTCTTCCTCGACGAAATCGGCGATCTCCCCGGCGCCCTGCAGGCCAAGCTGCTGCGATTCCTGCAGGAGCGCGTGGTCGAGCGCGTCGGCGGGCGTGAGGAGATTCCGGTCGATGTGCGCATCGTCTGCGCGACTCATCAGAACCTGAAGGAGCTGATGAAGGAAGGTCGATTCCGCGAGGACCTGTTCTATCGGCTCTCGGAAATCGTGGTCGATATCCCGCCGCTGCGTCAACGTCACGGCGATGCGTCGCTGCTCGCACGTGCGTTCGCCCAGCGCTTCGGCCAGGCGCAGAACAAGAAGCCGGCGATGCTTTCCGACGACGCGCTCGCGGCGATCGAAGCCTACGCATGGCCGGGCAACGTGCGCGAAATCGAGAACTGCATGAAGCGCGCAGTGATCATGGCCGACGGTCAATTCATCGGGGCCGACGACCTCGGGATCGACCTGGAAGGCGCCGAGCCGAAAATATTCAACCTGCGCCAGGTGCGAGACGATGCCGAGCGCGGTGCGGTGATGCAAGTGCTCGGCAAGGTCGACGGCAACATCGCGCGCGCCGCCGAGATGCTGGGCGTCAGCCGACCGACGCTGTACGACCTGATGCGGCGCTTCGGGATCAGGTGACGTGGGGCGAACTGCGGCGGCGAACTGTGAGGCGAGCCGCGTGTTGAAATGTCAATCATTGAGATTTAAAGCATTTCCATCGGGATCGGAGCCATGGTCCCGTCACAAGAGTCAGGGGAGATCGACGACGATGGATCAGCAACAGGCAGTCAAACGTTCGAAGCTCGCCGTCTGCGCGATGGCGTACGCGGTGTCGAGCATCTTTCTGGTTGCGTGCAGTCGCGACAACTCGCAGGATCATCTTGCACGCGCGAAGGAGCTGGCCGCGAAGAACGATCATCGCGGCGCGGTCATCGAACTCAAGAATGCCTTGCAAGGCAACTCCCAGTCGCCCGAGGCGCGCTTCCTGTTGGGTCGCGAGTTGCTCGAACAGGGCGATCCGAAGAACGCCGAGATCGAACTGCAGAAGGCCTACGATCAGAAATACGATCCCGACCAGGCCGTCCCGCTGCTGATCAAGAGCCAGATGCTGCAGGGGCAGTTGGACAAGGTCGTCAAGCAGGTCCCCACGGCTACCGTGAAATCGCCGACTGCGAACGCCGAATTGCAGTCCCTGCTCGGCATCGCACAATTCGGCCTCGGAAAGACCGATGAAGCGACGACCGCATTCGCTTCGGCGCAAAAATTCGTTCCTGGCTTTCCCGCGGCGGTTCTCGGCGAAGCGCGCGTGAAAGCCTCGCGCGGCGACCTGGCCGGCGCAAGCGCGCAGGTCGATCAGGTCCTCGCGAAGAATCCGAAACAGGTCGAGGGCCTCCTGCTCAAAGGCGATATCGCGCGCGCGCAAAGCAAGGCCAAGGACGCGATTGCCGCATACGAGGCAGCCCTCAAGGAAGAACCGCGCAACTTCATCGCGCGACTCAATCTGGCCGGAACCTACATCGGCGACAACCAGACCGATCTCGCCCAGCAGCAGGTCGATGAACTCAAGAAGCTGTCGCCGCGTCATCCGGGCGTCAACTATCTCGAAGCGCTGATCGCTTTCAACAAGAAGGATTTCACCAAGGCCCACGACGCGATCACGCTGTCGCTGGCCGCGACGCCGAACAATGGCGCTGCGCAACTGTTGGCCGGCGCGATCGCAACGGCGACCAATCAGCCGGCGCAAGCCGAACAGCATTTGCGCGACGCGCTCAAGATCACCCCCAACAACCTCTATGCGCGCAAGCTGCTGACCAGCCTCTACCTGCGTCAGCGCCAGCCGCAGAAGGCCGATGAGATTTTGCAACCGGCCCTGACGGCCGCGCCCAACGATGCCGCGCTGGTCAGCCTCTCGGGCGAAGTCGCGCTGCAGAAAGGCGACTTCAAGTCTGCATCGCACTCGTTCGAGCAGGCGGCCAAGCTCAGCCCGAACGATGCCAATGTGAGAACGCAGAGCGCTGCGGTTCAGTTCGCGCGCGGCGACACGGCTGCGGGATTCGCCGAGCTCGAAGCGGCATCCAAGGTCAGCACCGGCAACGCGAATCCCGATGTCGCGCTGATCCTTGCCCACATCCAGCGGCGCCAATTCGATCAGGCGCTCACGGCGTGGAAAACACTGGAGAAGCGTCAACCCGCCAGCCCTCTGACCTACAACCTGCGCGCCGCGATCGACATGGGCAAGAACGATTTCGCATCCGCACGCCAAGCGCTCCAGAAAGCGTTGGAGTTGCAACCCACCTACTTCCCCGCCATCGCCAATCTCGCCGGTCTCGACCTGCGCGACAAGAACGTCGGCGGTGCGCGCAAGCGCTACAAAGACTTGCTGGCGAAGGAGCCCGGCAATCTGTCGGGCCTGCTCGCGCTCGCACAGTTGGAAAACAGCAATGGCGGCAGCGACGAGACGGTGCTGGGATTGCTGAAGGAAGCCAAGCGAACCAATCCCAATTCGGAACAGGCGGTTGCTGCGCTGGTGGGCTTCTACATCAGCAAGGGCGATCCCAAGCAGGGGCTCACGGTGGCCCAGGACGCCCTCGCTTCGTCGCCCAACAACCCGCGTTATCTGGATATGGTCGGCCAGTTGATGATACAGACCGGTAGCGCCGACCAGGCCGTTGCGGCGTACCGAAAACTCGCGAGCCTTAATCCCGAGTCGCTTGAATATCAGGTCAAGCTCGGACAGGCGCAAGTGAACGCCGGACAAAGCGAAGCTGCCCTGCAGTCGTTCGGCAACGCGCTCAAGATCAAGCCCGATTCGTTCGAGGCGCAGACCGCGATGGTCGGCTCGATGCTCCGCGCGGGCAAGAGCGAGGAGGCGGCGCGATTGCTTGCGAGCATCAAGCAGCAGGCGCCGAAGTCCCCGGCCGTTCCCGAGCTCGATGGCGACGTCAAGTTCTCGATGAAGCAGTATGGCGAGGCCGCCACGGCCTATCGCAGGGTTCTCGCGCAAGCGCCGACCGCCGGCCTGGTCGTCAAGTCCTACACCGCGCTCGCACTCTCCGGCAAGCGGGCCGAGGCCGACGCGTTCATCGCCGACTGGTTGAAGGGTCACCCGAAGGACATTGCGGTTCGCCTCTTCGATGCGGATGTCGCGCTGCGTGCAAAGGACTACCCGCGCGCGGTTCAGAGCTATCGCGTGGTGCTCGAGGGCCAGCCCAACGACCCCATCCTCATGAACAACCTGGCCTGGGCGCTCTGGCAGCAAAAGGATCCGCAGGCACTGGTTATTGCCGAAAAGGCCAACACGATCGCCCCCGGCAATCCTGCGGTATCCGACACGCTGGGATGGATGCTGGTCGAGCAGGGTCAGACCAAGCGCGGCCTCGAGTTGCTGGAGAAGGCGAGCGCGGCCGCTCCGGCACAGCGCGACATCGCGTTGCATCTTGCGAAGGCGCAGATCAAGGAAGGTCGCAAGGATGCCGCGCGCACGACCTTGCAGTCGCTGGTGAAGACCGCGCCCGAGAGCGTCGAAGGCAAGGAATCGAAGGAATTGCTGACGACGCTGTAAGCTGCGCAACGTAAACGACGAAGGCCGCCGAGCGCGGCCTTTTTCTTGGGTACGCTTCGCTGCGGCAGTGCCGAAACGGGAACCTCCAACTTCCATTTCGTTTAGAAATCAAACCGGCCTTTTCATGAGCAGACATTCGATACGCATCGTCGCGGGTCTTGCCCTGGCGGGTTCCGCGGCCTGTGCGAATGCCGCCGTCGCACTCGGCGACATCAAGCTGCCGCCGGGCTTTCGCATCGAGCTCGTGACCGATCGCGTGCCCGATGCGCGCGAGATGGCGCTGGGGCGCTACCAGGACGGACAAGGCGTGCTGTTCGTTGCAAGCACACGCGCGGGGAAGGTCTACGCGGTGACGTTCGATGAAGGACGCGCCACCGCCGTGAAAACGATCGCATCGGGTTTGCAGTTGCCCGTCGGCGTGGCTTATTGCGGCGGCTCGCTCTTCGTGTCGGCGGTCTCGCGCATTCTTCGTATCGACAAGGTCGATGGCGATCTCGACCGGCTGCCCGAACCGTCGGTCGTCACCGATCGCTTTCCGTCTGAGACGCATCACGGCTGGAAATTCATCGCCTTCGGTCCCGACGGCAATCTCTATGTCCCAGTGGGCGCACCATGCAATGTCTGCGAACGCGACGAAACCCGGTATTACAACCTGCAGAAGATCAACGTCGATGGCGGAGTACCGACGGTGGTGGCGAAAGGCATTCGCAATACGGTCGGCTTCGATTGGAGCCCGATCGATGAATCGCTCTGGTTCACCGACAATGGCCGCGACAATCTCGGCGACGACATTCCATCGGATGAATTGAATCATGTGCCGGCCGGCACTATGACTGCCTTGCATTTCGGTTTTCCGTATTGCCATCAGGGCGATATTGCCGATCCGGAATTCGGGAACAAGCATCCGTGTTTGCAATTCACTCCGCCTGCCGCGAAACTCGGTGCGCATGTAGCGGCGCTCGGCATGCGCTTCTACGCGCCGCCGACCGCGGCAAGCGAAGCTTTTCCTGCGAGTTTTCGCAATGGCATCTTCATTGCCGAACACGGCTCCTGGAACCGCTCGAGCAAGGTCGGCTACCGCATCGTGCATGCGACCGTCGACGGATCGACCAAGGTCGTCAAGCAGGATGTCTTTGCCGAAGGATGGTTACGTGGCGACCAGTCCGTCGAGGGGCGACCGGTCGATGTGCTGCCGCTTCCCGATGGCTCGCTGCTCGTATCGGACGACCTTGCCGGCGCGATCTATCGCATTCGCTACACGCCGCACTGAGCGTTCTGCTCGGCGGACTGCGCAGTGGTGAGCCGCGCGCTTGCGGAGGCGCGCGCGTGAGGCATGTGTTCGCGGTTCCCGCGCATCGCTTGATCGCGCTGTTTTTCTGCGCCTGCGTCGGCTTGCTGACGAGTTGCGCGACTGCCGTCGATCGCGCCGGTCCGCACCCGGCCTCCGCCGCAACGACGCGCGCGGACTTCACGCTTCGCCTGATCGGCGAGCGGCGGCTCGATCATCGACTCGCATTCGGCGGCACCATCGTCGGCGGCTTGTCGGGCATCGATTACGACCCGGCCTCCGATCTCTACTATCTGATCAGCGATGATCGCTCGGTCTTTTCGCCGACGCGCTTTTATACGGCGCGCCTGAGGATAACCGAGCACGGATTTTCGGACGCGGCCTTGCAGACTGTCGTCACGTTGTTGCGTGCCGACGGCACGCCCTACCCTTCCTTCGGAAGTGACGACGCATCCGATGCCGAGGCGATCCGCTTCGATCGCCTCACGCAGACGCTCTGGTGGACGAGCGAAGGCGAACGCACGATCCGCAAGACGCGCGGCGAATACCGCCTGACCGATCCGTTCATTCGCCAGGCGTCGCCAGCCGGCCGATACGTCGCCGAGGTTCCGCTCGATCCGATGTTTCGCATGACGGTCGAGCCGCGCGGCCCGCGCGACAATCGCGTATTCGAAGGCGCGACGCTGTCGGTCGATGCGCAATCGCTATGGGTCGCGATGGAGGGCCCGCTGATCCAGGATGGGAGCATGCCCGTACCCGACCACGGCGCATGGTCGCGCTTCTCGCGTTATGACCGCACGCCTCTACATCGCTTCGGACCGCTGGCGATGCAGCTCGCTTATCCAATCGATCCGATTCCTGCCGGGCACGCATGGACGCTGTCGCACGCCATCAACGGCGTGTCGGAAATCCTCGCCCTCGACGCGAATCGCTTCCTCGTGCTCGAGCGCGCGTTCGCGCTCGGGGCCGGTTGGCACGTCCGCCTGTTCGAAGCCGATGCCAGCCTTGCCAGCGACGTGAAGAGCATCGCTTCCCTCGCCGAGCGTGCTAACGAATTCGTGCCGATGAGCAAACGCCTCGTGCTCGACTTCGCCGCGCTCGGCATCGTCATCGACAACCTCGAGGGCTTATGCTTCGGCCCCACGCTCGCCAATGGTCACCGCACGCTGGTGCTGGTGTCCGACGACAATTTCAATCCCGGCCAGGTAACGCAGTTCCTGGCCTTCGAGATCGTGCCGCGTTGACGCGGTGACGGACCGGATCTCACCAGTAACGTACTGACGAGGATCATGAGATTCAAGAACAAGACCATCGCGACGCTGCTCGCGTCGCTGGGCGGAACGCTGGGTCTGCATCGCTTCTATCTGCACGGCGCGAAGCGGCTGCTGCCGTGGCTCTATCCGTTGTTCGCGTGGACCCTGGTTCCGACGTTCGTCGCATTCATCGAAGCCCTGCGATTCGCGCTCACGCCGGATGACCAATGGGACGCGCATTGGAACACCGCCTCGTCCGAGAAGAATCATTCGGGATGGCTGGTGATCATCGTCGCAGCATTGACGTTGCTCGGCAGCATGGTGCTACTGATGACGATGATCTCGTTCGGCCTCAGCCGTTATTACGGCGCGGGCGAGAGCTTCGTGTCCGGGGTCCGGACGGCTGCAACCGTCTGACGTGACCCGCGACGCTCAATCGAACAGGCGCTGCTGCGGGGACGACGGCTGAAGTGGAAGCGGCCGGATGAATCGGGTGGTGTCGAAGCTCCTGCGCTCTCGATTGAGCCCGTGCCGCGCACAGACCCCGCGAAAGCGCTGCGCGAACAGCTCGGCCCAGATGCCTTCGCCCGTCATGCGCTGGCCGAAGCGCGAGTCGTAGTCCTTGCCGCCGCGCAGGTCGCGGATGCGGTTCATCACGCGCTCGGCACGCAGCGGAAAGTGCGCGTGTAGCCATTGCTGAAAGACCTCGTTCAATTCCCACGGCAACCTGAGGATGATGAAGTGGGCGCTGTGCGCGCCCGCGTCGGCAGCCGCGGCAACGATGCTTTCCATCTCGTTGTCGGTGATGAAAGGAATGACCGGCGATACGTTCACCGATACCGGAACGCCAGCGTCGGCCAGCGTGCGAACGGTGCGCAAGCGACGCGCGGGGCTGGCGGCGCGCGGCTCGAGCTGTCTGGACAATTCGTGGTCGAGCGTCGTGATCGTGATCGATGCGCGAGCGAGCTGCTGTCCGGCCAAGGGCGCGAGCAGATCGAGGTCGCGTTCGATCAAGCAGGACTTGGTGATGAGGCCGAAAGGATTGCGGGTCT
>JBBQCA010000168.1:0-7307 GCA_038318315.1 Burkholderiales bacterium | reverse complement strand
GTGCGCTTGGTCGGGTAGTAGTAGTAGTAATAGCCCACGTCCAGGCCGAAGTCCTCGGCGAAGGTCATCTTGTAGCCGCCGTAGAAATCCATCTCCAGCGACGCGCCGCGATAAAGCCCCTGCTCGACGTTGGAGTTCCAGTTACCGACATACAAACCGCTCGAATGCGACAGATCGAAGCCGCCCTGGAACGCGGGCTTGTAGCCGGTCTGCGTGAAGCCGCGAAAGCGATAGTCCGAGAACAGCCCGGCGTTGCCGGTCAAGGTGAGATCCGGCCCGATGGCCGTGCCCGGCGCCGGCGGAGCGGGCGGCGCCGTGGGCGCAGCCGTCGAGGTGGCCGGTTCGGTGGTGGCCGTCTGGGCCAGTGCTGTGCCGACGGATGACGCTGCAACCAGAAGAAGACCGGCGCTGCCAGCGATCAGAGTTTTTTTCATGCTTGAAAAGCTCCGCGAGTGGATCGAACCCAAGTCATCGCAAGAGCTGTGCCATGCATTGTGAAATGTCTTCGCTGGAAGCGAACGGGTCGCGCGAGTCGTCGGCGCGCATGCGCGCACGGTTTAGGGTCGCCGACTCCGTTTTGGGGCGCTCCGCGCCGCGAGAGTGTGCATCGTGGTCCGCAAGAGCTCCGGGCCGATCTTCATGCGACGATGCGAATCGTCGCGTTTGCACGGAGAAGACATGCTCAATGCACGAACCCGCCGCAGGAAGCCACTCAAGATCGGCATCACGCCGCGCCTGTTTCATCCCGAGGCGGGAGCTGTAGGCATACGTTCCAAGCCGGTGATGTATCTCGAGGAGTCGGTCGCCTATTGGGTGATGTCGCGCGACGTGATGGTCCTGATGGTGCCGGTGATCGCGCGCGGCGCGCTGCTCTCGCGCGGCGACATCAAGCTCAAGGATTACGTCGACCATCTCGATGGCCTGGTGCTGCAGGGCGGCGCCGACCTGAGCCCGACCAGCTACGGCGAGGAGCCGCTACGCCCCGAGTGGGCAGGCGACAAGACCCGCGACGATTTCGAACGCGAGCTGCTGCTCGAATTCGTCGATGCGCGAAAACCGGTGCTGGGCATCTGCCGCGGCGCGCAGCTGATCAACGTCGCCTTCGGGGGCACGCTCTATCAGGACATTCCCACGCAGCACGATGACGCGATCGTGCATCGCCATGACGAGCACTACGACGCGCACGGGCACGCGATCTCGATCGTGCCGGGCTCGGGGCTGGCGAAGCTCTATCCTCAGGGCGCGACCGGCAACGTCATCTCGATCCACCATCAGGCCGCGCACAAGCTCGGCCGTCATATCAAGGTCGAGGCACGATCGGAGCCCGACGGCCTGCCCGAAGCGATACGTCTGGATGCCGACACCTACGTGTTCGGCGTGCAGTGGCATCCCGAGTTTCATCGTGCCAACGATGCGACGCTGATGGACTGCGCACCCATCCTCGAAGAGTTCCTGACCGAAGCGAGGAAACGCGCGTGACGCGTCGGTGGATGCCCTGCAGATACCCGCGGGACGCGGCTCTTCGGCGCGCGCTCAGTGGGCGCCTGCCGCCGCTTCGCTGGCCGCGCCGCTCTTGACGGGCCGGGCCAGCCACACCACGCCGACCAGCGCGACGAACAGCAACGCAGACGCATAGAAGATGTCGTTGGCCGACAGCATGTAGGCCTGCACGTCGATGGTCCGATTGATCGCCGCGAGCGCCTGGTCCATCGACAGGCCGCTGGCCTGCAGGCCCTGGATGTATTGCGTCGCGGCCGGGCTGCCGTTGTTGATCGCCTCGGTCAGCCGCGCGTGATGCATGACCGCGCGGTCTTCCCACAGCGTGGTCGCAATCGACGTCCCGAACGCGCCCGCGGTGATGCGCGCGAAGTTCGATAGCCCCGAGGCCGCGGGAATGCGATCGGGCGTCAGGCCCGACAGCGTCAGCGTGACGAGCGGGATGAAGAAGAACGCGACCGCAGCGCCCTGGATGATGATCGGCCGCACCAGATAGCCGAAGTCCGCCTGCGTGTTGTAGAAGGTCCGCATGAACAGCGCGAGTCCGAAGATGAGGAACGCGACCGTCGCGAAGATGCGCGGGTCCACCTTGCCGATGTACTTGCCGATCAACGGCGATAGCAGGATCGCCAACAACCCCACCGGAGCGACCAGCAGGCCCGCCTCGGTCGCGGTGTATCCCATGTATTGCTGCAGCCACAGCGGCATCAGCACCACGTTGCCGAAGAACACGCCGTAGCCCAGCGCGAGCGTCAGCGTGCCGGTCCAGAAGTTGCGCCGCTGGAACAGGCGCAAGTCCACCACCGGATGATCGTTGTCCACCAGTTCCCACACGATGAAGCACGCGAACGAGATCACCGAGGTCGCGGCCAGCGCCACGATCACGCCCGAGTTGAACCAGTCGAGCTCCTTGCCCTTGTCGAGCATGATCTGCAGCGACCCGACCCAGATCACCAAGAGGCCGAGTCCCACGCCGTCGATCGGCAATTTCTTCGTCGGCGTGTCGCGATCCTGGAAGATGGTCCACGTCACCCACGCCGCGAGCAGGCCGACCGGGATGTTGATGTAGAAGATCCACGGCCACGAGATGTTGTCGGTGATCCAGCCGCCCAGCACCGGGCCCATCACTGGGGCGACCAGGGTCGTGATCGACCAGATCGCCAGCGCCATGCCGGCCTGGGCCTTCGGATAACTCGACAGCAGCAGCGCCTGCGACAGCGGAATCATCGGCCCCGCGACGAAGCCCTGGATCACGCGGAAGAAGATCAGCATCGGCAACGAGACCGCGAGACCGCACATCCACGACGAGATCACGAACAGCAGCACCGACACGACGAACAGGCGCACGGCGCCGAAGCGCTGCGAGAGCCAGCCGGTCAGCGGCAGCGCGATCGCGTTGGCCACCGCGAACGACGTGATGACCCAGGTCGCCTGCGTGGTCGATACACCCAGGTCGCCTGCGATCGACGACAGCGACACGTTGGCGATCGACGTGTCGAGCACGTTCATGAAGGTCGCGAGCGCCAGCGAGATCGTGCCGATGATCTTCGCGCTGCCGGTCAGCGGCGGATAGGTGCCGTTCTCTTGCGGGCGCGCCGGCTTCGGCGGCGAGGCGGGCGCCGCGCTTGCGGCGCGGGTTGCGCCCGGATTCACGCTGCTCATGGTGCGATCGGCGCAAACGTCAATGGACGAGACGCGTGGCTCACTGACGCAGAACCGCCTGCGCAACCGTCGATGCGCCGTGGCCCGCGGCCACGACGTTGCCGCCGTTCGCGTGCTGCGCACCGAGATTGGCCGCGATGACCTGCGCGATCAGATGGTCGGCCGCATGCGTGTCGGGCGCGAACGCCTGCGTCTGATAGGCGGAGTCCACGCGAGGCGCGAGGCGCTGCGCGCTCGCGAGCTGCGCACCGCTCTGGTCCGAGGTATCGACCTTCGCAACCACCGACAGGCCCACCCGCAGCGGATGATCGGCGACTTCCCTGGCCTCGAGCGCGATGCGCACCGGCACGCGCTGAACCACCTTGATCCAGTTGCCGGTCGCGTTCTGCGCGGGCAACAGCGAGAACGCGCTGCCGGTTCCGGCCGACAGGCCGACGACCTTGCCGCTGTACTCGACCTTGCCGCCGTAGAGGTCGGCCTCGAGCGTGACCGGCTGGCCGATGCGCATCTTGCGCAATTGCACTTCCTTGAAATTGGCATCGACCCACAAATGATCGAGCGGGACGATCGCCATCAGCGGCGTGCCCGGCGCGACGCGCTGGCCGAGCTGCACCGCGCGTTTCGCGACCTGCCCCGATACCGGCGACGGCAGCGTGGCGCGTTCGAGCGCGAGATAGGCCTCGCGAACCTTCGATGCCGCGCGCAGCACGTTGGGGTGTTGCGCGACGCTGGTGCCGTCGGTCAGGGTCTGGTTGGACGCGAGCTGTTCCTGCGCCGCGCGTACGCCCGCATCGGCTGCGGCGAGCGCACTCCTGCCGCTGTCGAGTTCGGCCTCGACGTGCTGCAGCTCTTCCTTCGACACGGCGCCCGATGCGACCAGCGCAGCGCGGCGCTGGTAGTCGTCCTTGGCGCGCTCGAGCGCCGAGCGCGCCTTGATGGTGTCGGCCTGGCGCGAGGCGATGTTGGCCGAGAGCGTGCCGTTGTTGGCGAACACGGTGCGCACTTCGCGCACGGTCTGCGCGAGCTGCGCTTCGGCCTGGTCGAGCGCAACGCGCGCGTCGCTGGAATCGAGGACGACCAGCTCCTGGCCCTGCTTGACGATGTCGGTGTCGTCGGCCCGGATGGCGACGACCGTACCCGCGACCTGCGGCGTCACCTGCACGACGTTGCCCGCGACATAGGCGTCATCGGTCGACTGATAGTGACTGCCGACCAGGAACCACCACACGCCGTAACCTGCGCCCACCACCACCACGACCAGCGCGATCATCAGCAGCAGTCGCTTGCGCTTGGCCGCGTTCTGCGGAGTCTGCTTCGCGGCGGGCGCGGCCGCTGGGGTGTCGGCAGCGGTGTCTGGATCGCCGGCGTTCGGTAGGTTATCGCTCATGGGAAGTTCCTTGATGAAGTCGGCGGCGCTCGCTGCGCCTGCACGCGACCGTGCGATCGAGTGCGGTTCAGCGCGCCGCGAGCGGCGGCGTTGACAACTGCCGTGGCGCATCGCTGCGATAGCCGCCGCCGAGCGCACGGGTGAGCGCGACATCGAGGTCGAGCACGCGCGCGCGCAGTTCGGCATCGGCGCGCTGCTGCTGCAACACCGAGGTCTGCGCGTTGAGCACGGTGAGAAAGGTCGAGAGGCCCGCCTTGTAGCGGATCACGGCAACGTCGTAGGCCTGTTCGGTCTTGATGCGCGCGAGTTCCTGGTCGGCCAGTTGCGCACTGACCGCTTGCAGCGACACCACCTGATCGGCCACATCCTTGACGGCATCGACCAGGGTCGCGTTGTATTGCTCGACGGCCGCATCGTATTCGGCGTTCCTGCCCGCGAGGTTGGCGCGCAGCCGGCCGCCTTCGAAGATCGGCAGGCTGATCGCGGGGCCGGCCGACAGGTTGCGGCTCGACGACTCGAGAAAGTGCGCGCTGCCCAACGCGAGCAGTCCGGCCGATGCCACCAGATTGATGTTCGGATAGAACTGCGCGCGGGCCGCGTCGATCTGACCGCGCGCGGCCTCGACGCGCCAGCGCGCGGCGGCGATGTCGGGACGCCGGCCGATCAACTCGGCCGGCAGCGATGCCGGCAACACGATCACGGTGCTGCCCTTGCCTTCGGCGGTATTGATGTCGCGGCCGATGTCGCGGCCGCGATCGGGACCCTTGCCGAGCAAGGCCGCGATCTGATTGCGGACCAGGCCTATCGATTCGTCGATCTGCCCGAGATCGACGCGCGCCGACGGCAACGCCGCTTCGGCCTGGCGCAGTTCGGCATTGGTATCGAGCCCCGCTTCGAAGCGCTGCCTGGCCAGCGACAACACGTTCTCGCGCTGACGGATCGCGGCGAGCGTCACGTCGCGCAGGCTTGCCAGCCGCTGCAACTGGAACCATCGCCGCGCGATCGACGTGGTCAGCGCCAGACGCGCGGCCTGGGCATCGGCCTCGGCGGCGCGGACCTGCGAACGCGCGCTTGCGAGCGCGGCGCGATTGCGACCCCAGAAGTCGAGCTCGTAGCGCAGGTCCAGGCTCGCCTGATTGAGCGTCTGCGTGGAGCCGCCCAGCGGCGGCGGATAAATATAGTGTTCGGAGAAGCGCTCGCGCATCGAGCTTGCGTTCAGGTCCAGAGTCGGCAGGTCGCGCGACTCGAGGCCGCGCGCGGCGGCCTGCGCGCTCTTCAGACGCGCTTCGGCCAGACGCAGAGTGATCACGCCGCTATCGCTGAGCGCTTCATCGATCAGCGCGTTCAGTTGTGCGTCGTTGAACTGCTTCCACCACAGGTCGGCGGGCCATAGATTGGCAGTCGCAGCGTCGGTCGCAGCGTCAGACGAACTCGCCGTCACGGCGGCGAGCGTCTTCGCGCTTTCGAGTTTGGTCGCGTCGAGCGCTTCGGCGCGCGTGTGCGATCCATCGAAGCTCGCGCAGCCGCCCAGCAGCATCGCGGTCACGACTGCCATCCACACCACCACGCTTTGCAACAACGCCCAGATCGCGACCTCGAGGCGCAGCAGCGGACCGACGCTCGATCGCACGCTGCGCGCGCCCTCGCGCAGGACCTCACGTGGATGCGCGTGCAGCAGCGCATGCATCATTTGCGTGGTTCGCATGCCGATCAGGTCGACGAGATGCATCAGCATGTCGGCGCCCGATTGGCCAGCATGCGTCGCAGGAAACTCTTGAACATTTCGAGCTCGTCCGCCGAAAATCCGTCGAGGTGGCGGTTGAGAACCTTGACGATCGCCGCGACCAGCCGTTCTGCCATGCGCTTGCCGGTGGGCGTCAGTTCCAGCTCCACGCGGCGACGGTCGTCGGTGCTGCGGGTGCGGACGATCAACTCCTTGGCTTCGAGACGATCGAGCATGCGCGTCATCGATCCGCTGTCGCACTCGATCGCGCGGGCGAGCATCCCGGCAGTGTCGCCGCGGTCCTTGAGCATCATCAGCAGCACGCCCCACTGATCGTAGGTCACGTCGTGATCGACGATCTCGCGCTCGACCGCGGCGCTCAGGGTCGAGCGCACGCGCTTGATCAGGTAGCCGATGCTCTCGTCGATCGCAAAGTCGGATACCCGATAGAGCGGGGCTGATTTGACGGCAGTTTCGCGGGGGGGCATGGATGTCTTGTGGATTTGCAATTGCGGCACGGTTGCTGCCTAGGCAGGAATATACGCTGCCTAGGCAGTTATTGCTTATACAGAATCTTTTTAGGTGCCATATCGGAAGGCGTATAACTCCGGCGCGGCGCTCAATCGCCGTTGAACTCGCCTCCGCTTCCGGTGCCTATTGCCCGGACATCGTTCAACCCACAGCAAAGGAAACCCCATGAGCGCCTCCTATCGCATCGCCGTACTCGTCGGCAGCCTCCGCAAGGACTCGTACAACCGCAAGGCCGCGCTGGCGATGAAGTCGCTGGCGCCTTCCGAACTCGCGCTCGAGATCGTCGAGATCGGCGACCTGCCGCTCTACAACGAGGATCTGGAAGGCGAAGGCAAGACCGCGCCCGAAGCGTGGACACGCTTTCGCGAAGCGGTGCGCGGCATGGATGGCGTGCTGTTCTTCACGCCCGAATACAACCGCAGCGTTCCGGGCGGCCTGAAGAACGCCATCGACGTCGGCTCGCGGCCCTATGGCAAGAGCGCATGGTCCGGCAAGCCCGGCGCGGTG
>JBBQCA010000167.1:0-7461 GCA_038318315.1 Burkholderiales bacterium | reverse complement strand
CGCTTGCGCGTCCGCTTCGGCGACAGGTCAAATCCACTGTTGCCCAGGCTCATCTGCTTCATCGCGATAACCCCATAATTCTAGAATCTAGATCAACGCATCGACGGCCAATGCCGCTGACTTACGCAGACCATCCCTAGGACCAAGCGAATACCGCTGGTGCGGATAGAGATCGAGCCCGAGTTCGAGTATGCAACCCATCCTCCAATCCGAAGCCGCCGAATGTGGCCTCGCGTGCCTCGCGATGCTGGTCTCCCACCACGGATTGCGGACCGACCTCCGCGATCTGCGACGCCGCTTCTCCGTGTCGCTGAAAGGCGCAACACTCGCCCAGGTAATGCGGCATGCGGGACAGTTGCGGTTTGCCACGCGCGCCTTGCGATGCGAACCCGAGGAGTTGTCGCAGTTGCAGTTGCCCTGCGTGCTGCACTGGAATCTCAATCATTTCGTCGTGCTCGAGCGCGTGCGGCGCGATGCGATCGCGATCGTCGATCCCGCGGTGGGACGGCGACGCGTCTCGCTGGCCGAGGCCTCGCGGCATTTCACAGGCATCGCGCTCGAGCTCTCGCCGACCGCCGAGTTCGTCCCTGCCGATGTTCGGCGTCGTCTGCGCCTGCGCGATCTCACCGGGCGCGTGACCGGGCTCAAGCGCGCGCTCGGCAACATCCTCGCGCTAGCGGCCGGCCTCGAAGTGATCGCGCTCGTCAATCCGATGGTCACGCAGTTCATCGTCGATGGCGCGCTCGTGACCGGCGATCGCGACCTGCTGATCCTCGCGGTACTCGGCGGTGCGGCCTTGTTGCTGATCGACTTCCTGCTGCGCATGGCGCGCGGATGGATAGGCTTGCGAATGAACCAGCAACTCGCGGTGCAATGGACGGCGAATCTCTTCTCGCATCTGCTGCGCCTGCCGATGAGCTTCTTCGAGAAGCGCCACCTGGGCGACATCACGTCGCGCTTCGGCTCGTTGACGGCTATCCGCGGGACCTTGACCAACGGCGCGATCAGCGCGGCGCTCGACGGCGTGATGGCGTTCGCGACGCTCGCGCTGATGATCGTCTACAGCGCAAAGCTGACGATCGTGGCGATCGCCGCACTGCTGCTTTACGCCGCGATCCGCTTCATCGCGTATCGGCCGTTTCGTGCCGCCTCGGAAGAGCGCATCGTGCTCGCCGCGAAGGAGAACAGCTTCTTCCTCGAATCGATACGCGCAGCGTTGCCGTTGAAACTCTACGGCCGCGTGGCCGAGCGTATCGCGCGTTGGCAGAACCTGATGATCGACGTGCAGAACCGCGACGTGGCCACGCAGAAGATGAGCCTCTGGTTCGCGTCGGCCAACACGCTGATCGCGGGCGGCGAGGGCATGCTGCTGCTCTACCTGGGCGGCATCGCGGTGCTCGATCGCGCGATGTCGCTGGGCATGCTGCTCGCGTTCCTCGCCTACAAGAGTCAGTTCGGCGATCGTGCGACCAAGCTGATCGACCTCACGATCGAAGTGAAGATGCTGGGCCTGCACGCCGAGCGCCTGGCCGATATCGCGCTCGAGGCGCCCGAAGCCGAAGCCGCGATCGAGACCGACACGTCGCGCATCGCGCCGCGCATCGAAGTGCGCAAGCTGTCGTTCCGCTATGCCGACGGCGAGCCGTGGGTGCTGCGCGACTTCGATCTCGTCATCGAAGCCGGCGAATCGGTGGCGATCGTCGGCGCCTCGGGTTGCGGCAAGACGACCCTGCTGAAATTGCTGCTCGGCTTGAACGACCCGATCGAAGGCGAGATCCGCATCGGCGCGGCAGGCGCCGCGATACCGATCCGACAACTGGGACCCTCGGCGTATCGCGCGCTGATCGGCACCGTGATGCAGGACGACGTGCTGCTGTCGGGCTCGCTCGCGGAGAACATCGCGTGCTTCGATCCGCACATCGACATGCCGGGCATCGAAGCGGCGGCGCGGCTCGCGGCGGTTCACGACGACATCATCGCGATGCCCATGGGTTATCAGACGCTGGTGGGCGAGATGGGGTCGTCGCTGTCGGGCGGGCAGAAGCAGCGCCTGTTGCTGGCGCGCGCGCTCTACAAGAGTCCCAGGCTGCTCGCGCTCGACGAGGCGACCAGCCATCTCGACCTCGACAACGAACGCAAGGTCAATGCGGCGATCGGGCGGCTGGCGCTCACGCGCATCACGATCGCGCATCGGCCCGAGACGATCGCCTCGGCCGCGCGCGTGGTGGTGTTGGAAGCTGGCCGCATCGTGCGCGACGTGCGGCTGGCGGTCACTCCCGAGGCCGCCTGATATGGGTCAGGCAGACCCCGGGAGCCGCGATCAACTTTCCTCGCGCGCCTGCGGATCCGTCGATGCCACAGCACCGCTGCCGAACGAATCCGTACCCGGCTCGGGAGACTGCGCGCGACCTCGTCCGGGCTGTCGCTGCCCACGCCGCTCCTCTTCTCGCGCTTCCCGGGCCGCACGGCGCTCGGCGCCTCTGCCGAACCACGCCTTCACCAGCTTCTCCCAGCGATCCAGATACGAATAGATCACCGGCACCACCAGCAGCGAAAGCAGCGTCGAGGTCAATACGCCGCCGATGATGGCGCGACCCATCGGCGCCTGCTGCTCGCTGCCTTCGCCCAGACCGATCGCGAGCGGCAACATGCCGAACACCATCGCCGCCGTCGTCATCAGGATCGGACGCAGCCGCACCTGACCGGCGTCGAGCAGCGCCGCCGCGCGCGACAGGCCGTCGCGTTGCCGCTGGTTCGCGCGGTCCACCAAAAGGATCGCGTTCTTGGTCACCAGGCCCATCAGCATGATGAAGCCGATCACCGAGAAGATGTTCAGCGTGGTCCCCGTCACCAGCAGCGCGACGAGCACGCCGATCAGCGAGAACGGCAATGCGGCCATGATCGCGATCGGTTGCAGCAGGCTTGCGAACTGCGACGCGAGGATCAGGTAGATGAACACGATCGCGAGCACCAGCGCCGCGCCCGCGGCGGCGGCCGACTGATCCTGTTCTTCGGTCTGCCCGCTGATGTCGAAGCGATAGCCCGGCGGCAGCGATTCCTGCTGGACCTTCACCAATTTCTTGACCTCGTTGCCCACGTCGCCGGTAGGGCGCCCGTTCACGTTCGCGTAGATCGCCACGCGACGCTGCAAGTCCTGGCGCTTGATCACGTTCGGACTTTCGGACGTCGAAATCGACGCGACCTGACGCAAGGGCACGAGCTGCGGGACGGTCATGCCGCTGGCATCGGTCATGGTCTTGCCGGTGGTCAACAACAGGTCGCCGATGTCCGACGCGACGGTGCGATTGGACTTGGGCAACTGCACGTTGACCTCGTAGTTCTGTCCGTCCGGGCCGAGCCAGTACGTCACCGTCTCACCGGCCACCAGAGGACGCAGCGCGTTGCCGATCTTCGCGACCGAGAGACCGAGGTCGCTCGCGACATCGTTGTTCGGCTTGATCGACAGCGCGGGCGTGCCTGGCTTCATGCTGGTCTCGAGATCGACGATGCCCGGGATCTTGCCGATCTGCGCGGCCATCTCGCGCGTGATCGCGTTGAGCTTCTCGACGTCGGGTCCGAGGATCGCGATGAAGATCGGCGTGTTGAAGCCGATCGACACCGTGACGCCGGGGATCCGGGCGATGCGTTCGCGAATGATCTGCTCGATCTGCTTTTGCGACCGCGCGCGCTTGTCGCGATCCTTCAGCTTCAACTGGATGCGCACGCTGTTGCGGTCGAAGCCGAAGATGTTCACGTCGGTCGCAACCACCTCGGTGAGATCGGCGAGCGCCGCTTCGACCTGCCGGGTCTTCTGGTCCGCGTTCTCAAGGCTGATCCCGGGCGGCGTGGTCAGGCGCAGGCTGATCCAGCTCTGGTCGACCTCGGGAACGAACTCGGTGCCGATCTTGCCGGAGGCGAGCAGCGCGATCGCCACCACGAACGTGCCCAGTGCCGCCCACAACACGATGCCGCGCGGCGTGATGGTCATGCGTCTGACCATCGCGCGCGTCGCGTATTTCTCGCGGACGAAACGGATGGGCGTCGGACGCGGCAACCACAACCGATAGCGCTTCTCCGAAAGTGCCCACCCCAGCAGGCGCCCGTACACGCGATGCATCCACTGCACGAAGTGCTCGAACGCATCGAGCACGATGCGCACCGGCGCGAACCGCAACAGGCGTGACTTCTCGCCCGGGTCGTGCCACAGCGACGACAGCATCGGGTCGAGCGTGAACGACACGAACAGCGACACCAGCACGGCCGCGGTCACCGTGATGCCGAACGAGAAGAAGAACTTGCCGACGATGCCGCTCATGAACGCCACCGGTACGAATACCGCGACGATCGCGAACGTCGTCGCCATCACCGCCAGGCCGATCTCGTTGGTGCCGTCTTCGGCCGCCTGTCGATGGCCCTTGCCCATGTGCAGGTGGCGCACGATGTTTTCGCGAACCACGATCGCGTCGTCGATCAACAATCCTATGCATAGCGACAGCGCCATCATCGTCATGAAGTTCAGCGTGAAGCCGAAGGCATACAACACGATGAAGGTCGACATCACCGCGATCGGCAAGGTCAGGCCGGTGATGATGGTCGAGCGCCAGCTGCGCAGGAACAGGAACACGATCAGCACGGTGAGCAGGCCACCTTCGATCAGCGTCTTCTTGACGCCGTCGAGCGAGCGCTTGACCCAGTCGGAGCTGGCGAACAACTCGCGGATCTCGACACCGGGCGGCAGGCGCTTGGTGAGGTCGGCGACCGCCTTCTTCACCGCGTCGCCGGTCTCGACGATGTTGGCGTCCTGGATCTTGTAGACCTGCAGGGACAACGCGGGCTGGCCGTCGTTGCGCGCGATCGACTGCGCTTCCCGCTCGCCGTCGACGATGTCGGCGACCTGCCCGAGATAGACCGCGGAGTCGCCGACGCCCGACGACCCCAGCGAACTGATGCCGATGTTGCCGCCGCGTCGCGCGACGATGATGCGTGCGAACTGATCGACGCTCTTCATCTTGCCTTCGACCCGCACCAGCGACTCGTTGCGCGCATTGCTGATCAGGCCCGCGGGCACGTCCTGATTGGCCTGGCGGATCGCGTCCATCACCTGATCGATGCCGATGCCGTAGGCCGCGAGACGATCGGGCTTGATGCGGATCTGCACCTGGCGCGCGGTGCCGCCGCCGTAATCGACGCGGCCGACGCCCGGGGCTTTCTGGATTTCCTTGACGATCACCTGATCGGTGAGCGTGGTGAGATCGCGCATGCTGCGCGGCGCGGGGCCGGGCAATGCGCGTACCGACAGCGACATCACCGGCTGCTCGTTCTCCTGATCGGCGCGGTTGATCAGCGGTTCTTTCGCGTCCCTCGGAAAGGTCGGCCGGATCTGGCCGATGCGATCGCGCAGATCCTGCGTCGCCTTCGCCACGTTGGCGCTGAGCTGGAACTCGACGTAACTCTGCGAGATGCCTTCCCACGAATTCGAGCGTATGCGCTTGATGCCCGAGACCGTGTTGACCGCATTCTCGATCGGCTTGGTGATGTCGTTCTCGACCGCCTCGGGCGATGCGCCCGGGTAGAGCACGGTGATCGTGAAGACCGGGTACGAGATGTCGGGCAACTGCTCGACGCCGAGACGGTTGTACGAGACCACGCCGAGCACGACGAGCGCCACCATCACCATGCTCGCGAACACCGGATTCCGGATCGAGACCTTGGTCATCCACATGATTGTTTTCCTCCCTGCGTGCGGCCGAGGTCGCGCGCGGCGTGATCAGTCGCGCGTTGAATTCTTCTACGCGGCGCGTTGGTTCGGCGTGCGTGCGGCGTTATTTCTCGGCTTGCGCTACCGGCGCCGATGCAGCGCCGGTCTTCGCGATCGCCTCCGCGCCTTCCTTGAGACTGTCGAACTTGCTGGCGAGGATCGGCGTATTGGCCGGAACGCCCGACTTGACCTCGACCATGCCGGTCGTGTCGTCGCGCACGCCGAGCACGATGGTGCGGCGTGCGAGCTTGCCGCCCTCGATCGTCCACACCACCGGCTGACCCGCGTCGCTCTGGATCGCGGTCACCGGCAACGCCGGCTTGGGCGAAGCGGCGGCAAGGCGGATCGTTCCGTTGGCGAACATGCCGCTCTTCAACACGTGATCCTGGTTCGGCACGCTGAGGAAGACGACGATCGAGCGCGTGCCCGGTTCGGTCGCGGGATTGATGCGGCTGACGGTCGCGTCGAATGCGCGTTCGGGCATGCCATCGACCGCGAGCGTTGCGCGCATGCCGTTCTGGAGCGCGCCGACTTCGCCGGCCGGCACGATCGCCTGCAGCTCGATCGAGTCGAGATCGACGATCGAGAACAGCGGCGCATCGACTTGCGTCTTTTCACCGAGCTGCACGTACTTCTTCGCGACGATGCCGGCGATCGGCGCGGTCACGGTTGCATCGCGCAGCGCTTTCTGCGCGAGCCGCACCTGCGCCTCGGATGCCTCGAGCGTCGAACGATTGGCCGACGAGAGGCTCGCGACGTTGTCGAAGGCGTTCTGCGAGATGAACTTTCTTTCCAGCAGCGACTGATTGGTGACGCGATTCTTCTCGGCGATCTCGTATTGCGCGCGGCTCGCGTCGCGCGCGCCGGTGCTCTGATCGAGGCGCGCAGCGAGATCGGCCGTGTCGAGCTTCGCGATCACCTGCCCGGGCTGCACGCGATCGCCTTCGCGAACCAGGATGCTGCGCACTTCGACAGCGACCTTGGCCCTGACCACGGTCTGATTGACCGCGACCAAGCTGCCCGAGACGGGCAGCGAGCGCGCCACGGGCTGGCTGGAGATCATGGTCAGGTCACCCGCCGAGAATTCGAGAGGCGGGGCAGCCTTCTTGGTCATGGCGGCCTTCGAATCACCACCACGACCGGGCATGAATACAGCGGCGCCGCCTCCCACGACGACGACCACGGCAACGACGATCCAGAAACGACGAGAGCGCAAAAAGCGGGGCATGGAATGAACCGGTGAACTCGGGCGGTGGGCCGTTCGGGAACCGTCTACGCGGTTTGGCGACGAACTGGCGCAAATGAGTGCCGGATTGTACGAATGCGTCGCGTACACCGCTACCGCACATCGACAGAATGCGCGCGGATGCGATGAAATGCCATAGTCGCCGGATGGTCGGCGCTCACCGCAGGGTCATCTGGAGCGCAGGCGCGAAATCCGGCCGCGGGCCGCCGGTCACGCCGATCACGGGGAGGCACGTAAACTCTCTGCCGTAGTAAATGCAGAATGGTTGTCAGCCACACAAGGCGACGAGCATCCTTGGGTTTCTCTAAGACCGAAAGAGGACGCCAAGATGGCTGACGCTGCTGATGCTACGACCGAAGTTCACTGGATTGCAATCGATGTCGCCCGATACTGGAATGCCGTGCTAATCGAGACCGCAAGCGGCCAACGGCACCGATTCAAGATGGCGAATTCGGCA
>JBBQCA010000166.1:0-7594 GCA_038318315.1 Burkholderiales bacterium | reverse complement strand
CTTCTGTCTTGAACACACCATGATCACGTCCGCGGGTTCGAACTTCCGCCAGGCGGTCGCCGACGAGAAGCCCTTGCAGGTGATCGGCGCGATCAACGCCTACACCGCGCGCATGGCCGAAGCCACCGGCTTCAAGGCGCTGTATCTGTCGGGCGGCGGCCTCGCGGCCAACTCGCTCGGCATGCCCGATCTCGGTATCAGCACAATGGAAGACGTGCTCACCGACGTGCGCCGCATCACCGAGGTCACGTCGCTGCCGCTCTTGGTCGACATCGATACCGGCTGGGGCGGCGCATTCAACATCGCGCGCACGATCCGCTCGATGGAGAAGGCCGGCGCGGCGGCGGTGCACATGGAAGACCAGGTCGGCACCAAGCGTTGCGGTCATCGGCCCGGCAAGGAAGTCGTCACCAGGGAAGAGATGGTCGATCGCGTCAAGGCCGCGGTCGATGCGCGCCGCGACGATGGCTTCGTGATCATGGCGCGCACCGATGCGCTGGCGATCGAAGGCATCGATGCGGCGATCGAGCGCGCGATGGCCTACGTCGAGGCGGGCGCCGACATGATCTTCCCCGAAGCGATGACCGAACTGTCGATGTATCGCAAGTTCAAGGACGCGGTGAAGGTCCCGATCCTGGCAAACATCACCGAGTTCGGCTTCACGCCGCTCTTTACCGCCGACGAGTTGCGCACCGTCGACGTGGACATCGTGCTGTATTGCTGCTCGGCCTATCGCGCCATGAACGCGGCGGCGCTCAAGGTCTATCAGGCGATCCGCAGCGAAGGCACGCAGAAGAACGTGGTCGATACGATGCAGACGCGCGCCGAGCTCTACGAGTACCTCGGCTATCACGAATACGAAGAGAAGCTCGACGCCTTGTTCGCCATGCGCAAGGACTGATTCAATCCATAGCAGCACAGGGGGACCAGCGATGGCTGACGCAAGCGCCGATTCGAGCAAGCCCGAATTCAAACCCAAGAAGTCGGTGGCCCTGTCGGGCGTGACTGCGGGCAACACCGCCTTGTGCACGGTCGGCCGCACCGGCAACGACCTGCACTATCGCGGCTACGACATCCTCGATATCGCCGACAGCAGCGAGTTCGAGGAGATCGCGTACCTGCTGGTTCACGGCAAGCTGCCCAACCAGAACGAACTGGTCGCGTACAAGAAGAAGCTGCAGGCGTTGCGCGGCATTCCCGCCAACGTCAAGGCCGCGCTCGAATGGCTGCCCGCGTCTTCGCATCCGATGGACGTAATGCGCACCGCCGCTTCGGCGCTCGGATGCGTACTGCCCGAAAAAGACGACCACAATCATCCGGGCGCGCGCGACATCGCCGATCGCCTGATGGCGTCGTTCGGGTCGATGCTGCTCTACTGGTATCACTACGCGTTCAACGGCAAACGCATCGACGTCGAGACCGACGACGATTCGATCGGCGGGCACTTCCTGCATCTGCTGCACGGCGAGCGTCCGTCGGACGAATGGGTCAAGGGGATGCACGTGTCGCTGATCCTCTACGCCGAGCACGAGTTCAACGCGTCCACCTTTACCGCGCGCGTGATCGCGGGCACGGGGTCGGACCTCTATTCGGCGATCACCGGCGGCATCGGCGCGCTGCGCGGGCCCAGGCACGGCGGCGCGAACGAAGCCGCGTTCGACATCCAGAAGCGCTACGACACGCCCGATGAAGCCGAAGCCGACGTCAAGCAGCGCGTCGCGAACAAGGAAGTCGTGATCGGCTTCGGACATCCGGTCTACACGATCTCGGATCCGCGCAACAAGGTCATCAAGGAAGTCGCGAAGAAACTCTCGAAGGACGCCGGCGACACGCGCATGTTCGACATCGCCGAGCGGCTCGAGACGGTGATGTGGGACGCCAAGAAGATGTTTCCCAACCTCGACTGGTTCTCGGCAGTCAGCTATCACATGATGGGTGTGCCGACCGCGATGTTCACGCCGCTGTTCGTGATCGCGCGTACGTCGGGCTGGTCTGCGCACGTGATCGAGCAGCGCATCGACGGCAAGATCATTCGACCCACGGCCAACTACATCGGACCCGAAGATCTGAAGTTCGTGCCGCTCGCCAAGCGTCGCTGATCGACATCGTTCAGATTTTCTGATCGCCGGCGTTCAGTTTTTCGATCGCCGGGTCGATAGGCTAGGCAGAGCGTCGGCACAGCGGCGTCCACGAGGCGTTCGCTGTTGCGCGACCGCCTCATGGTCCGGTCGCAAGCATGGCGCTGAGGTCGCTTTCCCCCCGATAATCGACTGCGGGTTCGACTCCTATGCTCGTGCAAGATGAGGCCACAAGCCGGCTTTCGAGAAACGCATCAATGCAGGATTCAGAGATCTACACGAAGACCGAGGCCGGCCGGGAAGAGATCCGGACGCGCACCTTGAAGCTGTCGATGGCGATGCGCGCCATTCTGGTGATGGTCGATGGTCAGCGCACGGTCGCCGATCTGCGCGGCATCATCGCCGGCTCGAAAGCGCCGGCCGACGCGCTCGACGTGCTGCTTGCGCAGGCGCTGATCGCCGGAACGCGAGAGCCCGCGCCGCTTGCACCGGTCTCGATGCCTGCCGCCGCGCGGCAGAGTGCGGCTCCCTATGCGCCCCCTCAATCGCCTGCCTATTCACCCGCCGCTTCGCCGCCCTATCGGCCCGCGTCCCCGTCCCCCACGAACCTTCACACGCCGGTTTCGGCTCCGCTTGCACGTCCGGTAATCGCGGCCGAACCGCCTGCTTCCGTAGCGCCGGCTTCGAGCGGGTCGGCGCCAACGCCCGACAGCCACGGCGAACTCGGCGACCCGCGAACCAACTTCGATCGCCTGTACACGGCGATGAATGAAATCGTGCGCGATTTCCTTCCCGCGCATCGGCGTTATTTCCTTCAGCTGAAGATCGAACGCTGCAACACGGCCGACGAGCTTCTCGCAGTGCTGCACGATCTTCGCGTCTCGCTCGCCAAGGCGCGCGGCGATGCATTCGCATCGGACGTGGTTGCGAGGCTACGCAGCGCCGCTGTGTGAGCTCGAGCGCGGCGGATCGCTGCGCGCTCTCGTCGGACGCTTCCATCGACGCTTCCATCGACCTCTCATCGATGACCTGACGAGCGTTCGCCCGGCACGGTGAACTGTTACGCGGACTTGTTGCGGCGACCGGCGTATCCTCACGCCCGCACGCTCTCGAGTGCAAGCGTCCGCACGATTCCTCCCCGTTCACAACCGCGCTCGTCACGGTATTCATCTCGCCATGTCCGCACACATCTCCAACGTTCGACCCAAACCCGATCGCGTCCTCGTCGACATCGTCGACTACGTCAGCAAGTACAAGATCATCGGCAAGCTCGCCTACGACACCGCGCGCAACTGCCTGATCGACACGCTCGGCTGCGGCCTCGAAGCGCTCGAATATCCTGCGTGCACCAAGCTGATGGGCCCGATCGTCCCGGGCACGATCGTGCCGAACGGCGCGAAGGTTCCCGGCACGCAATTCCAGCTCGACCCGGTCCAGGCCGCGTTCAACATCGGCGCGATGATCCGCTGGCTGGACTTCAACGACACCTGGCTTGCGGCCGAGTGGGGCCATCCGTCGGACAACCTCGGCGGCATCCTCGCGACCGCCGACTGGCTCTCGCGCAATGCGATCGCAACGGGCAAGAAGCCGCTGACGATGAAGGACGTGCTGACGGCGATGATCAAGGCGCACGAGATCCAGGGCTGCATCGCGCTCGAGAACTCGTTCAACAAGGTCGGGCTCGATCACGTCGTGCTGGTCAAGGTCGCATCGACCGCGGTGGTCGCGGAGATGCTCGGCCTCACGCGCGACGAGATCGTCAACGCCGTGTCGCTCGCGTGGGTCGACGGGCAATCGCTGCGCACCTATCGCCACTCGCCCAATACCGGATCGAGGAAGAGCTGGGCCGCGGGGGACGCGACCAGTCGCGCGGTGCGCCTGGCGCTGATCGCCAAGACCGGCGAGATGGGTTATCCGTCGGTGCTCAGCGCCAAGACCTGGGGCTTCTACGACGTGCTGTTCAAGGGCAAGCCCTTCGAGTTCCAGCGCAAGTACGGCAGCTACGTGATGGAGAACGTGCTCTTCAAGATCAGCTTTCCCGCCGAGTTCCATTCGCAGACCGCCGTCGAGGCCGCGATGACCCTGCACGGACAGCTCGCCAAAGCCGGCAAGAGCGTGGACGACATCGCGAAGATCACGATCCGTACGCACGAAGCGTGCATACGCATCATCGACAAGAAGGGTCCGCTCGCCAATCCGGCCGATCGCGACCACTGCATCCAGTACATGGTCGCCGTGCCGCTGATCCACGGTCGACTGACCGCATCGGACTACGAGGACGCGATCGCGAAAGACCCGCGCATCGACAAGCTGCGCGACAAGATCGTGTGCGTCGAAGATCCGCAGTTCACCAAGGACTATCACGATCCCGACAAGCGCTCGATCGCGAATGCGTTGACGGTCGAGTTCAAGGGCGGCAAGAAATTGCCCGAGGTCGAAGTCGAATATCCGATCGGCCACAAGCGTCGCCGCAAGGACGGCATTCCCTTGCTCGAAGCCAAGTTCAGGACCAATCTGGCGCGCCGCTTTCCGGCTAAGCAGCAGCAGGCCATCCTCGACGTGTCGCTCGACCAGAAAAAACTCGAAGCGATGCCGGTCAACGAGTATGTCGATCTTTACGTGATTTGATCTTGCTGGCGTTCTTCAGAAAAGTACGTTAGAATCAGTATGTATTTATGAAACATGCGTTGTTGCGCATGAATCCTTTGACCGGAGGTGCCACATGGAAGCAACCGTTGCTGAACGCGGCCAAATCACGTTGCCCAAAGCCGTGCGTGATGCGCTCGGCCTGACCAAAGGAACGATGCTCAACGTCGAACTCGACGGCGGCCGCATCATTCTCAAGAAGGATGTCAGCGAAGCGTTGAAGAGAGTGCGCGGAAAGTTCAAGCTTGCCGAAGGATTCACTTCGACAGACGAGGCGATGCGCGCGATTCGCGGTCGCGCGCCGGGCGACCCGCTCGATCGCTGATCGAACCGACGAGCAGCGATGATCGCTCTCGATTCCTCGGTGTTGATCGACGTCATGATCGCCGACAAGGATTTTGCCCAGGCCTCCGAGGCCTGCATCGGGGGAGCGCTCGCAGTCGACGACGTGGTGGTATGCGATGCGGTTGTCGCCGAAGTGCAGGCGATGCTCGACACCTCGGTCGATCTGATGGACGTCCTCTCCACGTTGGGTATCCGCTTCGACGCAACCGCCGAAAAGGCTGCGGTAAGAGCCGGCCACATGAACCGCCGCTTTCGCAGCCGAGGCGGAAAACGGCAGCGCGTTGTGGCCGATTTCCTGGTCGGCGCGCATGCTTTGCTTCAATGCGACGGACTCATCACTCGCGACGCGGGCTTCTTTCGCGACTATTTCAAGGGGCTGAAGATCATCGTCCCCAAAGCGCACTAGCGCCCATCACCACTGAAGGCAAGCCATGCCCACCACACGAGACAACCCGTTCAACACCCGCCTATCTTTCAAGATCGGCGGCCAGTCCGGCCAGTTCCATTCGCTGCCCGCGCTCGGCAAGACCCTCGGCGTCGATATCTCGCGACTGCCGGTCTCGATCCGCATCGTGCTCGAATCGGTGCTGCGCAATTGCGACGGCAAGAAGGTCACCGAAGAGCACGTTCGCGAGCTGGCCAACTGGAAACCGATGGCCGACCGGACCGCGGAGATTCCCTTCGTGGTCGCACGCATCGTGCTGCAGGATTTCACCGGCGTGCCGCTGCTGGCCGACCTGGCCGCGATGCGCAACGTCGCCGACAAGATGGGCCACAACCCGAAGAAGATCGAGCCGCTGGTACCGGTCGATCTGGTGGTCGACCACTCGGTGCAGATCGATCACTTCCGCGAGCCCAACGCGCTCGATCTGAACATGAAGATCGAGTTCCAGCGCAACAAGGAACGCTATCAGTTCATGAAGTGGGGCATGCAGGCCTTCGATACCTTCAAGGTCGTGCCTCCGGGCATCGGCATCGTGCACCAGGTCAACCTCGAGTACCTAGCGCGCGGCGTGCACAGGAAGGGTGACCTCTACTACCCCGACACGCTGGTGGGCACCGACAGCCACACGACCATGATCAACGGCATCGGCGTGGTCGGCTGGGGCGTGGGCGGCATCGAGGCCGAGGCGGGCATGCTCGGGCAGCCGGTGTACTTCCTCACGCCCGATGTGGTCGGCGTGAACCTCACCGGCGCGCTGCGCGGCGGGGTGACGGCGACCGATCTCGTGCTGACGGTCACCGAGATGCTGCGCAAGGCCAAGGTGGTCGGCAAGTTCGTCGAGTTCTTCGGCGAAGGGACCGAGTCGCTGTCGCTGCCCGACCGCGCCACCATCGCCAACATGGCGCCCGAGTACGGCGCGACCATGGGCTTCTTCCCGGTCGACAACAAAACCATTGCCTACTTCCATGGCACCGGACGCACGGCCGAAGAGATCGCCGCGTTCGAGGCCTACTTCAAGGCGCAGCAGATGTTCGGCGTGCCGAAGAAAGGCGACATCGACTACTCGGTCTCGCTGGAGCTCGATCTGGGCACGGTCGCACCGTCGCTCGCAGGCCCCAAGCGTCCTCAAGACCGCATCGAACTGGGCAACGTCGCATCGACCTTCGACTCGCTGTTCGTGAAACCGAACAGCGAGAACGGCTACAACAAGCCGGTCGCACAACTCGACCAGCAGTACACCACTTCCGACGGCGTCAAGGTCAAGAACGGCGACATCCTGATCGCGGCGATCACGAGTTGCACCAACACCTCGAACCCGAGCGTGCTGCTCGCTGCCGGCCTGCTCGCGAAGAAGGCGGTCGAGCGCGGGCTCACGGTCGCGCCGCACATCAAGACCTCGCTCGCGCCCGGCAGCCGCGTGGTCACCGACTACCTGACCAAGACGGGTCTGCTGCCTTACCTGGACCTGCTCGGCTTCGGCGTCACCGCGTACGGCTGCACGACCTGCATCGGCAATGCCGGCGACCTGACCGCGCCGCTGAACGAGGCGATCGCGAAGAACGATCTCGTCTGCGCCGCGGTGCTGTCGGGCAACCGCAACTTCGAGGCGCGCATCCATCCGAACATCAAGGCCAACTTCCTCGCGTCGCCGCCACTGGTGGTCGCGTACGCGATCGCCGGCACGATGCGCGTCGACCTGATGACCCAGCCGCTCGGCAAGGGCAAGAAGGGCGAGGACGTCTACATCGGCGACATCTGGCCGACCACCGAGGAAGTGCAGAAGCTCCTGTCGAGTGCGATGGACGGCAAGACTTTCCGCAAGCTCTACGGCACGTTGACCACCAAGGGCGACCTGTGGAGCAAGGTGGCGTCCGCATCGGGCCAGGTGTACGACTGGCCGGCATCGACCTACATCGCCGAGCCGCCGTTCTTCGAGTCGTTCACGATGAAGCCGGCCGTCAGCAAGCTCGGCGTTTCGGGTGCACGCGCGCTCGGCGTGTTCGGCGACTCGGTCACGACCGATCACATCTCGCCCGCAGGCTCGATCAAGGACACCTCGCCCGCGGGTCGCTACCTGATC
>JBBQCA010000165.1:0-7617 GCA_038318315.1 Burkholderiales bacterium | reverse complement strand
GATCGCAAGCTCCGCGCCGATAAACGGGCTGTTGCACGTCAACTCGAGTCCGTCCAGGATCGAGCGGTGAAAAATCCGGATGCCGGTCGATACATCGCGAAAGGGCGTGCGGAAAAGCTGGCGAAGTACATGATTATAAACCGACGAGATGAACACCCGTTTTGTCGAATAGAGTTTTTTATATCGAAAGCCGATGATGAGCCGGTAATGTTGCCGAACCGACAACATCTTCTTTAAATCGAAGACCTCGTACTCATTATCGCCGTCGATCATGCAAATCCATTCGTAGCGACATGCAGAGACGCCGGTTCTCAGCGCAGCGCCATAACCTCTGTTTTCCGGATGATGGATAACACGGATAATCTCCGGATACTCGTGGGCGAGCTCGTCTGCAATTTGACCGGACCGATCCGGCGACCCATCATTGATCACGATAATCTCGAAATCGTCAGCATATCCGCGCAACATCTGGAGGGCGCGCTCGGCAACCGCTCGAACGGTCATCTCATCGTTGTACACGGGAAAGAAGAGGCTTACGCTCAACTGATCCATGCCTGTCCCTGAAAGGATAATCTGCCGAGAAGATTAAACGTTGATGACATGGCGAAACGTCATGCAAGTGCAACGACAAATATATTACACTGAAGCACGGTCGGCAAGCGGCGTGAGGGCGAATCGAAACGCGAGGCGGGGAGTTGCCATGGGATTCAATACGCTGGTTGGCCGTTTCGCTGGATAGATTCTTTTACCGCTCAATCTCGATTGCGATGATCAGTGCATTTTATTGGCAGCGAAAAAGGCGGTTCAATCGATGACGAAAAGCGACGATAAACGCGATCATCGGAAGTTTGTCGGCTGGACTTTATTTCCGGCGATATTCATATTCGTTGCTGCGTTTGGATTGTTTCTGGCGCCGCACCTTGTTCGCATCAATTTCTTTGACGAAGGTCTTATCGCCACTGGCGCCATGCAGGTGCTTAACGGAAAAATTCCCTATCGGGATTTTTATACTCCCTATGGCCCGGCCCAATATTATGTGATTGCGGCGCTGTTTGCGGGATTCGGCCAAAAACTGCTGGTGTTACGCATTGCTGAATGCTTACTCCTGGCTGCCGTCGCGGTGAGCCTCTTCGAGCTTTCGCGAATTGCAAACAGAGGCCGGAGCTCTCTTTCCGCCGTCGTTGTATGCGTTTACGCAAGTTTTGGCCTGTACGCCAACCTGTTCTCGGGTTATCCCGCAGTTCCGGCAACTTTTGCACTCCTGCTTGCGGGATTCGCTTTCGGCAAATGGTCGGTGAGCCCGCGTCACGGGTGGCTCGTCCTCGCGTCAGCGCTCGTCGGCATGGCGTGCATCTGGCGATGGGATTTTGGCGCGTTCGGTGTGTTCTCGCTCGTGCTGGCATCGACGGCAATGCTGTTGCGAGGTTCGGTTCCGGCGAAGAGCTGGCTCTCCGTCGGCGCATCCGCAACGCTACCCGCATCGACGATCGCAATCGCGGTGTACGTTCCACTGCTGGTCGTGTTTTCCGATCCGGCGCGTTGGTTCAAGGAAGTCGTCGTTTACTTATTCTCCGAGTTTCCCAAATGGCGGGGCGTGGAACTGGTTCGGCCGATGGCCTGGCAAATGGCCAGCGCCTGGCGCCGCGGAGATGTGGTCGATTTCTCCGACGCCGTATTGCAGCTTGCTTTTGCCGCACTCCCGGGAGGGCTGGCGATCGTTACGCTTTGGCTCGTGGGTCGGCGCTTGCTCACCGACAAGACCGAACGGTTTGATCGAGCGACGGGGCAGTCGCTATTTCTTTGCTTGATCACGCTCTCCCTGCTCAATCAAATGCGAGTCAGGCCCGATGTATTTCATCTGTTTCCGGCCGTGGTGGCTTCTCTGCCCCTGATCCCCTACGTCGTTCGCGATGTTTCGGTGCCGATGTCGATACGGAATCCGCTGCGGGCTCTGCGAAATATCGTGGCCTTCATTGTCGGGGCATTGGTGTTCCAATTCGCGTCCAGAATGTGGATGCTGGCGGCCGACCAGCGCGCCATTGCGGTGGACACTCCACGCGCTGTGGGAATACGGGCGAATCCTGCGTCGAGCTATTACGCTAAATTGGTCAACGATGTGCGATCTCGCACGAGAGATCGCGAATTGATTTATTCGGGGGCTTTGGATCACTCGGCCCTCTCGGTGAACGATCCACTCTTGTATTTTCTCGCCGACCGTCTTCCCGCCGACCGATTCGTGGATCTGGAGCCGGGAATCGCAAATACCCGGGCGGGGCAGAAAGAGATCATCAGGGCGCTGGAAGACAATGCCGTGCGCATCGTTGTTCTTCTCGACTATCAAAGCCAGGAATCAAATCTCAGTTCGGTGACGAACGGCATTCGCGACCTCGATCTCTTTCTGGCCACGCACTATCGTCGGGTTGCGCAGTTCGGTCCGTACACGGTGCTAGAGGCAAGATAGCGAAGCGTCCCAGGCACCGGAGATCAGCCGATCGACGCCGATCGGGCAGACGCAGCTGTCGTCATGATTTGACCGTCTCGTCGCCAGGCGATGAATCTCCGAGCGCTTCGCGAACCGCGGCGATGAATTCGTCGGGGCGATCGACATGCACCCAATGGCCCGCATCGTGAATCTCGACGAAGCGGGCTTTCGGAAAATGGGTGCTGAACAGCTTTCGATCGTCGGCCGACACATAGTCGGAGCGCTCGGCCGTGATCAGGGTCGTCGGGCCATTGAAGGTCTTGCCCGCGAGCGCGCTCGGGAACGAGCCGATTTCGCCCAGCGCGCCCGACAACGCGGTCAGGTTGATGCGCCAGTCGTATTGCTCGTTGTGCCGAACCAGGTTCTGCATCAGAAAGCCCACCGTGCCGGGGTCGTGTATGTCCCGGCTCAATGCGCGCTGCACTTCATCGCGACTGGTCGCAGCCATCGTGTCGATGCCGCGCATTGCCTGTGTATATGACGAGAAGCGATCGCCGTACGAGATCGGTGCGATGTCCACGACGATCAAGCGACCGACGCGCTGCGGCTCGGCCAGCGCGAGCGTCATCGCCACCTTGCCGCCCATGCTGTGCCCGAGCACGGCGGGCTGCTGCAAGCCGAGCCTGTCGAACAGCGCAGCCACGTCTTCGGCCATCTCGCGATACGACATGCTTGCGGCCCACGGCGAGTTGCCGTGATTGCGCAGGTCCACGATGAAGACGCGATGCCGGTCGGACAGCGCGCGCGCGATGCGGCGCCAGTTGGTGCTCGAGCCGAACAGGCCGTGCATCACCACGACCGGCGGACCGTCGCCGAATTCTTCGTATGCGAGTGCCAGCGCGGGGTTGGCAGCGGGGTTGATCGCGGGTCTGACTGTCATGTGTGGCGCGTCCGTTTTAACCGACACGCCGCACTTTACTGCTTGAATCGATATTCAACGCGTCGATATTCAATGCGTCGATATTCAGTGCGCCCCCGTCACGCGCCACACCACATTGCCCACATCATCGGCAACCAGCAGGTCGCCGGGCTTGTCGAACGCCACGCCGACTGGCCGCCCATGAGCCTCGCCATTCGCGGACAGGAATCCGGTCAGCACGTCGACCGATGCGCCCGCGGGCTTGCCGTCCTTGAACGGCACGAAGATCACCTTGTAGCCGCTATGCGGCTTGCGATTCCACGAGCCGTGCTGGCCGATGAACATGCCGCTCGCAAAACTCGCGGGCAGGGTCGTGCCGTTCTGCGGATACGCGAGTCCGAGCGATGCGGTGTGCGGGCCGAGCGCGTAGTCGGGCACGAGCGCCTGGGCGACCAGTTCCGGCTTCTGCGGCTTGATGCGCTCGTCGACGTGCGTGCCGTAGTAGCTGTACGGCCAGCCGTAGAAGCCGCCATCCTTCACCGACGTCATGTAGTCGGGCACGAGGTCGCTGCCGAGCTCGTCGCGTTCGTTGACGACGGTCCACAGCGCGCCGCTGGTGGGTTCCCAGACCATGCCGTTGGGATTGCGCAAGCCGGTCGCGAACTCACGATGCTGTCCGGTCTTCGCATCGACTTCCCAGATCGCCGCACGGCCGGCCTCTGCGGCCATGCCGTTGTCGCCGGCGTTGCTGTTCGAGCCTACGGTGACGTAGAGCTTGGAGCCGTCGGCGCTCGCAATGATGTTCTTGGTCCAATGATGATTGATCGTGCCCGCAGGCAGGTCCGTCACCTTCTGCCCGGTGCCGTCGATGTGGGTCGCGCCGGGTGTGTACGCGAAGCGCAGCACCGCGTCGGTGTCCGCGACATAGAGTTCGTTGCCGACCAGCACCATGCCGAACGGCGAGTGCAGGTTCTCGATGAACACGGTGCGCATCTCGGCCACGCCGTCGCCATTCGCGTCGCGCAACAGCGTGATGCGGTTGGCGCTGGGCACGACTGCACCGGCCTTCTTCATGAAGAGTTTCTGCGCCCAGCCGCGTATGCCCTTGCCGTCGTCGGGCTTGGGCGGCGCATTGGTTTCAGCGACCAGTACATCGCCGTTGGGCAGCACATAGAGCCAGCGCGGATGATCGAGCTGGCCCGCGAAGAGGTTGACGGTTGTGCCCGGGGCACCCGTGGGCTTGGAACCGTCGGGCCAGCCGACGGCCTTGGCGACATTGATCGTCGGGATCAGGGCGTGCTCGGGCGCAGGCAGCGTGGGCGACGCGCCCATGCCGTCGGCGACCGACAAATTTGCACTCCCGCCGCAAGCGGAAAGGCCAAGGACGATGACTGAAGACAAGGTGAGAACGGACGGGCGAAGTGCGGTCATGGCAATGCGACCGCATGTTCGAGGCGGTCGGGGAGGGTGCTTGGGAGTTGCCGAGTCTGACGCGCTTCGTCGGCGGCGGTGGTCATCCGAAAGCGGCTCGTACTGTCGGACATCGGAGGACGCCGGACCTGATGCAGGTCGCGACTCCGCGCGCCCGTCGCGCACGCGTCATCGCGCGATCACGGCCCCGCCAACTTCACGGCCAGCCCCGCCACCGCGCACGCCGCGATCACATGAATCACATTGCGCTTGAAACGAAATAGTGCAATCGCCGCGACGATGGCGATCGATGCGGAGATGCTGTCGAATGCGCCGTTCCATCCCTTGGGCCACAGCACGTGATATCCGAAGAACACCGCGAGATTCATGATCACGCCGACCACCGCGGCGGTGATCGCGGTCAGCGGCGCGGTGAACTTCAGGTCGTCGTGCGTCGCTTCGACCAGCGGTCCGCCAGCCAGGATGAAGATGAACGAGGGGAGAAACGTGAACCACGTCGCCAGCGTCGCGGCCATTGCGCCCGCGAGAAACAGGTCGCCCGCGCCGAACACTTGTTTCGCGTAGCCGCCGACGAATCCGACGAAGGCCACCACCATGATCAGCGGGCCGGGCGTGGTTTCTCCCAACGCGAGGCCATCGATCATCTGCGTGGGCGTCAACCATCCGTAATGCTCGACCGCGCCTTGATAGACGTAAGGCAACACCGCATACGCACCGCCGAAAGTCAGTAACGCGGCCTTGGTGAAGAACCAGCTCATCTGCGTGAACGTGTGGTCCCATCCGTAGCGCGCGGCCAGCAATGCGATCGGAACGGCCCAGAGCAGCATGCCGACGGCGAGAACCCTGGCCAGTCGCGCCCAGCTGAAGCGCGCGTGCGGCGGAGTCGGCGTGTCGTCATCGATCAGCGCCGGGCCGAACGATCGATCGGCCTTGCCCTGGCCATGTCCGCCCGCACTCCCGCCTCCCATCGCAAATCGAGCCGGCGCGATGCGCCCGCCCACGTGGCCGATCAGTGCCGCTGCGACGATGATGAGTGGGAAGGGCACGCCGATCGCGAAGATCGCAATGAAGGCCGCCGCCGCGATCGCCCACAACGCCGCGTTCTTCAATGCCCGCAATCCGATGCGATACGCGGCCTGCACGACGATTGCCGTGACTGCGGGCTTGATGCCGTAGAACAGGCCGGCCACCAACGGCGTCTGGCCGAACGCGATGTAGATCCAGGACAGCGCGATCAGGATCGCAAGCGAAGGCAGCACGAACAGCATGCCCGCAACGATGCCGCCCCGGGTTCTATGCAGCAGCCAGCCGATGTAGGTCGCAAGCTGCTGCGCCTCGGGGCCGGGCAACACCATGCAGTAATTGAGCGCGTGAAGAAATCTGCGCTCCGAGATCCAGCGACGGTTCTCGACCAGCTCCTGATGCATGATCGCGATCTGACCCGCCGGCCCGCCGAAGCTGATGAAGCCGAGCTTGAGCCAGAAGAGCAGGGCGCTGCGAAAGCGGACCGGTTCGGGCCGTGACTCACTGGTCTTTGGACGCAGCGCTTCGGTTGGAGGCATGCGGGATGGGGGCAGTCGATGTTGGCGATCTCATCACGTCAATAGCACAGTAAAAAAAAAGGCCCACCGCGTTTGGCAACGCAGCGGGCCTTCAGGATCGCATCGATCAGGCGTGCGGAACCAGCTCTCCTTGCGAATGCGAGTTCGTGCCTTTGCCGCGACGGCGCGCAAAGAGCGCGCCCGTGATTCCCAATCCGAACAGCGCAAACGTACCCGGCTCCGGAACCGTTGCAGCGAGCGAGACGCGATCGACGCCGATACCGGCAGCGCCCGTCCAGACCTGCGGGACGAAGTCCGAGAAACGAAGCGTCAACGTGCTGCCTGCATGAGCGGCCAGCACGCTCGATACATCGAACGAGCGGGCGTCCCACGTCGCATTGCCATCGTTGAACGGCACCGAATACGTGAACACATTCGCGAGCAGCGCCGCGCCCTCGAGCAGATCGACCGAAAAGACCCGCGACGCGCCCGAATACCCGCTCACGCTCGAATCCGCCCAAGAGAGAATGGCCGACGTGAGGCCGGTCGGTACGAAAAAGTTCTGACTCAGGGTGTAGGTATTGTTGGCCACACCGCTGTCATTCATCACGTAAGCGGCATACGAGCCGCTCAGGGGATTGCCCGCGAACAAGCATCCGGTCGCGCCGCCGGAGTTCGACACGTTCCAGTTTCTGCCGTCGCTCGGGCAGCCGCCGGTGGTGCCTTGCCCGCTGGTGGCCCATCCGGCCAGGGTGCCGGTTTCGAAACCGCCGTTGACGAGAAGCTGAGTGGGAGCCGCAATGGCAACGCCGCTCGATAGTGTCGATGCCGCAGTCAATACGGCGGCCAATAGAAAGTTCGGTCTAATAACCATGGAATATCCCTGATTGAATATCTAATTGAATGTTTGAAATTCGCGATTGAATTCCCCCGACACGATCAACCTCAAAGCACGATCGATGCCGGAACGCCGAATAGGAGGAAAAGCAGGGGAAGGGGAGGCGCTGCCGTGCGTCGCGCCGCGATTCGCACCACGGGAATCGGGCTGATTCCTACAGAATTGCAGAGCTGTGACGCGGGTGGTCACATGTGAAGTGCATGCGTTGCGCGATTCCGTTTTGCGCGCCCAAAGAAAAACCCGACACGCTTTGCAGCGTATCGGGTTCGAATACTGGTGGAGCCGGGCGGAATCGAACCGCCGTCCGCAAATCTTCCACAGACAGTTCTACATGCGTAGCCGGCCTATTTGGATTTGACCACGTGCTTGGCCGGTCGGCGGGCCGTCACGCAGCGAGTCACCTTGG
>JBBQCA010000164.1:0-7637 GCA_038318315.1 Burkholderiales bacterium | reverse complement strand
GTTGAGCAGGTGCTGGCCGCCGAAGCTGATCGGCTTGCCGCTCACGCGACCCGACAGCTTGCCGAACGCGATCAGCGACGCGGTGAAGGTGATCGCGCCGATGAAGGCGCCGAGGAAGAGCTCGATCTTCTGCGCGCCGGTGTGCTCTTCGCCGGCATGGAAGATCGCGGCCACCGCGATCAGCACCGCGGTGATGCCGACCAGCGAATGGAAAGCCGCGACCAGTTCGGGCATCTTGGTCATCTGCACGCGCCGCGCGGCGGTGGCGCCGATCGCCGCGCCGATCACGACTGCGCCGCCGATCAACCACAGCACCGGGCGATCGGCGACGAAGAACGTCGTCACCACCGCGATCGCCATGCCGATCATGCCGAAGACGTTGCCGCGCCGGGACGTCAGCGGTGACGAGAGCCCCTTCAACGCGAGGATGAAGAGCACCGCCGAGATCAGATAGGCGAGGCTGGTGATGTTGGCGAGGGTGCTGGTCATGATGGGCGTCCGTGCCGGTATGGGATCACGCCTTCTTCTCTTTCTTCTTGAACATCTCGAGCATCCGCTGCGTCACCAGGAAGCCGCCGAAAATGTTGATCGACGCGAGCAGAACCCCGAGCGCGCCGAGCACGCTGGTCAACGTGATCGGTCCGTCGATGTCCACGGTCTGCAGCATCGCGCCCACGATGATGATGCCGCTGATCGCATTGGTCACCGACATCAGCGGCGTGTGCAGCGCGGGCGTCACGTTCCACACGACGTGATAGCCGACGAAGATCGCCAGCACGAAGATCGTCAGGTTCTGGATGGTCGGATCGATCATGAGGACCTCGCCCTTGATGTTGCTTCGCTTGGTGTCGCTCGCATCGACATGAAGCGCATGTGGTTGTTGATCAACTCGCAGGTGCAGGTGCCGGTGCGGGTGCCGGTGCGGCGACCTTCATCGCTTCCGGCTTCATCGCCTGCCCGTCCTTGCACAGCAGGCATGCGGCGACGATGTCGTCTTCCATGTCGACGACGAAGTTGCCTTCCTTGTCGGTGACCAGCTTCATGAAGTCGAGCACGTTGCGCGCATAGAGCGCGGACGCATCGGCCGCGACCGCCCCGGCCAGATTGGCTTCGCCGACGATGTGCACGCCGTGTTTCGTGACCGTCTTGCCGAGTTCGGACAGAGGGCAGTTGCCGCCCTGCTCGACCGCGAGATCGACGATCACCGAGCCCGGCTTCATCGCCTTGACCATCTCTTCGGTGACCAGTACCGGCGCCTTGCGGCCCGGGATCAATGCGGTGGTGATGACGATGTCGGCCTGCTTGATGCGCTCGCCGACAGCGACCGACTGGCGTTGCAGCCACGAAGGCGGCATCGGTCGCGCATAGCCGCCCACGCCGGCCGCGGCTTCGCGTTCCTCGTCGGTCTCGAACGGCACGTCGATGAACTTGCCGCCCAGCGACTCGATCTGTTCCTTCACGGCGGGTCGCACGTCCGATGCTTCGATCACGGCGCCGAGGCGCTTCGCGGTGGCGATCGCCTGCAGGCCCGCGACCCCGGCGCCGAGCACCACGACTCGTGCGGCCTTCACCGTACCGGCCGCGGTCATCAGCATCGGCATGAAGCGTTGATAGATGTTGGCGGCAAGCAGCACCGCCTTGTAGCCCGCGATGTTGGCTTGCGACGACAGCACGTCCATGCTCTGCGCGCGGGTCGTGCGCGGCGCGGCCTCGAGCGCGAACGCGGTGAGCCCGGCCGACGCCATGTGCGCGATGTTGTCGGTGTCGAAGCGATCGAGCATGCCGACGATGGCCGTGCCGGGCTTCATCTGCGCGAGTTCGGCGGCGTCCGGCGCGCGGACCTTGAGAACCATTTGCGCGCCGAACGCGTCGGCAGCCGACACGATGGTCGCACCGGCCGCGGTGTACGCGTCGTCGACGACGCTGCTGCTGACGCCCGCCCCGCTTTCGACAGTCACCTGATGCTTGGCGGCGATCAGCTTCTTGACCGTCTCGGGAGTCGCGGCGACCCGGGTTTCACAGTCGCGCGACTCCTTCGGGATGCCGATTTTCATGAATGTCTCCTCGACTGCTCTGCTTTTTTTTTGGCTTCCGACGCATCGGCTTCATTCGGCGGACGATGTTAGCACGGCGAAATCCCGTTCCACCGGGCCGCGGCCCCGCGCAAACGCCTTCCGCAGGTCGCCCCAAGTAAAATGCCGCGATGCCCGAACTCTGGAAACCCAACGTCACCGTCGCCGCCATCGTCGAAGGCCGCGGCACTCGCACAGGCCAGTACCTGATGGTCGAGGAAGAGACGCGCGACGGCCTGCGGATCAATCAGCCCGCGGGACACCTCGAGCCCGACGAAAGCCTGGTCGATGCGGTGATTCGCGAAACGCTCGAAGAGACCGCGCACGCCTTCACGCCGCGGGGCGTGTCGGGCATCTATCTGTCGCGCTCGCGTCGTCGTACCTTCGAGACCGGTCGCGACGAGCCGGAAGAACCGGTGACCTATCTTCGCTTCACGTTCGTCGGCACGGTCGATGAAGCCTTCCAAGATCGCGCACTCGACGAAGGCATCGTGCGCGCGCTGTGGATGACCCTCGACGAAATACTCGACTCGCGCGAACGCCACCGCAGCGCCATGGTGATGCGCTGCGTGGAAGACCATGCGCGCGACCGTGCGAGCGGCAAGCCACTCGTTCCCCTGGACGCGCTGATTGCGGACCCATCCGCTCTCGGCTCGATCGCGCTCGCCGTGATGGGCGATCGATCGTGAGCAAGCAGAAGGTCGTCGTCGGATTGTCAGGAGGCGTGGACTCGGCGGTCACCGCATGGCTCCTCAAAGAGCAGGGCTACGACGTGGTCGGCCTGTTCATGAAGAACTGGGAGGACGACGACGACGATGAATATTGTTCGACGCGCGAGGACCTAATCGACGCGACCGCGGTCGCCGACGTGATCGGCATCGACATCGAAGCGGTCAACTTCTCGACCGAATACAAGGACCGCGTGTTCGCCGAGTTCCTCACCGAATACGCGGCCGGACGCACGCCCAATCCCGACGTGCTGTGCAACGCCGAGATCAAGTTCAAGGCCTTCCTCGATCACGCGATGCGCCTGGGCGCCGAGCGCATCGCGACCGGCCACTACGCGCGCATCGATCGCGATGATGCAGGTCTGTCTCGACTGCTGAAAGCAAAGGACGCGAGCAAGGATCAAAGCTATTTCCTGCATCGCCTGAATCAGGATCAGTTGTCACGAGCGCTGTTTCCATTGGGCGAGATGCACAAGACCGAAGTGCGCGCGCTGGCCGGGCGCATCGGGCTGCCGAACGCGAAGAAGAAGGACTCGACCGGCATCTGCTTCATCGGCGAGCGGCCGTTTCGCGAATTCCTCAATCGCTATCTGCCGACGAAAACCGGGCCCATCCGCACGCCCGACGGCAGCCTCGAGGGTCGCGTGATCGGTACGCACGTCGGCCTCGCGTTCTATACGCTCGGTCAACGCAAGGGGATCGGCATCGGCGGCGTGAAGGAGAAGTCGGGCGAAGCAGCGAGCGAAGGCGCATGGTTCGTGGTCAGAAAGGACATGGCCAACAACACGCTCTGGGTGGTGCGCGGTCACGACCATCCCTGGCTGTTGTCTTGCCTCGTGCAGGTGGACAACGCGAGCTGGATTGCGGGCCGCGCGCCCAACGCACAGGCGCTGCATGCGAAGACGCGGTACCGACAAGCGGACGCCGCATGCCGCGTCGAGCCGCGCGCGCAATCGCATGGACAGCACTTCGCGCTCGCATTCGACGATCCGCAATGGGCCGTGACCCCGGGACAATCGGCCGTGCTCTACGACGGCGATGTGTGCCTGGGCGGCGGTATCATCGCGGGCGCCCGGACTTCCGAAGCCGCGTGCGCAGGCACACCGCACGAAAGCCTGCTCGCCAGCGCGAGCTGAGCGTCCTTCACCTTCGCCACGCAGTTCTGCGCGCGGCATCTTCATTCGACACGACAGACCAAGCCCCATGGCCGCAACCGATATCGGCAAGCTGAAGATCGACCGGGGCAGCCTCGCCCCCAAGCGCAGGCGTCGCATACGCTGGTGGATGGTGGTGCTCGCGATCGTCGTCATCGGCGCCATCGCGATGTTCCTGATGCCGCATCCGGTCGCGGTGCAGACCGCCTCGGTGGTCACGCGTTATCCGGCGCAGCAGGTGACGGTATTGACCGCGTCGGGGTACGTGGTCGCGCAACGCAAGGCCGCGGTTGCCACCAAGGCGACCGGCCGGCTCGAGTTGCTCAACGTGCAGGAAGGCAGCCGCGTGAAGAAGGGAGATCTGCTGGCCCGTATCGATGCCCGCGATGTCGAAGCGCAGCTCGCCGCGGCGCAGGCCAACGTCGGCGTGGCGCGCGCGGCGATCGCGTCGGCCGAGGCCGATCAACGCAACGCGGCGATCGAGCTGGCGCGCAGCCGCGAGCTGGTTTCGCAGAATTTCCTGTCGAAGTCGGCGCTCGATACGGCCGTCGCGCGCAACGATCGCGCGGTGGCGGCTACCAACAACACGCGCGCCGCGCTGAGGGCCGCGACCGCGAATGCGAACAACGCCAAGGTGGGCGTGGACTTCACCGAGATTCGCGCGCCCTTCGACGGCGTGGTCGTCACCAAGAGCGCCAACGTCGGCGACATCGTCACGCCGTTCTCGTCGGCCGTCGATTCCAAGGGCGCGGTGGTTAACATGGCCGACCTGTCCACACTCGAGGTCGAGGCCGATGTGTCGGAGTCCAGCCTCTCGAAGATTTCGGTGGGGCAGCCCTGCGAGATCGTGCTCGATGCGTTGCCCGACATGCGCTTCTCGGGATCGGTGAGCCGCATGGTGCCGACGGTCGATCGCGCGAAAGCGACGGTGACGACCAAGGTGAAGTTCGATCAACTCAACGACCGCATCCTTCCCGACATGAGCGCGAAGGTCAGCTTCCTATCGAAGAAGGTCGATGAGTCGGCCAACAAGCCCAGCATCGCGGTGCCGCCCGACGCGGTCGTCACGCGCGACGGCAAGGCTGTGGTCTATCGCATGAAGACCGAAGGCGATAAGACGGTTGCCGAAGCGGTCGTCGTCACGACCGGTGTGAAGTCGGTGGACGCGATCGAGATCACCTCGGGCAATCTCAAGTCGGGCGAGAAGCTGATCGTGAAGCCGAGCGACAAGATCGGCAACGGCACGGCCGTCGTGGTGCAGACGAAATGACGACATGGTGATCAACCAAGCGACCGCCACCGCGACTGCGGCGAGCGCGTTCCCGTCGACCGATGACACTAGCGATGGCGCGGTCATCGCGCGCACGCTGGTCGAAGTGCGCGACCTGCAGAAGATCTACGTTCGCGGCGAGCAGGTGGTGCCGGTATTGCTGGGGCTCGACCTCGACATCCCGGCCGGCGACTTCGTGGCCTTGATGGGCCCGTCGGGATCGGGCAAGAGCACGTTGCTCAATCTGATTGCGGGCATCGACAAGCCCACCGGCGGCAGCATCGTCGTCGACGGCGTCGATATCGCGGATCTCGGCGATGCCGACCTGGCCGAGTGGCGCGCCGCGCACGTGGGCTTCATCTTCCAGTTCTACAACCTGATGCCGGTGCTGAACGCGTTCGAGAATGTCGAGCTGCCGCTGTTGCTGACCAAGCTGTCGCGTCGCGATCGACGCGAGCACGTCGATACCGCACTCGCGATGGTGGGCCTGTCGGATCGCGCCGATCATTTCCCCAACGAGTTGTCGGGCGGCCAGCAGCAGCGCGTGGCGATCGCGCGTGCGCTGATCGCCGACCCGACCATCATCGTCGCCGACGAGCCGACCGGCGACCTCGATCGCCATACCGGCGAAGAGATCCTCGACCTGATGGACCGGCTGAACCGCGAACTCGGCAAGACCATCGTGATGGTCACGCACGATCCCAAGGCCGCCGGCCGCGCGCGACGCATGGTGCATCTCGAAAAGGGTGTGCTGGTGAGCGACGCGGAATATCAGGCCGAGCTTGCCGCGAGCCTACATGCGGCGCGTTGACGGGCATCGCTGACCAGCGGCCGCGCCATGTACTTCATCGCCAAACTCCTCACGCGCAACGCCCTGCGGCAGAAGCTGCGCATGGTGCTCACCATCGTCGGGCTGGTGGTCGCGATCTGCGCGTTCGGGTTGCTGCGTACGATCGTCGATGCCTGGTATGCGGGAGTGGACGCGACCTCGTCGGTGCGCCTGGTCACGCGCAATTCGATCTCGCTGGTGTTTCCGCTGCCGCTCAATTACGCGCAGCGCATGCGGCAGGTCGATGGCGTGACCGGTGTGTCGTGGGGCAACTGGTTCGGCGGCGTGTACATCAACGAGCGCAATTTCTTTCCGCAGTTCGCCGTCGATGGCGCGACCTACTTCGACCTCTATCCGGAATACGTCGTCAAGCCCGCCGAACTCAAGGCTTTCCTGGCTGATCGGCAAGGCGTGGTCGTCGGCCGCAAGCTCGCCGATCAATACGGCTGGAAGCTGGGCGACCAGGTCCCCCTGCGCGGAACGATTTTTCCCGGCACCTGGACCTTCACCATCCGCGCGATCTACGACGGCGCCGACGCCAAGACCGACGAGTCGCAGTTCCTGTTTCAGTGGGCCTACCTGAACGAGACCGTCAAGAAGCGTTACGGCAGACGCGCCGATCAGGTGGGCTTCTACATCGAGCGGCTGGCCAATCCCGATGACGCGGCACCGGTCTCCAAACAGATGGACAACCTGTTTCGCAATTCGCTTGCCGAGACGCTCACCGAGACCGAGAAGGCGTTCCAACTCGGCTTCATCTCGATGACCGAATTGATCCTGGTCGCGATCCAGGCGGTGTCGCTCGTCATCATCCTGATCATCATGGCGGTGATGGCCAACACCATCGCGATGACCGCGCGCGAGCGCACGTCGGAATACGCGACGATGAAGGCGATCGGCTTCGGGCCGGGTTTCATCGGCTGGCTGATCGTGGGCGAATCGCTGTTCATCGCGCTGGTGGGCGGCGCGCTCGGTGTCGCCATCACGTTCCCCATCGCGAGCGCGTTCGCCAAGGCGATGGGCACCTTGTTTCCCGTGTTCTTCGTGTCGCAGCAAACGGTGCTGCTGCAGTTCGCCGCGGCCGCGTTGATCGGCCTGGTTGCCGCGGCATTCCCCGCGTGGAATGCGGGACGCGTTCGCATCGTCGAAGGTCTGCGCCATGTGGCGTGAACCGGGTCGATACGACGCGCACGCATCGACGCGTTCGACGGCCTTCGCATGAAGGCGCTCCCCTTCAACTACATCGCGCGCAACGTGTATGCGCGCAAGGTCACGACCCTGCTCACGGCGGGCGGCATGGCGTTGGTGGTGTTCGTCTTCGCGAGCGTGCTGATGATGACCGAGGGCATCCGTCAGACGCTGGTCGCCACCGGCCAGCCCGACAACGTGATGGTGATCCGTCGCTCCGCGGCGTCCGAAGTCCAGAGCGGCGTGGGACGCGACCAGGCTTCGGTGATCGACAGCCTGCCCGAGATCGCCACCGACGGCCGCGGGCAGAAGCTGATCTCGAAGGAGCCGGTCGCCGTCATCAACCTGCCCAAGCGCAAGAAGAATCCGACCGACCCCGACAAGCCGTCGAACATC
>JBBQCA010000163.1:0-7659 GCA_038318315.1 Burkholderiales bacterium | reverse complement strand
GAGGATGTCGGCGAGCGGCTTCTGACGCGGCCGGCCGTCGATGCCGATCATCACGAAGTTGAGCGGCACGCTCGCTTCGAGGCTGGTGTGCGTGAGCAGCAGATTGATGAAGGCCTGCTGCTCGACGTTGCGCGACTTGGGTTCGAATACCAGGCGTACCGGCGCCTCGCGACCGGACTCGTCGCGCACCGCGTCCAGCGATGCGAGCACCGTCTGCTTGTTGGCGAGTTGATCGACGCTCAGGTTCTTCTTGCCCAGGCGCAGCTTGGGATTGGTGAGCTCCTCGATCTCTTCGAGCACCTTCTGCGACGAGGTATTGGACGGCAATTCGGTGACGACTATCTGCCACTGCCCGCGCGCGAGGTCTTCGACGATCCACTTCGCACGGACCTTGACGCTGCCGCGACCGGTCTCGTAGATCGCCGCGATCTCCTGCGGCGACGAGATGATCTGGCCGCCGCCGGGAAAGTCGGGACCCTTGATGTGCTCGAGCAGTTCGGCAGTCGTCGCCTTGCCGTTGGCACGCACCATCGCGATCGCGGCCGCGGCCACCTCGGCAAGATGATGCGGCGGAATCTCGGTAGCCATGCCGACCGCGATGCCCGATGCGCCATTGAGCAGCACGAACGGCAGGCGCGCAGGCAGCAGCGTCGGCTCTTCGGTCGAGGCGTCGTAGTTGGGCTGGAAGTCGACCGTGCCTTCGGCTATCTCGTCGAGCAGCACGCGCGCGATCGGCGTCAGACGCGCTTCGGTGTAGCGCATCGCCGCGGCGCCATCGCCGTCGCGCGAACCGAAGTTGCCCTGCCCGTCGATCAGTGGATAACGCAGCGTGAAGTCCTGCGCCATGCGCACCAGCGCGTCATAGACCGACTGGTCGCCGTGCGGATGCAGCTTGCCGAGCACGTCGCCGACCACCGCTGCGCTCTTCCTCGGCTTGGCGTCGGCGGAGAGGCCGAGCTGATTCATCGCGTGCAGGATGCGACGCTGCACCGGCTTCTGGCCGTCCGCGACCTCGGGCAACGCGCGTCCCTTGACGACCGAGATCGCATAGTCGAGATAGGCGCGCTCGGCGTAGTTGCCGAGCGTCAGTGCGTCGTCGGGGGCCGCGGGTGTTTCGAAGAGACTGGCTTGTTCGGTCATTGGAGTTTTGCTCCCTCCCCTTCTGGGGGAGGGTTGGGATGGGGACCGCCGGTCGGCAACACACTGGCAGCGGCCGGTATCGCAATCGATGCCGCAGGCGCGGGCAAGCGCATCGGCACATCGGGGTCAGGCAGATTGCGCCGCGCCGGAATCGTCACGCGTACGCGCTGGTTTCCATCCGCCGTCTTCATCCCGCGCCGCGGACTGTAGAACGCGTGGAATTGATCGACCAGTTTCACATACGCCTGCGTCTCGGGAAACGGCGGGATCGCATTGCGAAAACGGATCACCGCATTCTCGCCCGCGTTGTACGCCGCCAGTGCGAGCTCGGGCCGTGACATGAACATCTTCTTCAGGTCTGCGAGATAGCGCGTGCCGATCTCGAGATTCAGGCTTGGGTCGGCAAGCTTCTGATCGACACTCTTCTTCCTGTCGGCGCGCACGCCATAGCGCTCGCCGGTTGCGGGCAGCACCTGCATGAGCCCTACCGCGCCCTTCTCGGAAACCACGCGCGGCTCGAAGCCCGACTCGACCGCGACCACCGCCTTGACGAGTTGCGGGTCGAGGCCATGACGGGTCGCCGCCGCGCGAATCATCGGCTCGTACCTGGCGATGTTGGGGTGATCGACCAGGCGCTTGACGAGGCGCGTCTTCATCAGCGCATCGTTGGATGTGCCGTCGAATGCAGGGCCGGTCTTCGAGTCACGCGACGCGGCAGTCCCCTCGCCCGTCTTGAGGAACAGCATGTATTGCTCGTCGAGCTTCTCGGTGGCCAGATGAGTGACGCCGGCGGCATCGATGTAGCCGTAGATGTCGGCGCGCGCGGGCATCGAGAGCAAGGCCGCCGATGCAAACGCAAGTACGAACGCAAGTGTGGCCGCGCGTTTCATCGCAAGTCCTTGCGCATGCGCGCACGCCGAAACACTTCGCCACGATGCGCGTGCTCCCACGCGACAACTTCGAAGCCCGCATTGAGAAACACCGGATGCGAGATCAGGCTCGCGTCGGTCGTCAACGCGCACCCGTTCGACATCGTCGGCGCTGCTCGCCCATACCGCGACTTGCTCCGGCGTGTAGGACCGAGGTCCTGCCTCGAGCACCGCATCGCGAAACAGCTCGCGCAGGCGATCGCGTTCCGCGAGCGTTGCCTTGCGAATCGTGTAGCCCTGCGAATCGGCGCGCATCGTCGATGCCCTCGACCGCTCAGCCGGTTTCACCGTCGATGAAACCGCGCAGCACCGCGAGGGCGGGCAAAGGCTGATCGCGCCAGACTCCATGACCGCAGTGATCCATGCACACGAACTCGACCGGGGCCGGGTCGATGCCGGCACCGATTGCCTCGGCGAGTTCCTCGGACAACTCCCACGGGATGACCGGATCCTCGCGGCCCGCGAGCACCAGCACGGGACAGGTGATAGCTGCGAGAGACGCGCGCAGGTCCATCTGCTGGAAGAAGCCCTGCGGCGAAAGAAAGTGTCGCATCACGTCTTCCTTGTTGAGCGCCATCGCCCGCACGTCGTCGCCGCCGGTCTTTGCGGCGTAGAACGGCAGACAGGTTTGCCGGTACGCGACGATGTCGTCGTGCTCCATGCGGCCCCAGAAATTGCGCGCGGCTCTCTCGGCATCGCTTCCGCCTCGCTCGGCGAAGCGCTGCATCGACAACTCGAAGTCCCAGCGCGCGCCGATCGACGAGAAGATGAGCTTGCCCGGATGCTCGGGATATCGCGCGCCATAAGCCTGCGCGACCACCCCGCCGAACGACTGACCGAGCACGACCGGCTTGACGATGCCCAGGGCATCGCAGAACGCGCGCAGGTCGTCGGCCCATTGAGCTAGTGTCCAGCGCGTCGGATCACTCTGCGCCGAACGACCGTTGCCGCGATGATCGATCCACACCAGTTGATAGTGCTCGGCGAGCGGGAGCAGCGGCGCCTTCACTGCGCTGTGATCCGAGCCAGGGCCGCCGTGCAGTACCAGCAGCGTCGGCACTTCGGCGAGCACGCCATCGCGCGGCCGCAGGCCCGGGCCCGCGACATCGAAGAAGAGCTGCGTGTCGTTGACGGTCAGATACATGGTCGGTGCTCGATCTCGATATCGGCCTGAACTTCGCGGCCCGGACTTCGTGCCTTGCTCTTCGAGCCCGACTTCATTTGCTGCGATAGACCGCGCTTCGGTGCGCGACGCGCACTACCGTCACCAGCACGCGATGGTCTTCGATCGAACAGATCAGGCGATAGTCGCCGACCCGGTATTTCCAGAATTGTCCGAACTCCTTGCCGACCAGAGCCTTGCCGATCGCTCGCGGGTCGCTCGCAGCGCGAACCCTTTGGTCGAGAAACGCGAGGATGCGTTGTGCGGCCGCGCGGTCGAGCCTGGCGAGTTCCTTTTCGGCGACCGGCAGGAACTCAATCCGCCAAGCCATACTTCTTCATCAGATCGTCCAGCGGGATCGCAGGTCCATCGCCGAACTTCTTGATGCGCTGCTCGGCCAGATAGTGATCTTCGAGATCGGTCATGTATTCGGCCAGCGCCTCGCGAACGTAATACGACTTGGGCCGGCCGGTTTTTTCGGCCAGGCTGCACAGGCGTTCCTCGAGGTCTTCAGGGAGGCGGACGGCGAGCATGGGAGTCCTTGGCCGATCGTTGCGTCATACAAGTATGACGTTCGCGCATATTCACGTCAACTTCGTCACGTCAACGCCGCGGCGTCAAATGTCCGCCTCGACTTCGTTGCCGTGCTCTTCGAGCCAGGCGCGCCGCGCCGCGGCCTCGCCCTTGCCCATCAGCATGTTCATGCGCGAGACCGTCGCGGCGAAGTCGAGCTCGCCCAGTGACACCTGAGAGAGCCGGCGCGTGTCGGGATTCATCGTGGTCTCCCACAACTGCTCGGCGCTCATCTCACCCAGCCCCTTGAAGCGCGAGATGCTCCAGGCGCTTTTACTCGTCACGGTTTTACTCGTCACTTTCTCGGCGGCGCCTTCCTTCTTCAGCTTGTCTTCGATCGCTTCCAGCTCTCCTTCATCGAGCGCATAGATCTTCTGCGCGGGCTTCCTGCCACGCGCCGATACGTCGACGCGATACAGCGGTGGCCGCGCGACATACAGGTGCCCGTTATCCACCAGCTTCGGAAAGTGCTTGAAGAAGAGCGTCAGCAAGAGCACCTGGATGTGCGAACCGTCGACGTCGGCATCCGAGAGGATGCACACCTTGCCGTAACGCAGGGTCGCGAAGTCGATGTTGTCGTCCGGTCCGTGCGGATCGATGCCGATCGCGACCGCGATGTCGTGGATCTCGTTGTTCGCGAACAGGCGATCGCGCTCGGTTTCCCATGCGTTGAGGACCTTGCCTCGCAAGGGCAGGATCGCCTGGAAGACCTTGTCGCGGCCCATCTTGGCCGAGCCTCCGGCGGAGTCGCCTTCGACCAGAAAGACTTCGTTGCGCGCGATGTCCTCGGATTCGCAGTCGGTGAGCTTGCCGGGCAGCACCGCGACGCCCGAGCCCTTGCGCTTCTCGACCTTCTGCGCCGAGCGCTGGCGCGTCTGCGCCTGGCGGATCACGAGCTCGGCAAGCTTCCTGCCCTGGTCGACGTGGTGATTGAGCCAGAGCTCGAGTCCGGGCCTCGCATAGTTCGACACCAGGCGCACCGCGTCGCGGCTGTTCAGACGCTCCTTGATCTGCCCCTGGAACTGCGGGTCGAGCACCTTGGCCGACAGCACGAAGGACACGCGCGCGAACACGTCCTCGGGCAAGAGGCGCACTCCCTTGGGCAACAGGCCGTGCAGGTCGATGAAGCTCTTGACCGCGTTGAAGAGACCTTCGCGCAAGCCCGCTTCGTGCGTACCGCCTGCGGACGTGGGGATCAGGTTGACATACGACTCGCGCGTGAGCGCGCCGTCCTCGGTCCAGGCGACGACCCAGTCGGCGCCCTCGCCTTCGGCGAAGTTGTCGGAGCCGTTCGAGTGCTGGCTGCCTTCGTAGAAAGGAATCAGTGGTTGGGCGCCCGACGTGCTCGCGAGCGCATCGACGAGGTAGCCGCGCAATCCGTGTTCGAAGCGCCAGGTCTCGACAGTGGGTGTCTTCTGCGCGGATCGCGCATCGGTCAACGTGACCGTGACCCCCGGCAACAAGACCGCCTTGCTGCGCAGCAGGCGCTGCAACTCGGGCAGTGGAATCGCCTCGCTGTCGAAGTACTTCGGCTCGGGCTTCAAGGTCACGCGCGTGCCGGTCTTGCGTACGCCGCGATCGTCGCCGCGCTCGAGCGGCCGCGAGGCCAGCGGCGTGACGACATCGCCGTGCGCGAAGGCGATCGTATGCACGCCGCCGTCGCGATAGACGGTCACCTCGAGGCTCTTCGACAAGGCGTTGGTGACGGACACGCCGACGCCATGAAGGCCACCCGAGAAGTTGTACGCACCGCCGCTGCCCTTGTCGAACTTGCCGCCCGCGTGCAGGCGCGTGAACACGATCTCGACGACCGGCACGCCCTCTTCGGGGTGCAGTCCGACCGGGATGCCGCGGCCGTCGTCCTCGACCGTGATGCGGCCGTCGGCGGCGAGCGTGACATCGACACGCGACGCGAAGCCGCCGAGCGCTTCATCGGCGGCGTTGTCGATCGCCTCCTGCACGATGTGCAGAGGGCTCTCGGTGCGCGTGTACATGCCCGGCCGCTGCTTGACCGGCTCGAGGCCCTTGAGAACGCGGATCGAAGCTTCCGCGTAGGTGGACGTTGAGGACCGGGACGATCCGGACTTGGCTGGCCGCGGGTTATTGCTGGGCTTGCTGGGCATTAGGTGGACAACTTGTGGCAACGCAAAAGGGGCTCATCCGTTTATAGGACTTATCCCCATTTTCTGTGGAAAAACGGGCGCAAAAGAACGACGAACCCGCGCCGGTCGGGCCTCCGCTGGACGTGCTCAAAAAAGAGGCAGCGTGGTGCGCGGTCTGCGGTATCCGACGCGTGCGCCACGTGGGGAGTGCTTACGCATGCGCTGCGCGCCGCTCGAGCGCATCCCATCGTTGCATCGCGATGTCGAGCTCGCTCTGGATCTGCGACGCGCGCTGCTGCAGGCGCACGGCCTGGTCGGGCCCGTCACGATACAGCGCCGGGTCGGCCAGGCGCGTGGCAATCGTCGCCTGCTCGGTTTCCAGCGCCGTGATGATCTCGGGCAGGGCCGCCAGTTCGCGCTGCTCCTTGTAGCCGAGCCGCGATGCGGTCGGCGCAGGCGCTGTGATCGCTGGCTTCGGCGTTTGTTTCGGAGTCGACGGTCCCGTTGACGGCGCGGCTGACTGCGCCGCCGGTCGTGCGGCGGCTTCACGAGCACGCGCACGCGCCGCTTCGGTCTCGGCATAACCGCCGACGTATTCGCGCCAGCGACCGTCGCCTTCGTAGGCGATGGTCTGCGTGACGACGTTGTCGAGAAAGGCGCGGTCGTGGCTCACCAGAAAGATCGTGCCGCTGTAGTCGATCAGCAGCGCCTCGAGCAACTCGAGCGTATCGACGTCGAGATCGTTGGTCGGCTCGTCGAGCACCAGCACGTTGGTCGGGCGCGCGAACAGGCGTGCGAGCAGGAGGCGGTTGCGCTCGCCGCCCGACAGGCTCTTGACTGGCGAGCGCGCGCGCTCGGGCGCGAACAGGAAGTCGCCCAGATAACTCATCACGTGCTTGCGCTGCAGGTTCGATCCCTCGCCGATCTCGATCCAGTCGGAGCCCGGGCTGATGGTCTCGAGCAAGGTCTTCTCAGGGTCGAGCACGGCGCGGGTCTGATCGAAATACGCGACCGACTGATTGGTGCCGCGACGGATCTTGCCGGCGTCCGGTTCGAGGTCGCCGAGGATGAGCTTGAGCAGCGTGGTCTTGCCCGCGCCGTTGCGGCCGATCAGTCCGACTCGATCGCCGCGCATGATGGTCGCGGAGAAATCGCGCACCACCGTATGTTTGGCATCGCCCGTGCCGAACGACTTCCAGACCTCGGTCAACTCGGCGACCAGCTTGCCCGAGCGCGAACCGGTATCGACCGCCAGCCTGACGTCCTTCGACCGTTCGCGGCGCGCTGCACGCTCGTCGCGCAGATGCTCGAGACGACGCACGCGGCCCTCGTTGCGTGTGCGCCGCGCCTCGACACCCTGGCGGATCCACGCCTCCTCCTGCGCGAGGACCTTGTCGAACTTCGCGTTCTCGGTGCGCTCGATCTCGAGCTCTTCGGCCTTGCGCTGGCGATACGCGGCATAGCTGCCCGGATAACTCGCGAGCCGGCCGCGATCGAGTTCGACGATGCGCGTGGCGACCGCATCGAGAAAGGCGCGATCGTGGGTGATGAAGATCACGCTGCCGGCGAACTCCACCAGCAGCGACTCGAGCCACGCGATGGTCTCGATGTCGAGGTGGTTGGTGGGCTCGTCGAGCAGCAGCAGGTCGGGCTCGATCACCATCGCGCGCGCCAGCGCGACGCGTTTGCTCTGGCCGCCCGAGAGACCCGAGATGCGCGCATCGGGGTCGAGCTCGAAGCGGGTCATCACGCG
>JBBQCA010000162.1:0-7670 GCA_038318315.1 Burkholderiales bacterium | reverse complement strand
TGGTCGTCATCTCGGCGAGGCTGGGTTCGGTCGTGCCGGTGCGATCGAGATCGAAGTTCATGTGCGACCTGTTGAAAAGACCGAGCAGCTTGGTGGTCGACGCGGGCGTCGCGTTGAGCGCGGTCTGCGTCGTCACGTAGGCGTAGCCCTTGGCCTCGAGCTCGGCGGTGAGGTCGCGCGCGTCCGACCGAGACGAGCCGAGCGCATCGCCCTTCGCAAGAAAGTGCTGCCAGCCGCCGCCGAGCACCACGTCGATGCCGTCGCCGAGCTTGCCGTTGAAGCCCGCGCCGCCCACCGTCATCTGGTTCGCGATTGAGTTCTCGCCGTCGCGATGGCAGATGTGCGCGTAGGTCGCCGCCGGCGTCGCGTGCGTGATGCGCGTCGTCGTGACGACACCGGTCCCGCGCCCGGCGGCCTTGGCGAGCTCGAGCAGGGTCGTGACCGCGCTGCCGTTGCCGGTCGCAGGGCAAGTGCTGTCGGCGCCGCTGATGAACGGATTGCCGCTCGCGTCATTGGCCTTGGTGTCCGGTGTCGACGAGATGACCTCGTTGTTCATCTTCACGCCGGTCATGTAGGCCGACATCGACGGTGCGCTGTCGGTGACTTGCGCATCGTTCGAATAGGTCTTGACGAACGCCGTTTCGGGAAAGGTATCGATCGTCAGGTCGCCGCTCTCGCCGGCAGCGTAGATGCGCGCGGCGGTCATCGGGACCATGCCGTAGCCGTCGCCGAGAAAGAAGATCAAGTTCTTCGGCTGTTCGGTCGTGACCGGCGGAGTGGAAGCCGAACCGTTGTCGTCGCCGTTGCAGGAAGCCGTGAGTAAACAGGTGAACGCCGCGGCGATCAGGGCCGCGAACGACTTGGTATGCATGGGAGCTCCTCGGGAAAAGTGCGGGCCGAGGATGCGCGAGCGTTATGACGACTTCGTGAATTCCGAGGTGCTCATCCTCAGGTCGCTCCCTGCCTCTGCGGGGAAAGGTGCGAGGCAGCCGCGCGCGTGCGCGGCCTTGCGCTCAAGCCGCACGCGGACCGGCGATGCGACGCGAGCGCCCGATGCGCCATGCGATCAGCGCGATCAGCACGCAAAGCGCCTGGCCGATCGCGAGCCAGAACGCCGATGCCGCCAGGATCGGTGCCACCACACCGGCGACCACCGCACCCAACAGCGTCTGCACGAACGACTGGCACGACGCGGCCACGCCGCGATGCGTGGGGAACAGGTCGAGCACCATCAGCGTCACGCCGGGCGCGGTCAGCGACATGCCGATCGTGTAGAAGAACACCGGCATCACCGACCACGGAATGGCCGCGGGAAGAAAGGCGTGATAGACGACGTTCGCGATCGCGGCGCCGCCCATCAGCATGAAGCCGGCGCGCACCTGTCGTCCGATCTTCAGGCGTCCGGCAAGACGATTGGCGAGCAGAGCGCCCAGGAAGATGCCGGCCACCGACGGGATGAAGAACCACCCGAAGTCGCGCGCCGTCAGGTGCAGGTGCCTGATGATGAACGAGGGCGCCGCCGCGACATAGAGAAACAATCCGGCGAAGTTGAACGCCATCGTTGCGGCGTAGGCGTTGAAGCGCACGTTGCCGAACACCGACTTGTAGCTGGCCCACAGCGACGACGCATTGAAGGTCTGGCGGTGCGAGACCGGCAAGGTCTCGGGCAGCATGCGCCAGCACGCCCACAGCAGCAGCGCCGAATACACGAACAGCGCGAGAAAGATGGTGCGCCAGTCGAAGCTCTCGACGATCCAGCCGCCAAGAATAGGCGCGATCGCGGGTGCGATCGCGAAGATCATGGTGACGAGCGCCAGCAACTTTTCGGCTTCCGGCCCCGAGTGGAGATCGCGCACCATCGCGCGTCCCACCACGATGCCCGCCCCCGCGGAAATCCCCTGCAGGATGCGGAACGCCCAGAGATACTGGATCGAATGAGCCGATGCGCAACCGAACGACGCGACCACGAACACCACCAGCGACACCAGGATCACGATGCGCCGCCCGAGCGCGTCCGACAGCGCGCCGTGCCACAGGATCATCACCGCGAACGCGAGCATGTACGCGGTCATGGTCTGCTGCACTTGGATCGCCGAGGCATCGAGCGATGCCTCGATCTCCGGGAAGGCGGGCAGGTAGGTGTCGATCGAGAACGGACCGAGCATCGCCATCGCGGCCAGCATGATCGCAAGGCGCGTGCGGCTGGGCATCGCCATCGCCGCCTTCGCCACGTGGGGGATCGGCGTGGTGGCCGAGTCGAACTCGGTTTCCACCGTGGTCTCGGCCTCGACGCTGTTGGGCGCGGCGCCGACCGCGGCGGCGTCCAGCGCCGTGGGATCCATGGCCGCGGATATCATCGAGCTGGCCATCGCTTCGGCGGACTCGGCGTCCTCGTGATCTTGAATGTCTGGTCGGTTCGACATGAGCTTGTGGTGGTAGCGTTTGCGCGCGCACGGGCTCGATGCGGCAAACACGCGGATGCTACCGCGCCCCAACGATTGGCCTGTTGCGCAGACCTCTGACAAAAACCTCTTCGAGACAATTCGATGCCAGCAGCGATCGCTACACAACTCAAGGCCCTCGCCTTCGACGTCTTCGGCACCGTGGTCGATTGGCGCGGCAGCATCGTCAACGAGCTCGAAGCCTTCGGCGCGAGCCGCGGCATGGCGGCCGACTGGACCGCGGTCACCGATGGCTGGCGCGCGGGCTATCGCCCCGCGATGCATCGCGTGCGTACCGGCGCGTTGCCGTGGATGAAGATCGACGCGCTGCATCGCCTGATCTTCGACGACCTGATCGTGCGCTTGGGCATCGCAGGCCTGGACGAAGCCGATCGCGAACATCTGAACCGCGTCTGGCATCGGCTCGCCCCGTGGCCCGATACCGTCGAAGGACTCGTGCGATTGAAGCAGCGCTTCATCATCACGACCCTGTCGAACGGCAATTTCTCGTTGCTCACCAACATGGCCAAGCGTGCCGGTCTGCCGTGGGACTGCGTGGTGTCGGCCGAGCTGTTCCATCACTACAAGCCCGATCGCGAAACCTATCTGGGCACCGCCGCGCTGCTCGACATCGCGCCGCACGAGTTGATGCTGGTCGCCTGCCACCCCGATGACCTGCGCGCGGCACGCGCGGCCGGCTGTCGCACCGGCTACGTCGTGCGGCCGCTGGAGATGGGCGCGGGCACGCCCTTGCCCGAGATCGAGGAGGGCGAGTTCGATGTCGTCGCGAACGACTTCATCGACCTCGCCGATCGCCTCGCCGCGTGAAACCACGACACGAACGAAAGCCCTCATGACCAAGACCCAATTCCGCATCGGCCAGATCGTTCCGAGTTCCAACACCACGATGGAGACCGAGATCCCCGCGATGCTGCGCGCCCGCGAGGCCGTGCTGCCCGAGCGCTTCACGTTTCATTCGAGCCGCATGCGCATGCAGAAGGTCACCAAGGAAGAACTCGAAGCGATGGACCGCGACTCGGATCGCTGCGCGCTCGAGCTGGCCGATGCGCGCGTCGACGTGCTCGGTTACGCGTGCCTGGTGGCGATCATGAGCATGGGCCATGGCTACCACCGCATCTCCGAGGCGCGACTCCACGGCCGCACGGTCGAAGCGGGCGGGCCTGCGCCGGTGGTCACCAGCGCGGGTGCGCTGGTCGACGGCATCAAGACCATCGGGGCGAAGAAGGTCGCGATCCTCGCGCCCTACATGAAGCCGCTGACGCAGCTGGTGATCGGCTACATCGAGAACGAAGGCATCGAAGTCGTCGACAGCATCTCGCTGGAGATCCCGGACAACCTCGAAGTCGGGCGCCAGGACCCACGGGCGCCCATCGAGATCACGAAGCGCCTGAGCACCGGCAACGCCGACGCGATCGTCGCATCGGCGTGCGTGCAGATGCCGTCGCTGGCTTCGATCCAGACGATCGAGGATCGCAGCGGACTGCCGGTGCTGTCGTCGTCGGTCTGCACGACCTTCATGATGTTGAAGAAGCTCGGCCTGGCGACGCATGCGCCGGGCTTCGGCTCGCTGTTGTCCGGTCGATATTGATGCGCCGTCCTGGCCGCGCCTCGAGGTAAATACCGAGGCGCCGCGCCGGCCGCGTCGCTACACTGCACGACAAACGGAGGGGGTGCGACCGACGGTCGTTTATCCCGTTCTAGCAAGCGCCGCGAAGCGGCCAACGTCAAGGAGACATGATGGATAAGGTTCGTCGCACACTGGTCGCCGGTCTTGCCGCCGCCCCTGCGCTTTCACTGTTGGGCCGTAGCGCATGGGCCGCCGACCCGTTGAAGATCTCGCATCAATTCCCCGGCGGCTCGGATACCGAAGGCGACTTCCGCGATCGCCTGTGCCGGCGTTTCGCGCAGGAGATCGACAAGCGCAGCAACGGCGCGCTCAAGGCCAACGTCTATCCGGGCTCGTCGCTGATGAAGGTCAACTCGCAGTTCAGCGCGATCCGCAAGGGCGCGCTCGACCTGACGCTGCTGCCGATGTCGTATGCCGGCGGCGAAGTACCTGAGTTGAACATCACGCTGCTGCCCGGCATCGTCACCTCGTACGAGCAGGGTTATGCGTGGAAGAAGGCCGAAATCGGCAAGGCTCTGACCGACCTGCTCGCCGAGAAGGGCGTGATCATCGTCAGCTGGGTCTGGCAGGCGGGTGGCGCGGTCAGTCGCGCGGGTCCGGTCGTCAATCCCGAAGACGTGAAGGGATTGAAGTTCCGGGGCGGCGGCAAGGAGATGGACCTGACCGCCAAGGCAGCGGGCGCGGCGACGTTGTCGCTGCCGTCCAACGAGACCTATGCCGCGATGCAGACCGGCGTGGTCGACGTCGTCACCACCTCGTCGACCAGCCTGATTTCCTTCCGTCTCGAGGAAGTGTCCAAGCACCTGACCATCAACAAGCAGGGCAAGTCGTACTGGTTCCTGCTCGAGCCGCTCCTGATGTCCAAGATCGTGTTCGACAAGCTGCCCAAGGATCAGCAGGCCTTGATCATGACGGTCGGTGCCGAGATGGAGAAGATCGCGATCGACGGTGCCAAAGCCGACGACAGCAAGGTCATCGAGGTCTACACGAAGGCCGGCGTCAAGGTCCACGACCTGACCGATGCCGCGCTCAAGAAGTGGGTGGCGGTCGCGCGCGAAAGCGCGTGGAAGAGCTACGCGGAACAATCGGAGAGCACGGCGCGCTTCCTGAAGCTCGCGGAAAAAGTTCCGGCGTGATGCGTCCTGGCGACGAGTGAGAAGAGCATCCAGGCGGGCTTCGGGTCGCGCATCGTGTCCGATAGCGACAAGCCTCTTCCGCTCGCCGACATCAAGGTCGTCGAGCTCGGCACGCTGATCGCCGGTCCCTATGCAGCTAGCCTGCTGGCACAGTTCGGCGCCGAGATCATCAAGGTCGAGTCGCCCGATGGCGGCGATCCGCTGCGCACCTGGCGCAAGCTGCACGAAGGCACGTCGCTGTGGTGGTACTCGCAGAGCCGCAACAAGAAGTCGATCACGGTCAATCTGAAGTCCGAGGAAGGACAGGCGATCGTGAAGAAGCTGGTCGCCGATGCCGACGTGGTGATCGAGAATTTCCGGCCGGGCTCGCTGGAAGCCTGGCATCTCGGCTGGGAGGATCTCGCGGCCATCAATCCTTCGCTGATCATGCTGCGCGTGTCGGGCTACGGGCAGACCGGCCCGTATCGCGAGAAACCTGGCTTCGCGGCGATCGCCGAATCGCTCGGCGGACTGCGCTACGTGACCGGCTATCCCGACCGGCCGCCGGTGCGCACCGGTGTGAGCATCGGCGACACGCTCGCATCGCTCTACGGCGTGATCGGCATCCTCACCGCGATCCATCACCAGAAGGCGCACGGCGGGCCGGGCCAGGTGATCGACGTCGCGCTCTACGAGGCGGTGTTCGGCGTGATGGAAAGCCTGATCCCCGAGTTCGCGCACAGCGGCGTGGTGCGCGAACGTACCGGCGCGAGCCTGCCGGGAATCACGCCGTCGGGAACCTATCCGTGTCGCGACGGGCACTACGCGATCATTGCGGGCAATGCCGACGGCATCTACAAGCGCTTGATGAAGGCGATCGCGCGCGACGATCTGGCCGACGATCCCGCACTCGCGCGAAACGACGGACGCGCGAAGCAGAACGACCGCATCGATGCGGCGATCACCGCATGGACCGAGCAGCACGACATCGACGACGTGCTGCGCGTGCTCGAAGCCGCAACGGTGCCGTGCGGCAAGATCCACACCGCGGCCGACATCCATGCCGACCCGCACTATCGCGCGCGCGAAATGATCGAACGCCATGCATTGCCCGACGGCACGCCGATCGCCGTGCCCGGCATCGTGCCCAAGTTGAGCGAGACGCCCGGTCGCACGCGCTCGCTCGGACCGGCGCTTGGCGAACACAATGCCGAGGTCTTCGCGTCCATCGGCATCGACGCGTCGACCATGAGCGATCTCAAGCAACGCGGCGTGATCTAAGCAGAACCATCTGACCCATCGGACGGAAGACACCATGAGCCACGCCCCACTCGACATCACCGAAGCCGGCACCGAACTGACCACGCCCGAAGGCCCGCCTCCCGGCCACCCGTTCCTCGCCGCGTTCAACAGCGCGATGCAAAGGCTCAATCGCTGGCTGATGGTGCCGTGCATGATCGCGCTGGTCGCGGCCGCGTGCATCCTCACGTACAGCGTGGCGGCACGCTACTTCCTCAAGATACCGACCGACTGGCAGGACGAGATGGCGGTCTTCCTGCTGGTGGGCGCGACCTTCTTCTCGTCGGCCTACGTCCAGCAGTTCCGCGGCCACGTCGGCATCGAGGCCATCCCCGGACTGCTGTCGCCTGGAGTCAATCACGTGCGCATGATCGTGGTCGATTTCGTGAGCATGCTGTTCTGCGCGTTCTTCGCATGGAAGTCGTGGACCCTGTGCCTGGAAGCCTTTCACGAAGGCCAGACCACCACCTCGACCTGGGGGCCGAAGCTGTGGATTCCCTATGCGCTGATGGCCGCGGGCATGACGCTGCTCAGTTTGCAACTGCTGCTCGAATTCACCAGCCGCGTGGCCGATCGCCGTCACAGCATCGGCGTCAAGGAGGCGCCGCTATGAGCCCGCTCGCGATCGGCGTCTCGTACGGCGTGGCGACATTGGTCGTGATGTTTTCCGGCATGCCGATCGCGTTCGCGCTGGGCGCGGTCTCGGTCACCTTCATGTACTTCTTCATGCCGGCGTCCGCGCTCGATACCGTCACGCAGAACGTCTATGAGGAGATGTCGAGCATCACGCTGCTGTCGATCCCGCTCTTCATCCTGAAGGGTGCTGCGATCGGCAAGTCGCCCGCGGGCAAGGACCTTTATTCGGCGATGCACGCGTGGATGGGCAAGATTCCGGGAGGCCTGGGCATCGCCAACGTATTCGCGTGTGCGCTGTTCGCGGCGATGTCGGGCTCGAGCCCCGCGACCTGCTCGGCGATCGGCAGCGCGGGCATTCCCGAGATGCGCATGCGCGGCTACTCGCCGGGGTTCGCGGCCGGCATCATCGCGGCCGGCGGCACGCTCGGCATCCTGCTGCCGCCGTCGATCACGATGATTCTCTACGCGGTCGCGGCCGAGCAGTCGCTGGGTCGCCTGTTTCTCGCCGGCATCGGGCCGGGCGTCCTGCTG
>JBBQCA010000161.1:0-7705 GCA_038318315.1 Burkholderiales bacterium | reverse complement strand
CATCTGCTTGATGGTCTGCTCGGCGATGAACTTGCCCATGCCGTCGTTGATGCGGCGACCCGCGAGGATCACCTGCGGCTGGTAGCCGACCATCTCGGCCTTGTGCGTGAGGTAGTAGGGATCGACGCCGATGCAATGGCCCCCGACCAGACCGGGACGGAACGGCAGGAAGTTCCACTTGGTTCCCGCCGCCTTCAGGACCTCGAGCGTGTCGATGCCGATCTTGTCGAAGATGATCGCGAGCTCGTTCATCAACGCGATGTTCAGATCGCGTTGCGTGTTCTCGATCACCTTTGCGGCTTCGGCGACCTTGATGCTCGACGCCGGATACACGCCGGCGGTGATGATGCTCGCATAGAGGTCGGCGACCTTCTTCAAGGTCTCGGCGTCGTCACCCGATACGACCTTGGTGATGCGTGTCAACGTACGCTCCTTGTCGCCCGGGTTGATGCGCTCGGGTGAATAGCCGACGTGGAAGTCCTGCATCCACTTCATGCCCGATTGCTTCTCGAGAATCGGAATGCCGATTTCTTCGGTCGCGCCCGGATAGACCGTCGATTCATAGACGACGATCACGCCCTTCTTCATATGCGCGCCGGCCGCCTTGCTGGCGCCGATCAGCGGAGAGAAGTCGGGCTGATGCGCCTGATCGACCGGCGTGGGCACCGCGATGATGATGTAGTCGGCTTCCGACAGCCTGGCCGCATCGGTCGTGACTTCGAGTTGCGTGGCCGCCTTCAAACCTTCGATCGAGACTTCGCCGGTCGGATCGACGAAGCGTCGATAGCTCTCGATTTTTTTCTCGGACAGATCAAAGCCGATGGTCCGAAACTTCTTGCCGAACTCGACGGCCAACGGCAGGCCGACATAGCCCAGCCCGACCACTGCAACAACGCTCATCCCGTTCTCCGATTTTTTTTGTTGCGAATGGACCATGCGGCGCCAGCCGTGTGGTTGTCCGCGTCGTCGCCCGCGTCGTCGTCCGCGTCGTCGTCCGTACGCAAGGCGCCGCATTCTAGCCGATCAATACGAGGGCTCGAATGCAGGAAGAGTGCCATGCGCCCGAAACTCCTCTTGTCTTCGCAATGGCCATGGCGCGGACCCTTGCGTCGCGATGAGCGCGAACCAATCGTGTCCGACTCTGACGAAAACTGTCGCTCGCGTTGACAAAATGCGCACTTCGACCGAGACCTGCATCGGCGCGGAGGGCCATCGCGGGCGCGAAATCCCTCGTTGTTCCTAAGAGATCGCCCGAGTGCTTACTCTTTTCCCGCGCGAGGCATAGAATTTGCGTCCCACGACATCGGCCCACGCGTGCCATATCGGGCTTCATGCAGTTCTTCATGCAGCAATCCGAGCAACCTTCCACAATTGCGCCGCCCTTCATGCACAACACCGCGTTCCTGATCCGAAAATTCCTCGCCGCGATCGCCATCGCCGCCGGATGCTCGTCGACGTTCGCGCAGCAGACCGGCGCCTTGCCTGACGACGCGAACGCACCGCAAGAGCCTGCGCCTGCACGCATCAAACCCCCGACCGGTCTGACCGCCGAAGCGGTCCGCCTTGAATTCGGCGAGGGCGTCGGCCGCGACTACGCGATGGCTGCCGACCTCTATTGTCGCGCGGCGATGTCGGGCGATGCCGATGCGGCATATCGGCTGGGCGTGATGTATGCGAACGGCCGCGGCATGATTCGAGACGATCGCATTGCCACCGGACTGTTTCGCTACGCCTCCGATCGTTCGCACGAATACGCCAAGCGCATGCTGGTCCACGTCAACACGACCGAAGCGGTGCTGCCCGCGTGCATGCTGGCGCCCAGCCTGATCGCCGAGGAGAGTCATGCGCTGCCGATGGCCTGGACGGCGACGCCTGAGCGCATGAAGATCGTCGAGCTGGTTCGCGAGAACGCGCCCGCGTACGGCATCGAGCCGAAGCTCGCGCTCGCGATCATCCAGGCCGAGTCGGGCTTTCAGGTCAGCGCCAAGTCGAACAAGAACGCGCAGGGATTGATGCAATTGATTCCGGAAACCGCGGCGCGCTTCCAGGTCAAGAAAATCATGGATCCACGCGAGAACATTCGCGGCGGCCTCGCCTATCTGCGCTGGCTGCTGTCGTTCTTCGAAGGCGATGTCGTGCTCGCGACGGCGGCCTACAACGCCGGCGAACACGCAGTCGAGCGCTATCGCGGCGTGCCGCCGTATGCGGAGACGCGCAAGTACGTCGCGCGCGTGACCGGGCTCTATGGCAAGGCGACGCACAAGTACAACCCGACGGTCGTCGATCCTTCCCCGATGGTCGTATCGCGTCGTTTGCAGAACGTGTCGGTCGCGGCGACACCGCGATGACGCGGCTCGTCACGCGCTGCACGATGCCGTCGTCACGCGTGCGCCGATTGTTCCGCGGACTCGTTGGCCGCGCGGCAATCGGCGCATCCATCGCGTTGTCGTTCGCCCATGCGGTGAGCGCCAACGACATGACCACGCTGCCCGCTGCGATCGACAGGATTCGTCCCGCGATCGTCGCCATCGGAACGGTGGAGCCCACGCGCAATCCGCAGTTCCAGTTTCTGGGCACCGGCTTCGTGGTCGGCGACGGAACGCTGATCGCCACCAACAGTCACGTCGTGCCGGTGGTTCTCGATCCGGCCAAGCATGAAGTCGTGAGCATCGCGGTACCGCAAGCCAACGGCGATGCGATCGTGCGCGAGGCCACCGTCGTCGCGCGCGATCCCGACCACGATCTCGCGGTGCTGCGACTGGCGGGTCCGCCGCTGTCGCCGGCGCGCCTGGGCGATTCGAACGGCGTGCGCGAAGGACAGACCTTCGCATTCACCGGCTTTCCGCTGGGCAGCGTCATCGGCCTGTATCCGACGACGCATCACGCGCTGGTCTCCGCGGTGACGCCGGTCGCCCTGCCGCAGGCGAATTCGCGCTCGCTCGACGCCGCGCTGGTGCGACGCCTGCGCCGCGACCGCTTCGTGATCTTCCAGCTCGACGCGACGGCGTATCCGGGCAACAGCGGCAGCCCGATGTTCAACGTCGAAACCGGCGAGGTGATCGCGATCGTCAACATGGTGTTCGTGAAGGGCGGCAAGGAAACGGCCCTCACACAACCGAGCGGAATCAGCTACGCGATTCCGTCCTCGCACCTGGCGAAGATCATCAGCTCGATCCAGAGCGAAGCGCGCTGAGCTCGCGACGCGCGAGCGTCACTCCTGCCACTTGCCGGCGGCCTTCAGTTTTTTCATCAGCGCGGGAAACGGCGCCCCCAGCGCGTAGGCCCGCTTGGCGGCGACTGCCGCCTTGTTGGGCTCGCCCAACTCGAGGTAGAGAAGACCGAGGTTGTAGTCGAAGTCGAAGCTGGCGGGTTCACCGCGCAGGCGCTCAGCCTCGTCGAGTTGCTTCTTCGCATCGGCCATGCGTTGGTGACTCTTGAGGTAGCTGGCGTAGATCACGTGCGGCATCGGATCGTCGGGCGCCATGCGCATCGCGCGATCGAAATAGCACTCGGCGGGGAAGCGCGCACCGGCGAGACGCTCGGTTTTCTGCCGCGTCACCAGACGCGAGAGCGACAGCAAGGCGCGCGGATGATTGGGAATCGCACGCAGGGTGTAATCGAGGTCTCCTGCAATCGAGCTCGAGTTGCCGGACACCAGGCCTTCAACCTTGGGCGTGAAGTGCGCGCTCTCGACCAGATATTTGGCGTCGGCCGGAATCGATCGATAGTCGTACGGACCGAACTGCCCTGCCCCTCTCAATTCGCCGCAGACGAACGACGGCATCTGCGCTCCGGCATATTGAGGCGCGAGGGCGGGAATCACCGCAGCCGCAGCCACCCACAGCAATCGGTGGGTCATCGTCGTCTTGGAATTTGCGAACCAGTTCTTCTTCATGCTCATCCCGCCATCCTTCAGGTTTCAATCATTCAGGTCTCAACGACCCGGTCGAGCAATGCGGCGAAACTTTTCGCCCTGCCTTCGCGCGAACTCGCGGCGATGGCCGCGGGCGTCGCAATCGATTCACGGCCCTCGCGCACCCGCGCGATGAACGCGGGAATCGCCTCGGCGATCGACGATACGTCGTCGAGCCGCGCGATCGACGCCAGACCCGCGGCGCGCAGAGTCGATGCCGTGTCGCCGATCGGATCGGTCAGCGCCAGCACCGGTCGTTTCGCACGAACGTATTCATAGAGCTTGGCCGGGATCTGTTGATTGCAATTGCTTGCCTGCATGAGCAACAGACCGTCGACCTCGAGCATCTCCTGCAGCGCCCGATGGTAAGGGATTGCAGGCTCGAGTGAAACCAGATCGTCGATCCCGCACGAGCGCGCGAGTTCCGCGAGCATGGAGTCGTAACCGCTTGCGCGCAGTCGCAGGCTGAAGCCTGCCGCGGACAGGACGCCCTGTTGTTTCAGGCGAGCCAGCGCGGCGAACAGCGGACGCGGGTCGCGCTCGTCGGGATACACGACGCCGCTGTGCAGAAGCACGAATCGGGAAGACTGCGAAGAATCCCGTGACGACGACGCGGATGAAATTCCGGACAAGGGATCGGCGATATCCCGCGGCGCGCGCTCGGCCTCGGCGCGCGCGAACGTGTCTTCGTCGTAGCCGTTCTCGATCACGACGCTCTTGTCCCCTGGTATGTCGGGATAGCGCTCGCGATAGAGCGCGGCGCAACCCGGGGTCGTGAACACGCTCGCTGCCGCGTTCCTCAACGCGTCCTCTTCGATGCGGCGGTAGGCCTGCCATGCGCGCGGGTCGGAGGGATAACCGTCCTGCGCCATCGGGTCGCGGAAGTCGGCGATCCACGGCAGGCCGCTCTTTTTCGCGAGCGCCGCTCCGATCACGTGCGCGGTCGCGATCGGATAGGTGGACCAGATCGCGTCGGGCCGATGGCGACGAATCATCGCCATGCCGCGAAGCACGGCGCCAAAACGCCAGGTGGCCCATCGATCGGGCAACGCGAGCGCACCCGGGTAGCGGCCGAAGAGCGCGAGATGCCGCGCGGTATTGAGCGCGAACGCGCGCTCGACCACCGTGCCCTCGGGCACTTCGCGCATCTGGTCGTCGCTGGTCTCTTCGTAGGCGCGCGGATGCGCGGTCAGCACCAGCGGCTCCCATCCGAATCGGGGCAGGTGCTGCACGAAGCGCAGCGTGCGCTGTATGCCGCTGCTGCCGCGCAGTGGCGGGAAGTGATACGCGACCATCAAGAGCTTGCGAAGAGGCTTGCTCATGCGACCTCGCGCGGCGCGGCCGTAGGAAGCTTGTTGCGCATGTGCGCGGCATCGGCAAGCCAGTCCGCGGTCCACGTCGCGACCTGATCGCGCCATGCCGCACGCGAGAAGGTGTGGTCGGCTTCGGCGAAGTCGCAACGCGCGACGCGGATTTGCTCGACCAGCCCCTTCCACTCCACGTCGCTGGCGACGTGGTCGACGAACTCGCGCGCGGTGAGATCGTCGCCCGAACAGATCAGCAGGATGTCGCCGCGAAAGCCCTTCCAGCCGCGCGCCATGCGCGCCTGGAAGCCGGGGGCCGGCTCGGATGGGCTCGATCCGCGATTCGATCTGCGACCGGACGCTGCCAGCGCCCGCATCAGCGTCGAACCCAGGCCGCGCAGCGCGCGAACGATGCCGACCTTGCCCCCCAGCAGTTGGCGCCAGAATTCGCGATCGACAAATCGCGCCGCGTAGTAGTGCTTCAGATGCGTACGCGCGAGGCCCTCGTCGCTGCGCACCCAGGGATTCAGCAACACCAGCTTCCTGACGCGCGCATCCTGCGGCGCGTAGAAGAGCGCAGCCGAAGCGGCGTCGCACAGTCCCCAGATCGCGATCTCGCCGACCTCGGGGACAGTCTCGATGAACGCATCGATGGCCGAGCGAATGTCGCGATCGCGGTCGGTGAAAGGCTGCGCCGCGCCGGTGCTGTCGCCCATGCCCGAACAATCGAAGCGCATGGCCGCGAACCCGCGCGCCGCGAGCGCGCGCGCGAGATGCACGAATTGCCGATGACTGCCCACGCGGTATTGAGGGCCGCCGACCACGATCAACACGCCGAGCCTGGATGGGGGGTTCGGCGCGGGCGTCGTGACGATGCCGACCAGACGCGCATCGCCCGCCTCGAACAGCAACGCCGTCTCGCGATACGCGTTCATTGGCAACTCATGCGCACAGCGCCTTCACGCTCGCATCGACCAATGCGTCGCTGCGCTCGATCTCCTGCGTCTGCCAGAACGCGTTGCCGACGATGGTCGCGACTTCGACGTCGCTTCCGGCCGCGCGCCAGCGATCGGCCACGCGCGCGGCGATCGGACTCAAACTCGCCGACGGCTGCGAGGACACCTCGAACCAGCGCACGCGCAGTGGCGTGACTGCGGGTGCGGCCTCACGCTGACCCATCTGCGCGGACTCGATCGCGTCCGCGAGCGACGGGTTCAATCGATAGCCGGCGATCTCCACGGTGAGGCCGGCGGCGAGGTCAGCGCGCGGTGACGGCACCACGACACGCGCGGCCGCGCTCGCGTCTGCGTTCACCGCCGCGCTCATCCCCGCATTCGTTCCCGAAGGGCTCGCATTGCGCAGCAGACTGCCGACTGTCTTCAGGCGCAGGAACTGGTTCAGATGCTGCGCGCCGCTGACCACCGGCTGCCACAGCAGAAGCCCGTCGGCTCGCGGCACCGATTGCGATGCGAACTGCTCGGCCAGCAAGGCGCCCAGGCGCGTGCCCCACAACCAGCGCGGGCCCGAGCTGCGTTCGCCCAGCCACGCCCACGCGTCGCGTAGATCGGCGATCCATCGGGCCCAGGTCGCGTCCTCGAAATCGCCGGCGCTGTCGCCGCAACCGGTCAGGTCGATCTGCAACACCGCAAAGCCCGCGGCCGCGAGCGCGCGCGCGCCATCGGCAGCGGCCGCGCGTGTCTTGTTCATCTCTTCGGCGAACGGATGCACCGCGAGCACGCTGCCGCGCATGGTCGCGCCCACCGGCGCATGAAAGAAACAGAAGCACGCACGATCGGCGCTGCGATCGGCGGCGCGATGAAAGAACGGTCCGGTAGCCGGAGCGGCAATCAACGGTCAGGCGTCCAGCTTCTGCTGCACGAAGTCCGAGAGCGACCCGAAGGTCTCGAAGGTCTGCGCGCTGATCTCGTCGTCGCCCACGACGATGCCGAATCGCTCCTCGATGGTCGTGATCAACGACACCACCGCCATCGAATCGAGTTCGGGGAGGCTGCCCAGCAGCGCCGTACCGGCGGTGTAGCGATCGGCGCGGTCGCCGAGACTGAGGACTTCGCCCAATATGTGCTTGAGTTCCGCGTCGACGTTCAAGTTCGATCCCATGCTGATGAGTGTTTTGGGAGAGCGTGCGGCGGGAGTGGCCGCATGCGAGCGACCGCATGCCGACGACCGCATCGCCGGCCTCGTGCGCCGTCCCTATGAAAACGGACTGAACCCGGCGGGCCGGCCCGACAAAGCGCGATAGTATAATTCGCCACCGTTTGCAAGACGCATCGTTTGCAACTTGCCTGCGCCGCCACCTCGACGATGCGCCCCATCCTCGCCACAACAATCGCCGCCGTCATACGCCTCTGCCCCGTGCAGGACGTCACGAGCCGCAGCTTATCTCTGGACCACGACGCGGCATGCCACCGGACGAAATGTTGTCGCTGAAGTTTCCCGAGCCGCACGTTCCCAAGAATCCCGTTCTCGG
>JBBQCA010000160.1:0-7720 GCA_038318315.1 Burkholderiales bacterium | reverse complement strand
TCGTCGTGCAGGCGCTGGTTCTCCGCGATCTGCGCGGTCAGCGCGCTGTTGAGCGCGGCCAGCCGATCGTGCTCGCGTTCTAGCTCCGAATGAAGCGCCACGATACGGTCGCGCTCGGCACGGGTGGTATCGAGCTCGTGGCGGATCGTGTGGGTCAGTCCCACGACATGGGCGCCGAGTCGTGCGAGGCGTTCGCGTATCACCGCACGACGGCGTTCGTGAAACAACGCGCTGCGCTCGTCGCCGATGATTTCGCATGCCGCCGCCGCAGTCGCGTGCAACTGCAACAGGTCGGACGGGGAGTTGACCGCGTTCTCGTCGAGCGCGGCGAGGGTTTCGGTTGCGATCTGCGCCGCGCGCGCGGGTTGATTGGCCCCCAGCGCAATGCGCGATTCGACGTGGCTCCAGAACACCTGCGGCGTGCCATCTCCGTGCTTGGCGCGTACCAGCAGCGGGCGGGCGGCTTCGAAGGTGCGCTGCGCATCTTCGGCGCGGCCGGCATTGGCGTACGCCAGCGCAAGCGTCAACGGTATCTGCGGCTCAGGCCCACCCATCGCGAGTGCGTAGCGTTCGACCGTAAGGTAGCGCTCGGCCAGCTCCAGCGCTTCCGTATGCCTTCCCAACGCGGCATAGTTTTGCGTGAGGTTGAGCGCGATGATGACGGTGGTGCGATCGGCGCCGCAGGCCGACGCGAGTTCGAGCCCCTGTTCGAGCAGACTGCAACCTTCTTCGGGATTGTGCAGGTCGCCGTAATAGCCGCCCAGGTTGCAGAGCGTGGACGCGAGCAGCAGCGAGTCCTTGGTGTCGCGCGCCGTATCGACCGCCTGGTGATGCCACTTGAGCGCCGGCTCGAGCAGACCGATGAAGCGATAGCAGAGCGACAGCGCGACATGGACGACAAAGAAATTGGTGGGCGTCGCCTCGCGAGGCGGATGTTCGATGAGCTCGAGCAGCATCCGGATGCACTCGTCGGCGTTGCCATCGAGCCGCGCGCAGACTGCTTCCAGCGCCCGTCCAAGCCAGATGCCGCGCTGGTCTTGCAGCTCTGCAAAAAGCCGCACCGCGTGGGCGGTGGCCGCGAATGCATCGTCGAGCGCACCCAGGCGTATCGCTGCGTAGGCCAACTGGAAATAGGCGTAGGCGAGATCGTGCAGATCACCGGCCGCCGAGGCCAGCTCGACGGCTTCGGCGGCGGCCGCCTTGGCCTCTCCGAGATCACTGTATTGATTGCGCCATGCGCGATCGATAGCCTGCCGCGCAGCGGACGATGTGCATCCATGCTGCTCAGGTGCTGATTCGATTCGATTGGTCGCGAGACGCGAAGAACTCATCCGTGGTTGCAGGCCCGAGAACGTCCAAACGGCGGCGTCGCAATCGATGCCCACGACCGCTCCGCTAAGGTTTCTCGCCGAGTCCCGTGACCGAACCCGAGCCGGCGATCGACTTGGTAATCGACGGCCGGCCATAGTACTTGACATCCCCACTACCGGCGATTTTTACCGACAAGTTGTCGCGCGCCCACAAAGTGGCGTCGCCCGACCCGCCTATCGATATGGTCGCGGTCGCACTTTGCAGGGCTCCGGCCTGGTAATCGCCCGATCCTGCGATGCGTACGTTCTGCTCCAGGACGCCTCCGGCGATCTTCACGTCGCCCGCGCCGCTGATGCGAACCAGCAGCTTGCGCGCGGCCAGCGAGCCGATGTTCACGTCGCTGGCGCCGGCGATCGCGATCTCGAAATCGCCCGGTGCGGTCCACGATTCGGCGCGGATGTCGCCGCTGCCCGCAGTGCTGATGCGCTCCAGGGTCTGGGCCGTCAGCAGGAATCGAGGTCCTTTCTTGTGGGAGCCCCACCAGACGAAGTGCGCGCGCGGTTCATAGCGCAGCACCAGTTCGTCTCCCCGGGTTTCGACCTTGAGATCCTGCAGCCGGTCCTTGTCGCCCTCGACCGTGAGCGACGCGACGTCTCCCTGCTTCAACACCAGATCGGCCGAACCGATCAGGCGCACGTACTTGAATGTGCCGACCGGCCGTGATTCCGAGGCGACGTCCGCTGCACCAGCCTGACCCGCAGTCAGGCCGATTGCCAGGGTCGCCGCCAAGCCCCCGCGTATCGCGAGCGAGGCACCGTTCCGGCGGGCGCGCTTCGCCCTGGGAAGCACGGCGCTTCGGATCGACGCGGGCCGGGCCGCAGGCGAGTCGTGAAGTATGTTGCGAACGCGGGCGGGTATGAGGGTCATGGCGCACTCCATCGAGGATCGTGAACGATGGGAGTCTAGCGACGCGCATCTTAGGTGCGAGCACGAATCGACGGCCCGCAGCGAGCGGGTCACCAAGCGTCGGGTCGGACGACGAACCGCAAGTACCCGCGCACGTGTGAGCGCAGGTGCAATCGCCAGGCGCACATAACTTACTTGCGCATTTGAACCGAGCCGCTGACGGTCAGCGACAAGGTGACGCGGCCCGACTCGATGGGCATCGGCGGCGCGGAAGCCTGCCGGGCGAGCGCGTTGGCCTCCATGAACATCGGTCGCGGATTTCCCGACTGGCCCGCATTGCCCAGCGTGACCTGACGGATGGAATAGCCCGCATAGCCGAACGCCCGGGTCGCGGCCGCGGCCCGCTCCTGGAACGCGCGCGCAGCGCGCTCGATCAGGGCAGCGTTCTCCTGCCCGCGCAGCTCGGGCGAGATCTCGAAGCTCGAGCCCGCGATCTGCATGGTCTGCGAGAGCTTGCCGACCAGATTGCCGAGCGCATTGAAGTCCTTCGACTTGACGATCATCTCGGCCCGCACCTGCCAGCCGGTGCGGGTGCTCTGACCGCCGCGGCTGTCGTAGCGCGGAAAGGTGCTGTAGCCGCCGTTCGAGGCGATCACGCCCGGCACGGCCTTGGCTTCGGCGAACGACTTGGCGAGTGTCTCGTTGACCTCCTTGGTCAAGGGCGCGACGTCGGGACCTTCGCGCACGACCGCGAGCGTGACGACGGCCAGGTCGGGCACCACTTCGGAGGTCACGGTGGCATCGACGTTCAACACGTCGTTGAGAACGACGGCGCGCTCCTGTGCATGACACACGAGCGGGGTTGCGAATGCGATGGCGAGGAGGGCGGTGACGAGAGGCGAGCGAATCTTCATGGGAAGCTTGTGAGTCAGAGCGGTGTCGAAGGGGCGTGCGTTGCGGGGGGCAGGGGAATGAATTCCGTTTCGTCCGGAACCTGCGGAAAACGCTCGTTGGGATAGCGTTCCCATGCCTCGCGCGCGGACGCGATCGCGTCGCGGCTGCTCGCGACGAAATTCCAGTCGAGCGCACGGGGCGCGTCGAGTTTCGCGCCGCCCAGTAGCATCGCGGTCGACGGCGTCGATGCCTCGATGATCACATGGCGTCCGGATTCGAAGACCGCCATCGTTTGCGACGGAACCTCGATGCCGTCTGCGGTCACGTGGCCCGACACCAGATAGAGAGCGCGCTCCTGGTGCTCGGCGGGCAGGGTGAGCGTACTGCCCGCTTCGAAATGCGCTGCGATGTAGAGCGTGGGCGCGAGGACGGCAACCGGCGCGCAACGGCCGAATGCGTGGCCCGCGATGATGGTCATGTCCACGCCCTGAAGCGTGAAGCGCGGCAGCGTCGCCGCTGGGTGATGGGCGAACGTCGGATCGCCATGTTCGTGTTCGAGCGGCAATGCGACCCAACTCTGGATCGCGTGGATCGCCTGCGGCCGGTGCAGCGTTTCTTTCGGCGAGCGCTCCGAATGCACGATGCCGCGGCCGCTCGTCATCCAGTTCACGTCGCCCGGTCGTATCGCCTGCACCGACCCGAGACTGTCCCGGTGGATCATCTCGCCTTCGAAGAGAAAGGTCACGGTCGCGAGGCCGATATGCGGATGCGGCCGTACCTGCACGCCTTCACCGGCCTCGAGCATGGCCGGTCCGAGATGGTCGAAGAATACGAACGGGCCGACCGCGCGATGCGTGAGCGACGGCAACACCCGCCGCACCGAAAAGCCGCCGAGGTCGCGCGGCTTGCCTTCAATCAGATCGAATGCCATGGCTGCCGATCACCGTGAACGAGTCTCGATTTTCGCATGAGCGCGCGCGTCGAAGAGCTAAGGCGCAAGCGGCGGCTCGTCCATCGCCGCGACCTGTTCGCGCAACGCGAGGATCTGATCCTGCCAATAACGCGCGCTGCCGAAGAACGGGAAGGCCGCGGGACAGGCGGGATCGTCCCAGCGTCGCGCCAGCCACGCGCTGTAGTGGATCATGCGCAGCGTGCGCAGCGCTTCGAGACGATGCAGTTCGCGCGCGTCGAAGGAACGAAATTGTTCGTAACCCGTGAGCAGGTCGGCGAGCTGCTGCGTCATTTCCTCGCGTGTCCCCGACAACAGCATCCACAGGTCTTGCAGCGCCGGCCCGCTGCGACTGTCGTCGAAATCCACGAAGTGCGGACCGCCCGGTTGTTTCCCGCCACGCGCCACGTCGCCTTCGGTCCAGAGGATGTTGCCCGGGTGGCAGTCACCATGCAGTCGAATCGCCTTCGACACGCCGGCTCGCGCTTCGCACGCGGCCACCGACAGCAATGCCTGATCGACCACGCTGGCCCACACCGCGTCCAGCGGAGCCGGAACGATGCGATGCTCGGTGATCCACCGTCGGGGTTCGAAGCCGAAGGTCTCGCTGTCGATCGCGGGGCGATGCACGAACGAAGCCGTGCCCCCGACCGCGTGAATGCGGCCGATGAAGCGGCCGAGCCACTCGCGTGTCGATCGGCTCTCGAGCTCGGGTGCGCGACCGCCGCGGCGCTCGAAGACCGCGAAGCGGAAATCGCGATCGCGATGCAGGCTCGTCCCCGATGCGTCGATGATCGCGGGAACCACCGGGATCTCTCGCTCGACGAGCTCGTCGACGAAGCGATGCTCTTCGAGGATCTGTTGATCGCTCCATCGCTCGGGCCGATAGAACTTCACGACGCATTGCGCGCCGTCGTCGAGCCCGACCATGTAGACGCGGTTCTCGTAGCTATTGAGCGCGAGCAGGCGCCCGTCGCAGCGATAACCGACGTGCTCGAGAGCATCGAGCACGCGCTCGGGCGTCAGGGTCGTGAATGGGTGCAGGGCCGATGAAGGCGTATCCTTCGGCCCCTCTTCTTCCAGGTGCATCTCCGCGCTATCGATGGGGATCATGCGCACAGTGTAGATGGCCGCAGGCGTGCTCGCTGCCACGCGTGCTCTCGCATTCGATTCGTGCTCTTGCATTCGACTGGCGCCGCTTCCTCCATGAACCCCGGCATCGTTTACGCGGCACTCGCCTACGGTATCTGGGGCGTGTTCCCGCTTTATTTCCGAGCCCTCCACGGCGTATCCGCGTTCGAGGTGCTGATGCAGCGCATGGTGTGGGCGCTGCTGGTGGTCGCAGTGATCCTGCTGGTGCGTCATCGCTGGAGCTGGGTGCGAGGGGTGGCGGCCGCGCCGCGCGTGCTGGTCCGCTTCGCGATCAGCGCTGTGTTGATCGCGCTCAACTGGTTCGTCTATATCTGGGCGGTCGGCAACGGGCACGTGGTCGATGCGAGCCTGGGCTACTTCATCACGCCGCTGGTCAACGTGCTGCTCGGCCGGATCGTGCTGGGCGAGCGCCCGCGTCCTGCCCAATGGACCGCGATCGGCATCGCCGCTGCGAGCGTGGCATGGCTGGGCTGGCAGACCGGACATCTGCCGTGGATAGGACTGGCGCTGGCGGCCACCTTCGGCTCCTACGGGCTGGCGAAGAAGACCGCGCCGCTGGGCGCGCTCGAAGGCCTGGCGCTCGAGACCACGCTGCTGTTTCCGTTCGCGGTCGCGGCGCTGCTATGGCTGGCGTCGCGAGGTCAGAGCGCATTCGCGCAGGGCGACCTCCGCTTGCAATGGCTGCTGGTGGCGAGCGGCCCGCTGACCGCATTGCCGCTGCTGTTGTTCGCCGCCGGTGCGCGTCGCATTCCGATGACGACGCTCGGGCTGCTTCAATACATCTCGCCGACCTTGCAGTTGCTGCTCGGCGTGTGGGTCTTCAATGAAGCGTTCGGCGGTCCGTCGCTGGTCGGCTATGGACTGATCTGGTCGGCACTGGTGCTCTATGCGAGCGAGAGCCTGTGGCGAGTCCGACATGGACTGGTCACCGCGGCGCCGGTTCGTTGAAGCGAACCGGCGCCGCCTTTCAACGCTTAAGCCGAGCGAACGCGCGGACCCGTCAGCGGGCCGGTCATGGACCGGTTGGCGCGCGGAGACGAACTGCGCGAATTGCGATGCGCGCCGGGGGTCGCATGCGGGCTGTTGCCTTGCGGCTTCGAACCGGAAAGACGCGATGCGGCGCCGTGCGATGACGCGCTCTTCTTCGCGGATCCGTTCGAACGCGACGGCTGACCGCGCATCGGCGCACGTGTACGCATGATCGGCTCGGGCTTGACGCGCGGATCGGGTTCGAATCCAGCGATGACCTCTTTCACGAGGCTGCGCTTGACGACGCGCTCGATGTCGCGCAGCAGGCCGTATTCATCGACGCACACCAGCGACACCGCCTCGCCGCTCTTGCCGGCTCGGCCGGTACGGCCGATGCGGTGCACATAGTCTTCGGCAACGTTGGGCAATTCGTAGTTGACGACGTGCGGCAACTGGTCGATGTCGATGCCGCGCGCAGCGATGTCGGTCGCCACCAGCACCTGCAACTTGTTGGCCTTGAACTTCGTCAGCGCGGCGGTGCGTGCGCCCTGGCTCTTGTTACCGTGGATGGCGAGCGAAGGGATGCCGTCCTTGTCGAGCTGCTCGGCCAGCTTGTTCGCGCCGTGCTTGGTGCGCGTGAACACCAGCACTTGCGACCAGTTGTTCTCGCGGATCAGGTGCGTGAGCAGCTCGCGCTTCTTGTCGCGATCGACCGGGTGCACCTTCTGCGCGATCACTTCGACGGTCGAATTGCGCGCGGCGACCTGGATCGTCTTGGGATGATCGAGCAGGCGATCGGCGAGCGTCTTGATCTCGTCGGAGAAGGTCGCCGAGAACAGCAGGTTCTGGCGCCGCACGCCGTTGGTCTGCGCCGGCAACAGTGCGAGGATGCGCTTGATGTCGGGGATGAAACCCATGTCGAGCATGCGGTCGGCCTCATCGAGCACGAGGATCTCGATCTTCGAGAAATCGACGGTCTTCTGCTGATGATGATCGAGCAGGCGACCGGGCGTCGCGACCAGCAGATCGATGCCGTTGCGCAAGGCGGTGACCTGCGGATGAAAGCCGACGCCGCCGAAGATCGCGGTCGACTTCAGCTTGACGTGCTTGCCATAGACGCGAACGCTGGCCTCGACCTGCGCGGCCAGTTCACGCGTGGGCGTGAGGATCAGCGCACGCAGCGGCCGCACGGCGGCCTTGGTCTGCGGACGGCCGTCGGCGCGGGCAGCCGGGGCGGGGACGGGATTGGCGAGCAAGCGCTCGAGGATAGGAAGGACGAAGCCGGCGGTCTTGCCGGTGCCGGTCTGGGCGCCGGCGAGAAGGTCGCCGCCCGCCAGGACTGCGGGAATGGCTTCGAGTTGAATCGGAGTGGGTTGTGTATAACCGGCGTCCGCAACAGCGCGAACGAGCGGCTCGGACAAGCCGAGGCTGGAGAATGACATGATGGGATTTGAAACCTATCCGCGGATAGGTCTTATTGATGCAGGCCTGTCGCCGCGTTGCGCGGAGCCAGTCACAGACGAGCTGGAAAAGCGGAGT
>JBBQCA010000159.1:0-7783 GCA_038318315.1 Burkholderiales bacterium | reverse complement strand
GCCGCTTCACGGTCGCCGACGCGTTCTTCGCGCCGGTGATTTCACGGCTGACGACTTACCGCGTCGCGCTGCCCGACGACATCGCCGCCTATCGCGACGCGGTGCTCGCGCTAAAAAGCATGAAGGCCTGGACCGCGGCCGCGCGTGCCGAGAGCGAATTCCTCGCCGACGACGAGCCTTATCGGCGTCAAGCCTGAGCGCGGTCGCGCGCCGCGTTGCACTCCTGTTCCACTCGCATCGCACTTAGCTCGCGCTTACGTCGCGCCCCCTCGCACCCGCGCGCATGAAGACCTACATCGTCGGCGGCGCGGTGCGCGACAAGCTGCTCGGCCTGCCGGTTGCCGATCGCGATCACGTCGTGGTGGGCGCCACGGTTAACGACATGCTCGCCGCCGGATTCAAACCGGTGGGCCGCGACTTCCCCGTGTTCCTGCATCCGGTGACGCACGAGGAGTACGCGCTTGCACGCACCGAACGCAAGGTCGCACCGGGCTATGCGGGCTTCGTCTTCCATGCCGAGCCCACCGTCACGCTGGAAGACGACCTTGCGCGACGCGACCTCACCATCAACGCGATTGCGGAAGACGACGCAAGCCATCGCCTGATCGATCCCTTCGACGGGCAGCGCGATCTCCAGCAACGCGTGTTCCGCCACGTCGGCCCGGCCTTTGTCGAAGACCCGGTGCGTATCCTTCGGCTGGCGCGCTTTGCCGCGCGCTCCGCGGACTTCTCGATCGCCGATGAAACCCTCGCGCTGATGCGCGCGATGGCCGCGCGCGGCGAAGTCGATGCACTCGTGCCCGAGCGCGTCTGGCAGGAAGTCTCGCGCGGACTGATGGAGCAAAAACCCTCGCGCATGATCGCGGTGCTGCGCGATGCGCATGCTCTCGCGCGCGTGCTGCCCGAGATCGACGCCTTGTTCGAATTGCCGCGCGCCGGGTTGGACGCCGGGGCCGATGCGTCTTTGCGTGCCCGTGCGACGCTCGCCGCCATCGATCGCGCCGCGGCTTTCGACGCGGTGCTGTCGGTCCGCTTTGCGGTGCTTACGCATGCGATCGACGGCGCGGGCAAGGTGGACGACGGCGCGGACGACCGCGCGACCGACGCCGATGGCGAGGCCGCGCGACAGCATCGCGCGAACCGATTGATCGCAGCCTTCTGCACTCGACTCGGGGTACCTGCCGCGTGCCGCGACCTCGCGCTCATGGTCGGCCGCGAAATCGCGACGCTCTTCGCATCGACTCTCGACGTGGAAGGGCAAGTGCGGTTGTTCGAGCGTTGCGATGCGTTTCGAAGGCCGGCGCGCTTCGAAGAACTGCTGCTCGCCTTGCGTGCGGTGGCAGGCGACGACGCGGTCTCCACGCAAGTCGCGCCTCTCCTCGCACGCAATCTCGCCCGCGCCCGAGCCATCGATGCGGGTGCGATCGCGCAGCGCGATACAGGCAACCCCGCGCGCATCGCGATCGCGCTGCATGCGGCGCGGGTCGCAGCGCTGCAAGGACAAGACCGATAATCGACGTGCTCGCGGGGTTGATCGCTGTCGGGAATGTTCACGACTGTCGGCACGACTGCGAATGTCCTGCCGGGCTTCGATCCGTGGTCGTTCCAGGTCGGCATCCGCCTTCGCTTCTGAGTTCGACCCTGAGCGTCTCCTAGACTAGTCAACCACCTTGACCGTACGCAGGCGCAGCGAATTGGCGATGACGCTCACCGAGGAAAGCGACATGGCCGCGGCCGCAATCACGGGTGACAGGAGAATGCCGAAGAACGGATAAAGCACGCGTGCGGCGATGGGTATGCCCGCCGCGTTGTAGATGAAGGCGAAGAACAGATTCGTCCTGATGTTCCGCATCGTCGCCTGCGACAGGCGCCGGGCATGCACGATGCCCATCAGGTCGCCCTTCAACAAGCGTCACCCCGGCGCTCTCCATCGCGACGTCGGTACCGGTTCCCATCGCGATGCCGACGTTCGCGGCAGCCAGGCCGGGGTGTCGTTGACCCCGTCACCCGCCATCGCAACGACGCGGCCTTCGGACTTCAGTCGCTGCACCACCGCGGCGAACAGCAACTGGACCCAGTTCGACATCTGCTGACCGACGAAGCGGTGCAAGTCGAGGAGGCGGCCGCCCATTTCGAGAACACGACCGGCGCGCTGAGCGCCAGCCCGACCCAGAAACGACGTGTCATGTCCCGGAGTTCAGGGCTTGTGCCCGCCTCCGCGGTCACGACGACCGGCTCGGGCGTCATGCCGCAGATAGGACAGTTGCCTGGTCCCATCTGGCGTATCTGCGGGTGCATCGGGCAGGTGTATTCGACGCCCGCGGCGTTTTTCGGCGTGCCGGTTGGCTGCATCTTTTTCTCCTGCTCCTCGACGACTAGCTACAGCAGCAGCCACGACGTGCGGGCACCGCACTGGTGGCAAGCCGGTCGGCGGGGGCTTCGATGACTACCGGGGTATAGCCTGCTTCCTTGATGGCATCGCTGAGTTGCGCAGCATGGGCCTCGCTCGCCTCGATGTCGACGCGATGATTGACGAGGTCGATATTCAACCTGGCGTCCTTGTCGACGACCTTCACCGCCTTGGTGATGGTGCCGACGCAATGCCCGCACGTCATGTCGTTCACTTCGAAGGAAATCATGGAATGCTCCTCAAGGGAAAACCGCAGAGGAGCCTACTGTCCACCTTCCCATCGTTGGAAGGTCAAGGACTTTTTAGAGTTGAGGTCGGCCAGAAGACCCAAAAAAAAAGGCGCTCCTGAGAGCGCCCCTTCAGTCCGAAGGCCGACTTCGATGATCAGTAATTGATCGTATTGCGACCAGGCGCGTTGGTGCTGTGCTTTCTCGACGCGAGATATTCGTCGCGCACTTCCTGACGCGTCGTGATCGAACCCTTGGCAATCGCGGGCAGATCGACATCGTTGTGGTCGAGCGCACCGTCGCCGCGAGCCGCGAGTACTTCCTGCTTGACCTCCGCACGCGTCCTCCCGAATGAGGTCTGCGACACCGATGGCAGATCCACGTCGTTGTGGTCGAGGGCGCCGCTGGCACGCGCGTTCAAGACCGACTGCTTGACCTGGATGCGCGATGCCGGGCTCGCGACCGGGGCCTGATACTGCTCGGGCGTATAGAGTTCGCCGGCCTGAGCGGTGATGCCTGCAGTGGCGACAACGGCGCCAAGAAGAGCGGAGAGGAGAAGGGACGTCTTATTCATGATGTTTCCTTTGCTGAAAGTCGCTGGAGGCCGAAGCTCTGCGTTCCACATCGCTTCGTCCGTGAACACAGTATCGGTGCGACGCAGCAATATCTCCAATCGATAGAAGTGATTCTTGGTATGCGTTTTTTGGATACCGTTTGATCGCGAGCGCGCGCGATTTGGACGCTCGGCCTCAAAGCGAATCGCGTCGATCGCTCGATTCAAAACCGGTGACGGATCCCTGCGAGCGCGCGATCGCGATCACCTTGAAGAGCTCGCCCATCTCGGCTTCCGAGAGAAGTTTCTGCAAGGCCGCCGCTTGCGGCGCCCACTGCCGCACATCGTCGGGCGCCGCGTCGATCAATTCGAGTATGCCGCAATCGAGCAGGAACGAGGCGAGGCTGGTGTAGCCCACGACCACGCCGCCGGCATCGCGCGCCGCCCGCGCCACGGCGGTGAAATCGACATGAGCGGTGACGTCCTGAAGACCCACGCGCGCGAGCACGTCGGGCGTCGCCCGATGCCGGTAATGAGCCATCAAGGTCCCCCCGGAACGTTGTGAATGAAAGTACTCACTCGCGGGAAATCCATAGTCGATCATGAACATCGTCGATCGGTCGCTCATGTGGGCAACGAGTGAGCCAACGAGCGCAGTTGCCGCCCGATGAACTTCGGTGGTGTAGCCGACGACGAGCGCGCAGGCATCGGGAACCGCGCCGCGAATCGCGGCGGCCAGCATCTCGGACGCCACCCGGTCCCGATACTTCAACGCGCCACTATCATCGACGGCGATGCCGCGTTCGAGCCAGCCGTCGCCGGTGCGCACCACGCAATCGACCGGCATGGCGTCGAGCACTTCGTTGCCGAGGACTACGCCATCGATGGTCTCGGGCAGGGTATCGAGCCAGCGCACGCGGTCCCGCAGATGCGGCGCGCGACGCGCGAGGGTTGCGGCCTGGCGTTCCCGCAAGTCGGCCGATACCTCGAGCATCTCGTAACGCAGGGGCAATGCGTCCAGCGCATCGAGTTCGAGCAGAAGATCGGCAGCGAGCTTGCCGCTGCCGCCGCCCAACTCGAGGATAGCTCCCTGGGTATCGCGCAACACGGCTGCGACCGGCCGCGCCAACGCGCGCGCGAACAAGGGCGTCAGTTCGGGCGCGGTGATGAAGTCGCTGCCGTCGCGCGGATCGCTGCCGAGCTTCGCAGCGCCGGCGCTGTAATAGCCGAGCCCCGGCGCATAGAGTGCGAGTTCCATGAAGCGCGCGAACGACATCCATCCGCCCTGCCTGTCGATCTCGTCGCGAATGAGCGCGAGCAAACGAGCGCTGACTGCGGCGGAGTCTTGCGAAGGTTCGGGAAGTGGGGCGGGATGGTGCGGGCTCACGGGCACATTCATCAAGGCATACGGTCGCATATTCGAGAGCAGGGCGGCGTGATGATCGCTTAAACTCGCGCTTCCCAAAAAAACGGCTGCACATGACTACCCGCGCACGCGCTTCCGGATCGATTGCGGCATCGACCGCTGCATCGTTCGCGACATCCTTGCCTGGCACCGCGCTCGTCACTGGTGGCGCGAAGCGCATCGGTTCGGCGATCGCGCTGGCGCTGGCCGAGCGCGGATGGGACATCGCGATTCATTACTCGACATCGGCTGGCGACGCGAAGAAGACGGTCGCCGCGATCGAACGCCTTGGTCGCCGCGCGATCGCCCTCGATGCCGATCTGTCCGACGAGAGCGCGAGCCGCGGCCTGATCGAACGCGTCGAAGCCGCGTTGTCGCGGCCGACCTGCCTGGTCAACAACGCCGCGCTGTTCGCGGTCGACGACGTCGCGACGGTCGGCTACGCGATGCTCGAGGCGCACATGCGCATCAACCTCGCCGCGCCGCTGGTGCTCGCGCAGGCGATGCATCGCGCGCTCACCGCCAGGCAACGCGGCGTCATGATCAACCTGCTCGACCAGAAGCTCTTCAATCCCAATCCCGATTACCTGTCGTACACCTTGTCGAAGGCTGCGTTGCATAGCGCGACCACGCTGCTCGCACGCGCGCTCGCGCCCAAGCTGCGCGTGGTGGGCATCGCGCCGGGCATCACGCTCCCTTCGGGCGGCCAGAGCCGCAGGGACTTCGACCATGCGCATGCGAAGACGCCGCTCGGACGCTCGAGCACACCCGCCGACATCGCTGCCGCAGTGTGCTTCGCGGTCGAGTCGCCCGCGATTACCGGAACGACACTGCTGATCGATGGCGGTCAGCACCTCGTGCCTACCGAACGCGACATCATGTTCGTGACGCGCTGAAACGAATCGACGAAAGCGAGCGATGCTCAGTTCCCTGTCCCATCCGCAACTGTCCGACTGCCGGCGCATCTTCCTGCGCAACTTCGAATTGCAGGCCAACATCGGCGTGCACGAGCACGAGAAGAATGGCGCGCAACGCATCATCGTCAACGTCGATCTGTTCGTGCCGCTTGCCGCCACGACGCCGCGGCACGACAAGATCAACGAAGTGGTCGACTACGATTTCATCCACTCGACGATACGCGCGCGCATCGCAGTCGGGCACATCAATCTGCAGGAAACGCTGTGCGACGATATCGCGCGCGCGCTGCTCGCACATCCGCTGGTGCGCGCGGTCCGTGTCTCGACCGAAAAGCCCGACGTCTATCCCGAGTGCGACGCAGTCGGGGTCGAGGTGTTTCACTTCAAGCGCGACCAGTGCATCGTCGCTTGAATGGAGGACGACATGGCTGCCGTGATTGAAGAAACACGCGATACGGAAACGCGCGAATCGCGGGCTCGCGAATCAGGCGCTCGGGCCGCTTTCGCCGAGCGATCGGTCGACGACAAGAAGCTGGAGAAGCGTCTGTGCCGTCTGGCCGGCCAGGCGATCGGCGACTTCAACATGATCGAGGACGGCGATCGTGTGATGGTGTGCGTCTCGGGCGGCAAGGACAGCTACGGCCTGCTCGACATCCTGTTGAAATTGCGCGACCGCGCGCCGATCCGCTTCGACCTGGTCGCGGTCAATCTCGATCAGAAGCAACCAGGCTTTCCGGCGCACGTGTTGCCGGACTACCTCACAAGACTCGGCGTGCCTTTCCACATCGAAGAGCAGGACACGTATTCGATCGTCAAGCGCCTGATCCCCGAAGGCAAGACCACTTGCTCGCTGTGCTCGCGGCTGCGTCGCGGCGCGCTCTATCGCGTGGCGACGCAACTGGGCGCGACCAAGGTCGCGCTCGGCCACCACGGCGACGATCTGCTCGAGACCTTCTTTCTCAATCTCTTCTATGCGGGAAAGATGAAGGGCATGCCGCCCAAGCTGGTGTCCGACGATGGCAGGCACGTCGTGATCCGACCGCTCGCCTACGCGCGCGAACGCGACCTCGCGCGCTGGGCCGAGTTGCAGCGCTATCCGATCATTCCCTGCGACCTGTGCGGCTCGCAGGAGAACCTCAAGCGTCGCGAGATGAAGGCGATGCTGCGCGACTGGGAGCAGCGTTTCCCGGGTCGCGTCAAGAGCATCGCGGCCGCGATGCAAGCCGTAACGCCTTCGCACCTGATGGATCGCGCGATCTATCCGTTCGAGAACCTGAAGGCCAACGGCGAGGCCCGCGGGAGTGGCGACATCGCGTTCGACGACGACCCGTGCACGACGACCGACGATGCCATCGGCGCGATTCGAATCGCGCGCTGAATTGTCGGCGACATTGCGGGCCAAGTTGCGCGCTGACGTGCGCGCTCACGGCTCCTGCTGAAACGCGGTGATCGCGCGGTATTGCTCTTCAAGCTGCCGGGGCAGCGCCAGGAAGATCGGCTTCAAGCGATCGTAGACCGCGGCGCAGGCGGGGTCGGGCTTGTGCTTATGGGTCGCGCCGACGAGCTTGGTCACGTCTTCGAGCGCCTTCAATTCGCCGAGCGCGAACAGGCCGAGCATCGCGGCACCGAAGCACGAGCTCTCGATGCTCTCGGGGATCACCACGTCGCGATCGAACACGTCAGCCAGCATCTGCCGCCACATCGGCGAGCGTGCAAAGCCGCCGGTGGCCTTGATCACGTGCGTGCGCCCGATCAGCGCTTCGAGTGCGGGCAGGATGGTGTGCAGGTTCATCACCACGCCTTCGAGCACCGCGCGGATCATGTGCTCCTTCTTGTGATGCATCGCGAGGCCGAAGAACGAACCGCGCAGGGCGGGGTTCCACAACGGCGCGCGCTCGCCCGCGAGATAGGGATGGAACAACAGGCCCCCTGCGCCCGCGGGAACGCGCTCTGCGATATGCGTGAGCACGTCGTAGGGATCGATCCCCAGGCGCTTCGCGGTTTCAGTTTCTGCCCCCGCGAATTCGTCGCGCACCCAGCGCAACACGATGCCGCCGTTGTTGACCGGGCCCCCGACGACCCAGTGCTTCTCGGTCAGCGCATAGCAGAAGGTGCGACCTTCGGGATCGGTCTGCGGCGTGTCGACCACCGTGCGCATCGCGCCGCTGGTGCCGATCGTCAGCGCGACCGCGCCCGGCGCGATCGCGCCGACGCCGAGGTTCGACAGCACGCCGTCGTTGGCGCCGACGACCATCGGCGTGTCGGCGACGA
>JBBQCA010000158.1:0-7798 GCA_038318315.1 Burkholderiales bacterium | reverse complement strand
CGATCGTCCGCCGATCGCCGAGGCCTTGCGTTACGTCGGCTCGACGCCCGCGCCGCTCGCGATCGCGCCGATCGACGACGCGCTCGGCCTGGTCGAGCAGCCCAATCTGCCGGGCACGATCGCCACGCATCCCAACTGGCGCCTGCGCCTGTCGGCTCCTGTCGATCGCGTGCTCGAAGGTGAAGAGATCGTCGCGCGGCTCGCGGCGTTTGCGGAAGGACGCAAGCGCCGATGACCGAGCCTTCCCGATCGGTCGACCGGCGACGCAGGAAGCGAAGCGCCGAGCCGGATGTCCCGCGCGCGACGCTGCGCCTCCAGTTTCACAAGGACTTCCGGTTCGACGACGCGACCGCGCTGGTGCCCTACTTCGCGCGACTGGGCGTGAGTCATCTCTACTCCTCGCCGATCCTGAAGGCGCGCCCGGGGTCGATGCACGGTTACGACTGCATCGACGTCGGCCTCGTCAATCCCGAGCTCGGCGGCGAGGACGCATTGCGGCGCATGTCCGATGCGCTGCATGCGGCGGGCATGGGACTGGTGATCGATATCGTGCCCAACCACATGGGCATCGGCGGCGGATCGACCGGCAACGCATGGTGGCGTGACGTGTTGCTGTGGGGCCCAGACAGCCGCTACGCATCGACCTTCGACATCGACTGGGCGTCGAGCGATCCGATGTTGCGCGGCAGATTGCTCGCACCCTTTCTCGGTTCGGGTTATGGGGAGACGCTCGCGTCGGGCGATCTGATTCTCGCATTCGACGAAGACGCGAATGCGTTCGAGGCCCGCTACTTCGATCAAGCCTTTCCGATCGCGATCGCGGACCACGCGACGATCCTCGACGCATCCGGTAACGAAGGGCTGAGCGAAGTCGCGCGCCGCTTCGATGCGGTCGAGGTGCTTCGCGATTTGCCGCGCAACGACGTACGCGAGCGCGCGGACATCCTCGCGCGCCGCGATGCCTCGCTCGATGCAGCGCGTGCCGGTCTGCGCGAGGCGCGTCGCGACGAAGCTGCCCGCGCCGCCATCGATAAAGTTCTCGCGCACTACACGCCATCCACGCACGAAGGCCGCGCGCGCCTGCACGCTCTGCTCGAACGCCAATCGTATCGACTGGCCTCGTGGCGCGCGGCGGCCGATGAGATCAACTGGCGACGCTTCTTCGAGGTGACCGATCTCGCGGGCGTGCGAGTCGAGCGGGACGAAGTCTTCGACGCCGTCCACGCGACCGTGTTTCGCCTGTACCGCGAAGGCGTGATCGATGCGATGCGGGTCGATCACGTGGATGGCCTGGCCGATCCGCGCGGCTATTGCCGCGAACTCCGCAAGCGCCTCGAAACGCTCTCGCGCGAACGCGACGTCGAGAACCTCGAATCGCGCGTCGCGTCCGAATCGCGCGTTGAATCCCCCTTGCCTTGGAAGCGCCCGTGGATCGTGGTCGAGAAGATCCTCGCGTCGCATGAAGACCTGCGCAGCGAGTGGCGCGTCGACGGCACCACCGGCTACGACTTCATGGATGAAGTCGGCGCGCTGCTGCACGATCCGCAAGGCGCCGAACCGCTCGCGGCGTTCTGGTCGCGCGCCACGCAGAGGCCGCCCGACTTTCACGCCGAAGCGATCGCTGCGCGTCGCCAGATCCTGGCCGAGAATCTCGCGGCCGAATTCAATGCGGCCGCGCGCGCCTTGCATCGCGTGGCGCGCGCCGACATCGACACGCGCGATGTCGCGTTGATCGCGATCGCCCGCGCGCTGACCGAACTGCTGGTGCAGATTGACGTGTATCGCACCTACGTCGATGCGCGCGGTCGCTCTGCCGCCGACACCGCGGTGCTGGTGTGCGCGCTGCGCGCGGCGCACGACACGGTGCGACCTTCGGACCGCACTGTGCTCGCGTGGCTCGACCATTGGCTGGGCGGCGATGCCGCTTCGGACGTCTTGCCCGAAGCCTCGACGCGCAAGCAACGCACCGAACGTCGCCAGGCGGTCACGCGCTTCCAGCAGCTCACGCCGCCGCTGGCCGCAAAGTCCATCGAGGACACCGCCTTCTATCGCTACGGCCGCCTGATCTCGCGCAACGAAGTCGGATCGGACCCGGGCGAGTTCGCGCTTTCGATCGAGCAGTTCCACGCGAAGTGCGTGCGGCGTGCGAAGAGCTTTCCGCATTCGATGCTGGCGACTGCTACCCACGATCACAAGCGCGGTGCCGATACGCGAGCGCGGCTCGCGGTGCTCTCGGAAATTCCGCAACGCTGGATCGCGACGCTGAAACGCTGGCTGGTGCTGAACACACCGCTCGAAGAGCGATCCACGATCGCGGACGACGTCGCCGCCGAAACCGCACCGATGATTCCGCCCGCAGGTCTCGCGGCGATCGCGCACATGGTGGCCGAATCCGCGCCGGTGCCCTTGCCCGAAGACCAGATCATGCTGATGCAGACGCTGATCGGCGCGTGGCCGCTGGCGTTGGCGGGCGACATCGACCGCGGCATCGACTTCAGCGATGAGTCGATATGCAAGCAACTCGCGCACTTCATCGAGCGCGTTGCCGGCTGGCAGACGAAGGCCTTGCGCGAGACCAAGCGACCGTCCGACTGGGCCATGCCCAACGAGCATTACGAAGCGACCTGCCGCGCCTTCCTAGATCGCATCATGGATCCGTCGCGCAGCTCCTTCGCGCGCGAGGCCGCAAGTTTCGTTGCGAGCATCGCGGCCTGCGGCGCCCTGAACGGTCTCGTGCAGACGACCTTGCACCTCACCGCGCCGGGCGTGCCGGACTTCTACCAGGGCACCGAGTGGTGGGACTTCAGCCTGGTCGATCCCGACAATCGAAGCCCGGTCGATTACGCGGCGAGGCACGACGCGTTGAACGCACTGGACGATGGCGTCGACATCGCCGCGTTGCTCGATGCGTGGCGCGACGGCCGCATCAAGCAGGCGCTGATCGCGCGCCTGCTCGCGTTTCGCAAGGAGCGGCCCGCGCTCTTTTCGCGCGGATTCCATCACCCGGTCACCCTCGAAGGGTCGCGGGCCGAGCATGCCCTGGCGTTCGTGCGCAGCGACGGTCGCGACCGCGTACTGGTCGTGATCACGTTGCATGCGCATGCGCTGCTCGGCGATCGATCGCTTCCCCATGTGATGCCCGATCGATGGGAGGACACCGCCATCGTGTTGCCCGCCGATGCCGCGTCAGCGACGTGGCGGGACGCCGTGACCGATCAGCCGCACCGGAGTGCCGGGGGGCGGATGCGCCTGGCCGACCTCCTGGCCGATCTGCCCGTGGCAGTCCTGCGAGAGACGACGGATCGCTGATCGGCTTTCCGGTCCCCGCCGGGCGCAGGTGAATGAAGCTCGCGGATCGCCTCGTTGCACATTTCGTTATTTCTACTATACTGGAGCCATGGATGAGATCAGCGCCTCGCAATTGCTCGCAGCCCTGGCACACGCCGTGCGCCTCCGGGTGTTTCGCGCGCTCGTGGTCGCCGGACCCGAGGGGATGACGCCGGGGATGATGGCGGAGGGTCTGCGGATTCCCGCGAATACCCTGTCGTTTCACCTGAAGGAACTCACCCATTCCGGGCTCGTCACGCAGGAGCGTGCGAGCCGATTCATCATCTATCGTGCCGCGTTCGACAAGATGAACACGCTGCTCGGCTACCTCACCGAAAACTGCTGCCAGGGTTCGGCCTGCGCCGTCGAAGCGAGCACGGATTCACGCCATTGTTGATAGGAGAAAGGCCATGAAGCGATTTCACGTTCACGCGCACGTCGAAGACCTGCAGGCCAGCATCGCGTTCTATTCCAGTCTGTTCGCAGCGGCGCCCGCCCGCGTCGAGAGCGACTATGCCAAGTGGATGCTCGAGGATCCGCGCGTCAACTTCGCCATCTCGACACGCGGCGGCAAACCGGGTGTCGATCACCTCGGCTTTCAGACCGACGATGCCGCGGAGCTGGCCGAACTGCGGGGGCGCGCGCAAGCAGCCGACATGACCTTGCTCGACGAAGGCGAAACGACCTGCTGCTACGCGCGCAGCGAGAAGCATTGGGTCACCGACCCGCAGGGCATCGCGTGGGAACATTTCCACACACTCGACAACATTCCGGTCTTCAACGAAGCGGCCACACAAAGCCAGGGAGAGGCTTCGGCTTGCTGCGCAACCCCGGCGTCGCGCGGGAAGGTCGCCGGTACGTCGAGCTCCTGCTGCTGAGTTGCGTCATGGAGGAAAACATTTTCAACGCCCTCTTCATCTGCACCGCCAATTCCGCGCGTTCGATCATGGCGGAGACCCTGATGAATCATCTCGGCGCAGGGCGGGTCCGCGCGTATTCCGCGGGAAGCCATCCGGGCGGTACGGTCAACCCGTTCGCACTGCGAACGCTAGCCACGATGGGTCTTCCGACAGACGGCTATCGCAGCAAGAGTTGGGATGAGTTCGGCAAGCCCGGCGCCCCCGTGCTCGATTTCGTCTTCACCGTTTGTGATCAGGCCGCGGGAGAGTCCTGCCCTTTCTGGCCCGGCCAGCCGACAACCGCGCATTGGGGCGCGCCCGACCCTGCAGCGGTGACGGGCAGCGACGAAGGCAAGGCGAAGGCATTTCACGACACGGCCCTCCTGCTCAAGCGACGCATCGAGCTGATGCTCGCATTGCCGCTTCGCAAACTCGACGCCGTATCGCTCAAGCGCGAAGTCGATGCGATCGGCAAGCGATAGGCCGGCGGCCCGCGCTTCGCTCCGATAAATGTATTTCCCTTCGGAACTTGGCTGACGAACGTGGCTGAATTCGCGCGCAAGCTTTTCGCCGAGACGCTCGGCACGGCGTTGCTGCTGGCCGTCGTGATCGACTCGGGCATCATGGGCGAGCGACTGTCGAACGGCAACGACGCCATCGCCCTGCTCGCCAATACGCTCGCGACGGTGGGAGGGCTCTACGTTCTCATCGAGGTGATGGGTCCGGTGAGCGGCGCCCACTTCAACCCGGCGATCTCCCTGATGCTGGTCGCGCGCGGCGCGATGCCTCGGGCCATGCTCGGTCCCTATGTCATCGCGCAACTGGTCGGGGCGGTGCTCGGCGCGTGGCTCGCCCACGCGATGTTCGACACGACCATCCTGCAATTCTCGACCAAGGTGCGCAGCGGTACCGGGCAGTGGATCGCCGAAGCCGTCGCCACCGCCGGTCTCGTGTTGGTGGTGCTGCGGGCGCCTGCGCATCGCGCGGCCGCGATGGTCGCCTGCTATATCGGCGCCGCGTACTGGTTCACCGCGTCCACCTCGTTCGCGAATCCGGCCGCGGCCCTGGGCCGCATGTTCAGCGACAGCTTCGCCGGCATCGCGCCGGCCAGTGTGCCGGGTTTCGTCGGGGCCGAATTGATCGGCGCGGGGATAGGCCTTGCGATCGACCGCGCATTGTCGGCCACACGGGCCGTGCCATGACCATCCGCATCGCAAACCCCGACGACGCGCCCGCGATCACGGAGATCTACGCGCCTATCGTCAGGGACACGGTGATCTCGTTCGAACTCGAAGCGCCCACGATCGACGAAATGCGCCGACGCATCGCGACCACGCTGCAGTCTCTGCCGTGGCTGGTGAGCGTCGATGCCGCAGGCAACCTCGATGGCTACGCCTATGCAAGCCGTCATCGCGAGCGCGCGGCCTACCGGTGGTCGGTCGATGTCACCGTCTATGTGCGCAGCGATGCACGCCGGCAAGGCATAGCCGGGTCACTCTATCGATCGTTGTTCGACGCACTCGCATCGCTGGGCTACTACCAGGCGTTCGCCGGAATCGCATTGCCCAATGCGGCGAGCGTGGCGCTGCACGAGTCGGCGGGCTTCGCGCCTGCGGGCGTCTATCGCAAGGTCGGCTACAAGCTCGGCGCGTGGCACAACGTGGGATGGTGGCAGCGCGAGCTTCGAACACCGGGGTCCACGCAGCCGCCGGTACCGGATGCGTTTTCGCCGGGCTCATCGCAATGACGACCGGCGGCGCGATCGAGGTACGTAGATTTGGTGGGCGGTACTGGGATCGAACCAGTGGCTTCCACCGTGTGAAGGTGGCACTCTACCGCTGAGTTAACCGCCCGCTGGATGCTGCAAAACGGGACGCGAATTATTACATGGCCGGTTCCGATAGGCCAAACGGTCAGGCCGGTTCGACAGCTTGCGAAGCCGCCGCGCCAAGCGTCCGCCACACCGAAATGCGCTTGCTCTCCTTCGCGATCGCTTCGAGCGTGGCGATATGCGCCGCGCGTTCGTGTTCGTCCGCCGGCACCACCTGCAGCGTCATGCGGTCGACCGCCACCCATCCCACCCGCGTCGTCGGGCGCGGTGCGATGTCGATCACCAGGCTCTCCTGCCCGCGCGTCATCGCCAGATAGACATCGGCGAGCAGCTCGGCGTCGAGCAGCGCGCCGTGCAGGGTGCGGTGCGCGTTCGAAACGCCGTAGCGTTCGCACAGCGCATCGAGACTGTTGCGTTTGCCGGGATGCAGTTCGCGCGCCATCGCCAGCGTGTCGATCACGTTCGCACAGTGTTCGCGGAACGCGGGTCGTTCGAGGCGCGCGAGTTCCTCGTCGAGAAACGCCACGTCGAAGGACGCGTTGTGGATCAGGATCTCGGCGTCATTCACGAAGTCGCACAGCGCGTCGACGATGTCCGCGAACGGCGGCTTGTCCGACAGGAACTCGGTGGTCAGGCCGTGAACCGCAAGCGCACCAGGCTCGCTGTCGCGGCCGGGATTGACGTAGTGGTGAAACGTGCTGCCGGTGGGCCGGCGATTCAGCAATTCGATGCAGCCGATCTCGATGATGCGATCGCCGGTTCTTGGATTGAGGCCTGTGGTCTCGGTGTCGAGAAGGATCTGACGCATGCGGTCCCGTATATTTTTGCAGTGGTTCAGCGACCCGCAGGCGTATGCACGCCCGCGATCGCAGGCTCGACGATCTCGTCGGAGACGATCGCGCTCTTGTGCCCGCGCGCCACGAGCGTGTAGACGGTCGGCACGACGAACAGGGTCAGCAGCGTGCCGAAGCTCATGCCTCCCACGATCACCCAGCCGATCTGCATGCGCGATTCGGCGCCCGCGCCGGCCGCGAACGCGAGCGGTACCGCGCCCAGCACCATCGCGCCGGTGGTCATCAGGATCGGTCGCAATCGCAGCACCGCGGCTTCGCGCGCGGCCTGCTTGATGCTCAAGCCCTTCGCGCGCAACTGATTGGCGAACTCGACGAGCAGGATGCCGTGCTTGGTGATCAAGCCGACCAGCGTGACTAGGCCGATCTGGCTGAAGATGTTGAGCGTGCCGCCCGACAGCCACAGCGCGAGCAGCGCGCCGGTGATCGCCAGCGGCACCGACAGGATGATCACGAACGGATCGATGAAACTCTCGAACTGGGCCGACAACACCAGGTAGATGAACGCGAGCGCGAGCACGAAGGTGAGATAGATGCTGCCCGCCGAGTCGCGGAACTCGCGCGTGACGCCGTTCAGATCGGTCTGTGCCGTCGGCGGCAAGCTGCGCTTTGCGGACTCGTTGGCCGCCTTGAGCGCATCGCCTATCGTGTAGTCGGGCGCGAGCGTGGCCGTCACGCTCACGGCGCGCTGGCGATTGAAGTGATTGAGCGACTGCGGCGACACGCCTTCCTTGACCGCGAGCAGGTTAGACAGCGGCACCATCTGCAGGCTCCTGGTGCGCACGTTGATGTCGCTGATGTCGGTCGGTCGCGTGCGGTCGCGCGGCGCGACCTGCACGATCACGTCGTATTGCTCGCCGTCGCGCTTGAAGCGCGTGACCTGCCGGCCG
>JBBQCA010000157.1:0-7813 GCA_038318315.1 Burkholderiales bacterium | reverse complement strand
GTTCCTTGCCGTCCCATTCGAATTCGTGTGCGTGGAGGCGTCGAGATCAAGGTGGCGACTTCGGAGGTGCTGGCCGGCGAGACGGTCGTCATCAAGCCGGGCGACAAGATCCCGGTGGACGGCGAGATCATCGACGGCGGCTCTCAGGTCGACGAGTCGATGCTGACGGGCGAGTCGATGCCGGTGAAGAAGGTCGTCGGAGACACCGTCGTCGGCGCGACCATCAACCAGAGCGGCAGCTTCCGCTACAAGGCCACCAAGGTCGGCGCCGACACGGCGCTCGCGCAGATCGTCAAGCTGGTGCAGGAGGCGCAGAACTCCAAGGCGCCTGGACAACTGCTGGCCGATCGAGCGTCGCAATGGCTGGTGCTCGCCGCCATCGCCATCGGCCTGCTGACCTTAGGCGTGTGGTTCTGGGTCATCGGTCAGCCGCTGCTGTTCGCGCTGACGCTGACCATCACGGTGTTCGTGATCGCCTGCCCGGACGCGCTCGGGCTGGCTACGCCGATGGCGATCATGGTCGGTACCGGGCTCGGGGCGATCAACGGCATCCTGTTCAAGAACGCCGCCGCGCTGGAGAACGCGACCAAGCTCACGGTCATCGTGTTTGACAAGACTGGCACGCTCACGCTCGGTCAGCCCGATGTGGTCGAGATAGTTACCGCGTCGGGTGTTGACGAGGGGCAGTTGCTGGCGCTCGCCGCGGCTGTAGAGAAGTTCTCAGAACATCCTTTGGCGCTGGCGGTGCTCAAACGCGCGGGCACTGCGCCGACCGAGCTTGCTTCCGGGTTCACGAATATCGATGGACAGGGCGCCCGCGCCACGATCGGCGGCGACGTAGTGCTGCTGGGCAACCGCATGCTGATGCAGTCCGAAGGAGTCGCACTGGATGCGCTGGCTTCCGAGGCAGCAAGACTCGAAGGCGGCGGCCGCACCGTGGTCCATGTCGCTCGCGCCGGAAAGCTCATCGGCCTGATCGCCATCGCCGATGCCGTCAGGCCGACCTCCAGGGCCACGATCGCCAAGCTGCAGGAGCGCGGCGTTAAGGTCGCGATGATCACGGGAGACAACCAGGCGACCGCCGAGCGCATCGGCAGGGAGCTCGGCATCGACCTCGTGCTGGCTGATGTGCTGCCGGGCCAGAAGGCTTCGAAGATCAAGGAACTGCAGGACGAGGGTCAGAAGGCCGGCATGGTCGGCGACGGTATCAACGATGCGCCTGCGCTCACGCAAGCCGACGTGGGCTTCGCGATCGGCGCGGGCACCGACGTGGCGATGGAAAGCGCGCAGGTCGTGCTGATGAAGAGCGATCCCTACGACGTGGTCGGCGCCATCGAGCTGTCGCGCGCCACCTTGCGCAAGATGCACCAGAACCTGTGGTGGGCGGTCGGCTACAACACCATCGCATTCCCGCTGGCCGCCGGTGTCTTCTATCCGTTCACCCTGTCACCGGAGATCGCGGCGCTTTCAATGTCGGGGAGCTCGGCCATCGTGGCGATCAACGCGCTAATGCTCAAGCGCACCAAGCTTGCGGGCATCAAGAACCCAAGGCCGCAAAGTTCACCGACCCCATGAGACTTCGACCTTACTCGGCAACGGTTCTGGCGCTCGGTGGCGCGGTCCTCATGGCCCTCGGCGTGTACTTCGTCTTCCTGCGACCCCCCTTGCTGCCCGAAGACCCGCGCTTCATGGGGACCTCGTTGGCGGAGCTTCAGGCTGCGGCGCCCGGTCTCGCGATCTGGCTTCGCCGCGTGTTCTGGGTGATGGGTGGACACATGTTTGCCGCTGGCCTGTTGACGTTCTACGTAGCGCTTACCAGCTTTCGCGAGCGGGGCCGCGGCGCTGCAGTCGTTGTGACGCTCGCCGGCGTGACGTCCATCGGATTGACGGCTGCCGTGAATTTCGTCATTGCCTCGGACTTCAAGTGGCTGATCCTGTTCTGCGTACTCCCGTGGGCAATCGCACTGATCCTCTACTGGAGCGAGCGCAGGGACCAGGCAGCGACATCGTGGTCCAGCTGATCAGTCCGCTGGCCGGCAAGCCGGCGCCGCCCTCGGCGCTGGTCGACCTGTCGAAGCTCGTCACGGCGTATTACACCGGGGTTCCAGATCCGTCCGTGCCCGCGCAACGCGTCGCGTTCGGAACCTCGGGACACCGCGGCTCCTCGGTCGACCTCTCGTTCAACGAATCGCACGTGCTGGCGATCACGCAGGCGATTTGCGAATACCGAAAGGTCAGGGGCATCGACGGGCCGCTCTTCCTCGGCATCGACACGCACGCGTTGTCGCAGCCGGCGTGCGCCAGCGCACTCCAGGTGCTGGCCGCCAACGGCGTCGACGTGATGCTGGCAGTGCACGATGAATACACACCGACGCCTGCGATCTCGCACGCGATCCTGACTCATAACCGTGGGCGCACATCGGGGCTCGCCGACGGCATCGTCGTGACGCCCTCGCACAATCCGCCGGAAGATGGAGGCTTCAAATACAACCCGCCGAACGGCGGCCCGGCCGGCGCGGACATCACGGGCTGGATCGAGGCCGCAGCCAACAGCTTTCTCGAGCATGCTCTGCACGGCGTGCGGCGCATGGCATACGGGCGGGCGCTGCATGCGGCAACGACGCACCGGCACGACTTCCTCGACGCCTACGTCGCCGACCTCGGCAACGTCATCGACATGGATGTGATTCGGGACGCGAAGATTCGCATCGGCGTCGATCCGCTCGGCGGCGCCGGCGTGCATTACTGGGCGCGGATCGCCGAGCGCTATCAGCTCCACCTGACCGTGATCAACGACGAGGTCGATCCGACGTTTCGCTTCATGACGCTCGACTGGGACGGTCGCATCCGCATGGACCCGTCGTCGCGCTATGCGATGCAGCGCCTGATCGACATCAAAGACCGCTTCGACATCGCGTTCGCCTGCGACACCGATCACGACCGCCACGGCATCGTCACCGCGAACGCCGGCTTGCTGGCACCGAACCACTACCTGTCGGTTGCGATCGACTATCTCTTTCAGCACCGGCCGCAATGGGGACCGCACGCCGCCGTCGGCAAGACCGTCGTCAGTACACGTCTGATCGACCTGGTGACCGCACGCCTCGGACGAACGCTCTATGAAGTCCCAGTCGGCTTCAAGTGGTTCGCCGCCGGCCTGCTCGACGGGTCGCTCGGTTTCGGCGGCGAGGAAAGCGCCGGCGCCAGCTTCCTGCGCCGCGACGGTTCGGCCTGGACCACCGACAAGGACGGCATGGTCCCGGCGTTGCTCGCGGCCGAGATCACCGCGCGCTACGGGCGCGACCCGGGCGCGTTATACGCCGAGCTCGCGCACGAGTTCGGCGATCCGGTCGCCGACCGGGTCGAGGCCCCGGCGACTCCTCAGCAGAAGAAACAGCTTGCGGCGCTCACGCCGCAGAAAATCGATACAAGAGAACTCGCCGGCGAAACGATCACGAGCATCCTCGGCAACGCGCCCGGTAATGGCGCGCCGATCGGCGGTGTCAAGGTGATTGCGGGAAGTGGCTGGTTCGCCGCGCGGCCCTCGGGTACCGAAGACCTCTACAAGATCTATGCCGAGAGTTTCAGCGGCACCGATCATCTGCAGCGCATCCTGATCGAAGCGCAAACGATCGTCGACCGCGCGATTGCGTCGCCATCCTCGACGCTTTGATGGGAGGCAGCGCGAAAGTGTTTGCCGCCGTCGTCGTCAGCCTGGTGACATGGGGTCGAATGCCGCCGAGACGATCGCAGCGCCGACGCGGTCAGTGCGTATGGCGATGGTGTATATCCGGATAGTGCGCATGCGTGTGTGGTAGCCGATGATGCCGGTGCATATGCGCGTGGGGCTCTTTGCCGTCCCATTCGAAGTCGTGTCTGTGTCGGTGATGCGCGTCATGTGTGTGCTCGTGCGCGTGGCTCATCGGTTCATGCGTATGCGCGTGGGCATGGTTCTCCGAGACGTGCAGCCAGATTCCGGCAAGCATCAGTAGTGCGGCGATCCAGAACAAAAGACCGGGCACGCCGGCAAACAACAGCAAAGAAAGTGCGGCGCCAAAAAACGGAGCGATCGAAAAGTACGCGCCGGTACGCGCAGTACCGAGATTGCGCAAGGCCACGACGAATAGCACCAGGCTGAGCCCATAGCCGAAAAAACCGACCAGCGCGGCGCTAGCAAGTACGGCCGCAGAAGGGGCGCGAGCGCCAAGCAGGACCGCCACGGTCACGTTGACCGCGCCGGCCGCCAACCCTTTCCAGCACGCGATCTGTACCGCATCGCTCGCGGACACCTTGCGAGTCAGGTTGTTGTCGATCGCCCAGGCGAGACAAGCGCCGACGATCGCGAGTGCTCCCCACGGCGCGCCGCGCGCGAGACTTTCCTGCCACGACAGCAGGAGACCTGCCGCGACGATCAGCCCCATACCGAGCGCAATGCGCGCGTCGAAGTTTTCCTTGAAGACGAACCACGCGAGCAGTGCGGTCAGTACACCTTCCATGTTGAGCAGAAGAGACGCCGTGGCGGCCGTCGTGTTGACGAGCCCGATCATCAAGAGCACGGGTCCGATGACGCCGCCCGCGACGATGGCGCCGGCCAGCCACGGCACATCGCGCTGGCGCAATCGGTCAGGCGGCGCGCCACGCACGAGCAGCCGTCTGATCGAATACCAGATCAAGAGTCCGAGCCCACTGCCCAGATAGAGGACACCCGCGAGCAACAAGGGAGGCAACTCGCCAATCAACAGCTTGGCAAGCGGCGTGCTTGCGCCGAACAATGCCGCCGCAAGCAGTGCGACCAAGATGCTTTTATTCATGAGCTCGCATCAATCTCGTAAGCACTGGCGTCCCGTATCAAAGCGCTATTGTCATCGGCAATCCAGGGAATTTTTTGTCGATCGTCGTCTCACTTGGTTTGGAGATGCCCATGCCTTTTATCGCGGAATGGGCATTTTCTTTTTGTGCGAATACTTGGGTTGCAATCAGCGACAGGAACTAGCAAGTAGCGCGTATCGGATCTTCATTTGATTCTCCTAATAACGAAATACCGCTTTTATACTTAAAGAAACGCGCAGGCTCAGACCGCCGAATTGCGATACCAACCGGGGGCCGTGTTGGCGTATGGGTGGTCTTAGAGCCCTTCACGCAGCGATCGCCGAAGCGCTGGCGCGCGAATGGGTCCGCGCGCTCCGCATCAACAAATACACCGCAGGCACCACGAACATCGAGAGCAGCGGCGCGGTGATCATGCCGCCCACCATCGGCGCAGCGATGCGTTGCATGACTTCCGAACCTGTGCCGTGGCTCCACATGATCGGCAGCAGCCCGGCAACAATGACGGAGACCGTCATCGCCTTGGGTCGCACCCGCAACACGGCGCCTTCGCGGATCGCATCGAGCAGGTCGTCGTTGCTGGTCTTACCCTCTGCGACGCGAGCCTCCCAAGCCTGCTTCAGATACAGCAGCATGATCACGCCGAACTCGGACGCGACGCCGGTCAGCGCGATGAAGCCCACGCCACTCGCCACCGAAATGTTGTGGCCGAGGATCAGCAGCAGCCAGAAGCCGCCCACCGCGGCGAACGGCAGCGTCGCCATGATCAGCACGGCTTCGCCGACGCGGCGAAAAGTCAGATACAGCAGCATGAAGATGATCACGAGCGTGGCCGGCACGACGAGCTTCAGCCGCGCGGTGGCGCGTTCGAGATACTCGAATTGGCCCGACCATGAGATCGAATAGCCCGGCGTAAGCTTGACCTTCTTCGCCACGGCGCGCTGCATGTCGACGACCGCCGATTTCAGGTCGCGGCCGCGGATGTCTACATACACCCAACCTGAGAGCCGCGCGTTTTCACTCTTCAACATTGGTGGCCCGTCAGCGATCGTCAGCCGCGCCACGTCACCCAGGCGGATCTGTGCGCCGCGCTCGGTCAAGACGGGCAGATCACGCAGCTTCTCGACCGAGTCGCGCAGCTCGCGCGGATAGCGCAGGTTGATCGGAAAGCGTTGCAAGCCTTCGACGGTCTCCCCAATGTTCTCGCCGCCCACCGCCGATGAAACGACACTCTGCACATCGGCGATGTTCATGCTGTAGCGTGCCGCGGCATCGCGGTCGATATCGACATTGACGTAGCGCCCGCCGGTCAGACGTTCGGCGAGCGCCGACGACACGCCCGGCACATCCTTGACCGCGCGCTCGACCTCGCCCGCGATGCGGTCGATCTCCGACAGATTCGCGCCCGCGATCTTCACGCCAACCGGGCTCTTGATGCCGGTCGCGAGCATGTCGATGCGGTTGCGGATCGGTGGCACCCACACGTTCGACAGGCCCGGGATCTTGACGATGGCATCGAGTTCCTGGATCAGCCGGTCAGTCGTCATGCCGGCGCGCCATTCGCTTTTCGGTTTGAACTGGATCGTGGTCTCGAACATCTCCAACGGGGCAGGATCGGTCGCCGATTCGAAGCGCCCGGCCTTGCCGTAAACGGTCTGCACTTCGGGCACGGTGCGGATCAGGCGGTCGGTCTGCTGCAGAAGATCGGAGGCTTTGCTGGCCGACAAGCCCGGCAGCGCGCTCGGCATGAACAGCAAGTCGCCTTCGTCAAGCGGGGGCATGAATTCGCCGCCGAGTTGCGACGCCGGATAGAGCGTTGCAACGGCAATGATCGCCGCAATGGCCAGCGTGAGCTTGGGTCGTCTCAGTACCGCGTCGAGCAGCGGACGATAAGCCGCGATCAGAAAGCGATTCAGAGGATTGGCCGTCTCGTTCGGAATACGCCCGCGGATCAACAAACCCATCAACACCGGCACCAGCGTGATCGACAGGCCGGCCGCGACTGCCATCGCGTAGGTCTTGGTGTAGGCGAGGGGTGCGAACAAACGGCCCTCCTGCGCTTCGAGCGTGAACACAGGAATGAACGACAGCGTGATGATGAGAAGCGAGAAGAACAACGCAGGGCCGACCTCCGCAGCCGCGTCTCCGATGACGCGCCATTGCTCCTGTCCCTGTAACTGCTGATCGGGATGCTCGCGATGCCAGGCCTCGATGTGTTTGTGCGCGTTCTCGATCATCACGACCGCGGCGTCGACCATCGCACCGATCGCGATCGCGATGCCGCCCAACGACATGATGTTTGCGTTCACGTTCTGATATCGCATCACGATGAATGCGCCGAGCACGCCAAGCGGCAGCGTCACGATCGCGACCAGCGCCGAGCGCAGATGAAACAGGAACAACGCGCACACCAATACGACGACGACGAACTCTTCGATCAACTTGTCGCGCAAATTCCTGACGGCGCGCTCGATCAAACTCGAGCGGTCGTACACCGGCACGATCTCGACACCCTTGGGCAGGCCGGGCTTGAGCGTCTCGAGTTTTGCCTTCACCGCGGTGATGGTTTCGAGCGCGTTCTTGCCCGAACGCATCACGATCACGCCACCGGGCGCCTCGCCTTCACCTCCGTATTCGCCGACGCCGCGCCGCGCCTCGGGGCCGACCTGAATGCGTGCCACGTCGCCGAGCCTGACCGAGACACCGGCATCGGTCGCAGTCAGCGGGATCTTGCGAAAATCGTCGAGGCTCCGCAGATAGCCCGACGCGCGCACCACGTATTCGGCTTCGCCGAGTTCGAGCACCGCGCCTCCGGCCTCCTGATTCGCGCGCTGGACTGCCGCGATTACCTTGCTGTGCGTGATGCCATAGGCGCGCAGCTTGTCCGGGTCGAGCACGATCTGGTATTGCCGCACCAGGCCGCCGACGCTGGCGACCTCGGCGACGTTGACGACCGTCTTCAATTCGTATTTCAGAAACCAGTCCT
>JBBQCA010000156.1:0-7927 GCA_038318315.1 Burkholderiales bacterium | reverse complement strand
GATCGCGCAGGGTCGTCTCGGACCGGGCCGCATCCACCATTGCATGCGACTGGTCGGCGTGGCCGAGCGCGCGCTCGAACTGATGTGCAAGCGATCGCTGGAACGCGTGGCCTTCGGCAAGAAGATCGCCGAACAGGGCGTGACGCTCGAGCGCATCGCCGAGGCGCGCTGCATGATCGATCAGGCGCGTTTCCTCACGCTCAACGCGGCCTTCAAGATGGACACCGTGGGCAACAAGATCGCGCGCTCCGAGATCGCGATGATGTACGCGCACTCGCGCACGCTGCGCCTGGCCGACGGGCCCGACGAAGTCCATCGGGTCGCGGTCGCGAAGATCGAGCTGTCCAAGCACATGACGATCCCGCGCTCGAGCGGCAAGAACACGCCGCTCGAAGAGATGCCGGTCACGCGCGGCTAGTGCGGCGGCGATCGAGTTCGAATATCACGACACATCAATTGATTCAGGGGAACCACGCATGAAGTCATATCGAGTCGTCCTGGCCGCTGCGGCCTTCGCAGTGTCGCTTTCTTCGCATGGCGCCGATTTCAGGATTGCCCACGTCTACGACAAGACCGGGCCGCTCGAGGCCTATGCGAAGCAGACCCAGACCGGCCTGATGATGGGCCTGGACTACGCGACGGGCGGCACGATGATGGTGAGCGGCCGCAAGATCGTGCTCGTCGAGCGCGACTCCCAGGGCAAGCCCGACGTGGGCAAGAGCCAGCTCGCCGCCGCGTTCGCCGACGACAAGGCCGACATCGCGATCGGGCCGACCTCGTCAGGCGTCGCGCTGGCGATGCTGCCGGTGGCCGAGGAGTACAAGAAGATCCTGCTGGTCGAGCCGGCCGTTGCCGACGCGATCACCGGCGAGAAGTGGAATCGCTACATCTTTCGCACCGGCCGCAATTCATCGCAGGATGCGATCTCCAACGCCGTGGCGCTCGACAAGCCGGGCACCTCGATCGCGATGCTCGCGCAGGACTATGCGTTCGGCCGCGACGGCGTGAAGGCGTTTCGCGAATCCCTGAAGAACGCCAAGATCGTGCATGAGGAATATCTTCCGACGAACACCACCGACTTCACCGCCGGCGCGCAGCGTCTGTTCGATGCGTTGAAGGACAAGCCGGGCCGCAAGATCATCTTCATCCTGTGGGCCGGCGCCGGCAATCCGTACAAGATCGCCGACCTCGACCCGAAGCGCTACGGCATCGAGATCGCCACCGGCGGCAACATCCTGCCCGCGATGGCGGCGTTCAAGCAGTTCCCCGGCATGGAAGGCGCGACCTACTACTACTTCGGCATCCCGAAGAATCCGGTCAACGAGTGGCTGGTCGCCAATCACTACAAGCAGTTCAAGAGCCCGCCCGATTTCTTTACCGCAGGCGGCATGGCTGCAGGCATTGCGGTCGTCGAGGCCCTGAAGAAAAGTGGCGGCAAGAGCGACACCGAGACCTTGATCAAGACCATGGAGGGCATGAGCTTCGAGACACCCAAAGGCAAGATGACCTTCCGCAAGGAAGACCATCAGGCGATGCAGGCCATGTATCACTTCCGGATCAAGGTCGATCCGGCATTCGCCTGGGGCGTGCCCGAACTGGTTCGCGAGATCAAGCCCGAGGAGATGAACGTGCCGATCCGGAACAAGCGCTAGGCGTCCGTCCCCGCGGCATCGGTGCCATCGATTCGCAGTCGGCCTTGTGCGGCGGGCGCCAGGACGTACTTGAATCCCTCTCTCGAAACGCGTGACCTGACGATCCGCTTCGGCGGCCACGTGGCCGTCGACGCGGTGTCGTGCGCATTCATGCCGGGCACCCTGACGGCCATCGTCGGGCCGAACGGCGCGGGCAAGACCACCTACTTCAACCTCGTCTCCGGTCAACTGAAGGCGAGCTCCGGACAGGTGCTGCTGCACGGGCGCGACATCTCCGCGCTCGGCGCCTCCGCGCGCACCCACGCGGGACTGGGACGCGCGTTCCAGTTGACCAATCTGTTCCCGCATCTCACGGTGATCGAGAACGTGCGGCTGGCGCTGCAATCGCGCGCGCGTCTCGGACTCGATCTGTGGAACGTGTGGTCGCATCATCGCGACCTGATCGGACGCGCCGACGAAGTGCTCGAGACCGTCGCGCTCGGGCCCAGGCGCAACAGCAGCGCGGCCGAGTTGCCGCATGGCGATCAACGCAAGCTCGAGGTCGGCATGTTGATGGCGCTCGATCCCGACATCTACCTGTTCGACGAGCCCACCGCCGGCATGAGCGTCGATGAAGTCCCGGTGTTGCTCGAGCTGATCCGTGCGCTCAAGCGCCGCCGCGACAAGACCATCCTGCTGGTCGAACACAAGATGGACGTCGTGCGCGAACTCGCCGATCGCATCATCGTCCTGCACAACGGCGCCCTCGTCGCCGATGGAGAACCCGAAGCGGTGATCGCGTCGCCGGTGGTGCAGCAGGCCTACCTCGGCCTCGCGCCGGTCGCGGAACTCGAGGCATGACGAGCGGCGCCGACCCGGCGTTGCTGCGCCTCGAAGGCGCGCATACGCACATCGGCGCATACCACATCCTTCACGGCGTGGACCTGGTCGTGCCGCGCGGCCAGCTGACGATGCTGCTCGGTCGCAACGGCGCCGGCAAGACCACGACGCTGCGAACCATCATGGGCCTGTGGCGCGCATCGAGCGGCACGCTGCACTTCGATGGACAGGACATCGCCAGGCTCCCCACGCCCGACATCGCATCGCTAGGCATCGCCTACGTGCCCGAGAACATGGGCATCTTCGGCGACCTCACGGTGAAAGAGAACATGACGCTGGCCGCGCGCAGCGCACGGCATGCCGACGCCATCGATGCCCAGCGTCTCGCGTGGATCTTCGATCTGTTTCCGGCCATCAAGACCTTCTGGCTGCGACCCGCCGGCAAGTTGTCGGGCGGACAGAAGCAGATGCTGGCGGTTGCGCGCGCCATCGTCGAGCCGAGGAAGCTGATCCTGATCGACGAGCCCAGCAAGGGGCTCGCGCCTGCGATGATCGCCAACATGATCGCTGCCTTTCGCGAGTTGAAGAACACCGACACGACCATCCTGCTGGTCGAGCAGAACTTCAATTTCGCAAGGCAGCTCGGCGATACGGTCGCGGTGATGGACGACGGCCGCATCGTGCACGCCGGCCGCATGGACGAACTCGCGGCCGACGAGGGTCTGCAGCACGCGCTCCTGGGCCTGTCGCTCGCCACGCACCACTGAGTCGATGAGCGCAGCCACGACCACCGTCCCTGCCCCCGCGCTCGCGGCCAACCGCCTCGACTGGCCGCCACTGCTGCTCGTGCCGCTGCTTGCGCTCGTCGCACTGCCGCTGACCGGTTCGACGCCGACATGGGTGACGCTCACCGTCGCCGGGCTCGCGATGGGCATGATCATCTTCATCATCGCGTCGGGCCTCACGCTCATCTTCGGCTTGATGGACGTGCTCAACTTCGGGCACGGCGTGTTCATCGCCATCGGCGCCTTCGTCGCCACCAGCGTGCTCGGCCTGATGTCGAACTGGACCGCGTCCGAGAACCTGCTGCTGAACCTCGCGGCGATCTTTCCCGCGATGCTGGCCGCGATGGCCGTGGCCGGCGCGCTCGGCTGGGCGTTCGAGCGCGTGTTGATACGCCCCGTCTACGGCCAGCATCTCAAGCAGATCCTCATCACGATGGGCGGCATGATCATCGGCGAGGAAATGATCAAGGTGATCTGGGGTCCCCAGCAGATTCCGCTTCCGTTGCCCACGGCGTTGCGCGGATCGATCCTGATCGGCGACGCCGCGGTCGAGCGTTATCGCCTGGTCGCCGTGGTGATCGGATTGCTGGTGCTCGCGCTGCTCGTGTGGGTGCTCAATCGCACCAAGCTCGGCTTGTTGATCCGCGCGGGCGTGCAGGATCGCGAAATGGTCGAGAGCCTCGGCTATCGCATCCGGCGGTTGTTCGTCGGCGTTTTCGTCGCCGGCAGTGCGCTGGCCGGTCTTGGCGGCGTGATGTGGGGCATGTATCAGCAGAACGTGACCCCGCAGATCGGCGCGCAAGTAAACGTGCTGATCTTCATCGTGATCATCATCGGCGGTCTCGGATCCACCGGCGGCTGTTTTCTCGGCGCGCTTCTGGTCGGGCTGATGGCCAACTACACCGGCTTTCTCGCGCCCAAGGTCGCGCTGTTCTCGAACATCCTGCTGATGGTGATGGTGCTGCTGTGGCGGCCCCAGGGCATCTATCCGGTCACCGATCGATGACGCCCTCGATGACGCGCGCCCGATGACACATTCGACGACGCACTCGATGACGCCATCGATCACTACGCGCCTTCTTTCCGGCGACCTGCCGCGCAGCCGCGTGCTTGCGGTCCTGCTGATACTCGTCGTCGCGGCACTCGCGCTCGCACCTTTCCTGTTTCCCGGTGCGAAGGCCCTGAACGTTGCCGCGAAGATCCTGATCTTCATCGTGCTGGTCGCGAGCTACGACCTGTTGCTCGGCTATACCGGCATCGTGTCGTTCGCCCACACGATGTTCTTCGGCATCGGTGCGTATGGGGTGGCGATCGCGAGCACGCGCGTCGGGCCCGGCTGGGGCAGCGTCGCGATCGGCGTCGTCTGCGCGCTCGCTGCATCGCTCGCCCTGTCGCTCGTGATCGGCCTGTTCAGCCTGCGCGTGCGCGCCATCTTCTACGCGATGATCACGCTCGCCGTGGCATCGGCCTTCCAGACGCTCGCGTCGCAATTGTCGGAATTCACCGGCGGCGAAGACGGGCTTTCGTTCAAGACGCCGGAACTTCTGTCGCCGGGATTTTCATTCGCCGACGAACCCTTTCTCGGCGTGAGTCTCGACGGAAAATTGATCGCGTACTACCTGTTGTTTCTCGCCGCGCTCGTGCTGTTCCTCGTGATGCTGCGCATCGTCAATTCGCCGTTCGGCCGCGTCCTGCAGGCGATCCGGGAGAACGCCTTTCGCGCGGAGGCGCTCGGCTATCGCACCGTCGTGTACCGCACCCTGTCGAACGTTCTGGCATCGGGCTTCGCCACGCTCGCCGGGGTGATGCTCGCGCTCTGGTTGCGCTACAACGGGCCGGACACGTCGCTGTCCTTCGAGATCATGATCGACATCCTGCTGATCGTCGTGATCGGCGGCATGGGAACGCTCTACGGTGCGGTGCTCGGCAGTACGCTCTTCATCCTCGCGCAGAGCTATCTGCAGGAGCTGATGGGCGCCGTCTCCAACGCAAGCGCCGGGCTGCCGCTGCTGCCCGCGTTGTTCTCGCCCGATCGCTGGCTGTTGTGGCTGGGCGTGCTGTTCGTGCTGTCGGTCTATTACTTCCCCAGCGGGATCGTCGGCAGGTTGCGCGACAAGGCAGCGACCCGGCGGCGCTGACCGCTTCGCGCTCGATCGGCGTTACGCGAGTCAACGTGATGCAGGATTGATGCGGAGCAAGACGGCGGGTGCCGAAATGGTGTCCTGTTGCGGATCACGACAAGAGGGTTACGAAGGATCGATATGCACGATGCAATAGCGTCACCCGACGACTGGCGCATCGTTGGAAGCGCGGCCGTCCGCCCATGACCCGCTATTTGGAGATGGAATCGACGGGCGCTACAGCGAGTTGCGCAAGCAAATCGTGTCAAGATCGGAAAGCTGACTCGCGAAAGGGATCTTCATGGCACGCGACACTTTGAGCATCATTCGTGACGAGCACGCGGCCTTGTGGGCGATGCTGCGATCGATCCCTTTGCTGCTGGCCGAGCATCGGCGACGGGGCAGCCTTCCGGACTTCGCCACCTTGCGTGCGATGGTGTTCTATTTGGATGAGTTTCCCGAAAAGCGGCACCACCGCAAGGAGTCGGAATTGTTGTTTCCCATGATACGGGCGCGCGCTCCGCAGGCAGCCGAGGTGCTCGACCGTCTCGATCATGAACATGTGAACGGCGAACGCAATATTCGCGACCTTGAACATGCGCTGCTCGGTTTCGAAATGATGGGTGAAGCGCGGCGCGAGGCATTCGAGCAGGCCGCCGCTCGCTATGTCGACTTCTATCGTGCGCACATGGCGTTGGAAGAGCGCGAGATCCTGCCGCTGGCCGAGCGAGTGCTGACGGCGGCGGACTGGACAACACTCGACGAAGCGTTCAGCGCCAATCGAGACCCCTTGACCGGTCACGCACCGGAAGCCGACTACGGCGCCCTCTTCACGCGCATCGTCAATCTCGTGCCTGCCCCGATCGGCCTGGGCGACCCCATCCGGCGCGAGCTCGATCAATCGTGAAAGCGGGAGCGCGGCGGGGCGGGGGCGGGGGCGTTCAAGGCGAACGCGGGTGGTCGATCGCCATTGCAGCCGTGCTGATTCCCACCATGTCATTCGCTCCCGACGACTCGGCGTAAAGCGTCTCGGTGGCGGCTTCTATTTCAGCCATCGGTCCATCACGCCGTCGTATTCGCCCGTCACCTTGGCCAGATGCAGCCACTGATCGACGAAGGCCTTGAAGGCCGTGTCGTCGCGCGGCAGCAGGTAAGCCTTTTCGCTGTACTGCAAGGGCTGGGCCAGCGGCACCGGACATAGCGCCGGACGCAGCTTGTGCTGCATCAGGGTCTCGGACGCATCGGTGATCATCACGTCGGCGCGACCGGCGACGATCTCGTCGAAGATCGTCACGTTGTCGGGATAGACGCGGATCTGCGCCTGCTTGAGATTGGCCTTCGCGTAGCGTTCGTTGGTGCCGCCCGGATTGACGATCGCCCTCACCTCGGGCTTGTCGATCTGCGCGAGCGAGCCGTACTTGCCCACGTCCGCGCAACGCACGATCGGCGCCTTGCCGTCGATCATCGTCATCGTGCTGAAGCCCGCGCGCATCTGGCGGTCGAGCGTCACCGAGATGCCGCCCATCGCGATATCGCAGGCGCCCGACGTGAAGTCGTTGAGCAGCGTGGACCACGAGGTCTTGACGAAGCGCGGCCTGGCCTTGAGCGCGGTGGCGAGCGACTGCGCGAGATCGACGTCGGTGCCTTCGAACTGTCCGTCCGCGCGCAGGAAGCTGAAGGGCTTGTAGTCGCCGGTCAGGCAGACGCGCAACTCGCCGCTGTCGCGGATGCGGTCGAGGGCGGATACGGTTGCCGTCGCTGCCGCGCTCGATACCGTTTGCGCCTGCGCTTGCGCAGCCGCGAGCGACACGAGACTCGCCACCATTGTCGAAATCAGGAATTTCATCGCCGCTTCCTCCGGATTGATCTGCTGAAGCGCCCGATCATAGGCCGCACTTGACTTTGCGGCGATTGGTATTAAATTGATATCACTTTGCAATCTCTTCGCCGCGAATCTTTCGGGAGCATGAACATGAGTACGGGTCTGTCGAAGGAAAAAATCAAGGGCACGATGACCGGCTACCTGATGGTGCTGGTGGGTCTGGTCGCCATCGCAGTCGGGTTGTGGATGTTCCTCACGGGGGCAACCACCCTTTCACCGTTCGGCGCGATGAGCATCGGTGGAATCTGCCTGGTCGTGATCGGCATCCTGGTATTGACCGGCCTCTACATGCTGCAGCCGAACCAGTGCGCGGAGCTGACCCTGATCCGCCGCTACCTCGCCACCGAACGACACAACGGCTTGCGCTGGGCCACTCCCTTCTTTCGCATGTCCACTGTGAGCCTGCGCGCGCACAACTTCGTGTCCGACCGCATCAAGGTCAACGACGCGCGCGGCAATCCCATCGAGATCGCCGCGGCGATCGTGTGGCGCGTGCGCGATTCGGCGCAGGCGCTGTTCGATGTCGAGGACTACGAGGCCTATGTGCGCGTGCAGGCCGAGACTGCGATCCGGCATCTCGCGTCGAGCTATCCGTACGACGAAGGCATCGCCGACATCGAAGCCGGCGACACCGAGCCGCGCAGCCCGAAACACACGGCCGAATTGACG
>JBBQCA010000155.1:0-8017 GCA_038318315.1 Burkholderiales bacterium | reverse complement strand
GCGCTGCTCGAAGGGCGCGCGGACCTCGCGGTGCATTCGTTGAAGGACGTGCCGATGACGCTGGCCGACGGCCTCGTGCTCGCGGCGATACTGGTGCGCGAGGACGCGCGCGACGCCTTCGTCTCGAATCGCTACGCATCGCCTCGCGCACTCCCGGCGGGCGCCGTGGTGGGCACGTCCAGCCTGCGGCGCGAGTCGCAGTTTCGCGCAGCCTACCCTCATGTCAAGGTTGAGCCGGTGCGCGGCAATGTCGGCACGCGGCTGGACAAGCTCGACCGCGGCGACTTCGATGCCATCTTGCTGGCTGCTGCCGGCCTGGTGCGGCTCGGACTCGAATCGCGCATCCGCATGGCTATCGATCCGGTCGAGAGCTTGCCGTCCCCGGGGCAGGGTGCGCTGGCGATCGAGGTCGATGCGCAGCGCACCGACCTGGTCGCGCTGCTCGCGCCCTTGCATGACGAAAGGACCGCGTTCGCAGTGATGGCCGAGCGCGCCGTGTCGCGCGCACTCGGCGGCAATTGCACGATGCCGCTGGGCGCGTATGCGACCTGGTCCGATGACGAAAGCCTGTCGCTGTCCGCGCTGCTCGGCCGACCCGATGGATCGACGATCGTGACCGCGAATGAAAATGCCGCCGTCCATGCGCTCGATGACGCCGAAGCGCTCGGGCGTCGTGTCGGCGAGCGCCTGATCGCGCAAGGCGGACTCGCATTGATCGAGTCGCTCTGACGCGCCGGCGATGCCATGAGTAAAGACGAGTCTGCTGACAACGGCGCAGCAACCGCGCAACGATCGACCGTGATCGTGACGCGTCCCGCGCAGGACGCAGCACCGCTGATCGACCTGCTGCGCGAACGCGGACACGAGGTCATCGCGTTTCCGGTACTCGGCATCGAACCGGTCGCCGATGCCGGCGCGCTCGCGGTCACGATGGCGCGCATCGAAGACTATCGACTCGTGGTCTTCGTCAGTCCGAATGCGATACGGCATGCGCTCGCGCATCGCAGCGACGCGTGGCCCCGGGACGTGACAATCGCGGTGATGGGTCCGGGCAGCGTTGCCGCGCTCCAAGATCTCGGAATCACGGCGCCGGACGTGCGCATCGTCTCGCCCGCGGATGCACGCGGCGAGCACGCGGTCGCAGCGGATCCACCTTCCTCCGTATCGTCTTCATTACGGCGTTACGACTCCGAAGCCCTGCTCGCCGCGCTCGACGCTGCGATCGGATTGCACGCGGGATTCGAAGGCCGCGTGCTGATCGTCCGGGGCAACGGGGGCCGCACCTGGTTCGCCGATCGCTTGCGCGAACGCGGCATCGCGGTCGATGAAATCGAAAGCTATCGGCGCGTGATGCCCGAACCCGATGCCGCGTCCTCGTCCGCATTGCGGCGATTGTTTCTCGACGACGCGCATGCGGCTTTCATCGTCACCAGTTCCGAAGGCCTCTTGAATCTCGTCGCCATGGTCGAAGCCGTTCTCCACCCCGACGCTGCCGAACTGGCGCAGGCGCGCGCATGGCTGTTCAGGCAACGCATCGTCGCGCCCCACGCACGCATTGCCGAAAAGGCGCGTCGCATGGGCTTCTCCACGATATCGCTGGCCGCGCCCGACGTTTCCGGCATCGTTGCCGCGATAGAATGACCGGCGTGCCGACCACTCCATCTTCCTCTCCGTCCGAGGCGCTCACACCGACCCTCGCCCTCGCGCCCGTCGATCCCGCGGAGAGCTTCGCCGCGCAGGAGCTGCATCGCTTGCGACGCTCGGTGATCTTGTGGCTGGTGCTCGGCTTTTCCTTCGTCCTTCTGATCGCGATCGCGCTGTGGTTTCTCGCGGCCAATCGCCTCGATCGCAGCGAGCGCGAGTTCGCGCGGCGCATCCAGGACGACGGCGTTGCCAGCCGCTCCGCGCAAACCGTCGCGAAGCAGGCACAGGATCAATCGCTCGCGAACGCGGCCAAGGTCGGTGCGCTCGAGGGCCGCGTCGCCGATTCGCAGAGCCAGCAGGCCTCGCTCGAGCAGCTCTATTCCGATCTCGCGCGCACGCGCGACGATTGGGCATTGGCCGAAGTCGAGCAGATCCTCGCGGTCGCGTCGCAGCAGTTGCAGCTCGCGGGCAACGTGCAGGGTGCGATCATCGCGCTGCAGAACGCCGACCAGCGACTCGCGCGCACCGAGCGGCCGCAGTTCATCGTCCTGCGCCGCGCGATTGCGAAGGATCTCGAGCGGCTCAAGGCCTTGCCGGCGGTCGATATCGCGGGCAACGCGCTGCGCATCGACAGCCTGGTCGGCATGGTCGACAGCCTGCCGTTGCTTGCCGACGAGAAGCCCGCACCGCGGCCGCGTCTGGACGCGCAGCCTGTCGATCGGAGCGCGGGACCGGGCAGGAACGGAGGAGCAGGCATCGACGCGACGGACGGTGCGCGCGGCTGGTTCGATCGCGTGCAGGACAACCTGCGCTATCTCGCGGCCGAAGCCTGGCAGCGCTTCGAGCAACTGGTGCGCGTGCGCGAGGTGAGCGTGCCCGATGCCTTGCTGCTCGCGCCCACGCAGACCTATTTCGTGCGTGAGAACCTGAAGCTGCGTCTGCTCAACGCGCGTCTCGCGCTGCTGGCGCGACAAGAGGCCACGTATCGCGCCGATCTGCTGCGCGTGCAGGAAGCGCTGCAGAAATATTTCGACCTGCGCTCCAGGCAGACGCAAGCGGCGCTGGCTCTGTTGAAGCAAGTGCAAAGTTCGAACACCGTGATCGAAGTGCCGACGCTGTCCGAGAGCCTCACGGCCGCGCGCACCGTCAAGGGTCAGCGGTGACGCCCGCCTGCCGACGCGTTCGGCCACGAATCGCTTAGCACGGCCTTTCGATGCGCTTCTTTCTCATCGGCCTGTTGGTCTTCGCTGCGGCGGTCGGCCTGGCGCTCACGCTTTCCACCGACCCCGGCAACGTGGTGGTGTTCTATCCGCCGTATCGCATCGATCTCTCGCTCAATCTTTTCCTGTTGATCGAGATCGTCGCCTTCGTCGTCGTCTATGCGTTGATCCGGCTGGCGAAGAAAACCGTGCAGATGCCGCAGCGGGTCGCGCTCTATCGCCAGCGCCAGAGCGAGAAGCGCGCATCGCGCGCGCTGCGTTCGGCCTTGCAGGCGCACTTCGAAGGGCGCTACGGACACGCCGAGCGCGAAGCCGAACAAGCCCAGGAATTGCCGGAGACCGCGGGCCTCGCGGCGTTGATCGCCGCGCGCTCCGCGCATCGCATGCGCGAGTACGGTCGACGCGATGAATGGCTGCGCCGCGCCGAAGCCGACAGCGGCCTGCGCGCGGCCAAGCTGATGACCGAAGTCGAGTGCCTGGTCGATGCGCGCGATGGAAAGCGCGCGCTCGGCGTCGTCGATCAGCTCCATGCGGCCGGCGCGCGGCACATCCAGTCGGTACGCCTGGCGTTGAAGGCGCATCAATACGCGGGCGACTGGAGCGCGGTGTTGAGGCTGCTGCGCACGTTGAACAAGCGCGACGCCTTGCATCCTGCGGCCGCGCGGCAGATGAAGACGATGGCGTGGCGCTCGCTGTTCGCAGCGCAGGGCGACGACCCGCATGCCCTGATCGGCCTCTGGCAAAGCGTACCCGGCAGCGACAAGCGCGTTGCCGACGTTGCGCTGGTCGCGGCGCAGGCCTTCAACGGCGCGGGCCTGGGCTATCAGGCACGCCTGGTGATCGAGAACGCGATCGCGTCCGAATGGGATCCGCGCCTCGCCGAAGCCTATGCGGGCAGCGGAGGGTCGCGCGCGAAGGCGGGGGATGGCGCGGCACGCAGCCCGGCTGACGATCCGCATTTCCAGATCGAGCGCGCCGAGCGGTGGGTGCGCGAGCATCCGCAGGACGCATCGGCCAGCTATGCGCTCGGCGCGCTGTGCGCGCGCGAGGGATTGTGGGGCAAGGCGCAGGCCGCGCTCAGGGGCGCGTTGACCCTGGCGCCCGAGCCGCGCCTGGCTGCCGCGATCCATCTGGCGCTCGCGCAAGTCTTCGAGGCGATCGGTGACAGCGCTGCCAGCCTCGTGCATTTTCGCGAGGCTGCGCTCGCGAAGGTCGGTTGAACGGCTTGCGGCGGTTCAACCGACCTTCGTCATCCGATTTCAGCGCGAGGCGCTCGGCGTGTGTACGAGTCGTGCCGGGACGGCCAGCGTGAGGATCGCGCCCAGCACCAGCGACGCGGAGAGCAGATAGATTCCCGAGTTCGTGCTCGATGTCAGGTCTTTCAGCGCGCCGACCGCATAGGGCGCGGCGAAGCCCGCCAGATTGCCCAGCGAGTTGATGAGCGCGATGCCCGCAGCAGCACCCGTCCCCGCGAGCATCGCAGTGGGCATGCTCCAGAACAGCGGCAGCGTGGACATGATGCCCATCGTCGCGAGGGTCAAAGCGGCCATCGCCAGCGTGGTGTCCGCGCGCCACAGCACGGTGAGCACGAGACCGAGGGCGCCGATCAGACCCGGGATTGCGATGTGCCAGCGTCGTTCGTCGCGCCGGTCGGCGCTTCGCGCAACGAGCACCATCGCCACGACCGCGAAAGCCCATGGGATCGCCGACAACAGTCCGATCGCCAACGCATCGGAGACGCCGGTCTGCTTGACGAGCGTAGGCAGCCAGAAGCTGATGCCGTACAGACCCATCACGAAACAAAAGTAGATCAGGCTCAGGTGCCATACGCGAGGCGCGCGCAGGATCGCGCCGACCGATGCGTCGGTCTTGTGCGCGTTGTCGGTGGCGATGTTGCGTTCGAGCAGAGACTTCTCGTCCGCAGACAGCCACTTCGCATGCGCGATGCGGTCGTCGAGATAGAAGAACACGACGAGGCCCATCAGGATCGAGGGAATGCCTTCGATGAGGAACATCCACTGCCATCCGGCCCAGCCGTTCACGCCATTGAAGTCGCGCAGCACCCATCCCGAAAGGGGGCCACCGATAACGCCCGAGATCGCCACGGCGGTCATGAACAAGGCGGTCATGCGCGCGCGACGCTGCGCTGGATACCAGTAGGTGAGGTAAAGAATGATGCCGGGGAAGAAGCCCGCTTCGGCGGCGCCGAGCAAAAAGCGAACGACATAGAACATCGTCGGTGTGGTGACGAACATCATGCAGGCCGAAAGCACCCCCCACGAAATCATGATGCGCGCGATCCACACGCGAGCGCCCACGCGATGCAGGATTACGTTGCTGGGGATCTCGAAGATGAAGTAGCCGATGAAGAAGATGCCTGCGCCCAAGCCGTAGATGGTGTCGCTGAACTTGAGGTCACCGAGCATCTGCAACTTCGCGAAGCCGACGTTGACACGATCCAGATAAGCGACGATGTAGCAGACCAGAAGAAACGGAATCAATCGCCACGCGACCTTGCGATAAGTCGCCTCCGCGAACGTCGCCGAAGCAGGGGACGGTGACCCGATCTCATCGGATAGCGGATTTACGGCCATGATTTCTCCTCGATGGAATTACCGGTGCGATCGTTATATGGTGGCGGGTACCCGGCTTTCGCGCAACGGTTCACCCACGGCCGCCCGAAGAAGATGGACCAAGCTTTTCGGCGCGGAAAAGACCGGTGATCCTGCTCGTGGTCGCCTGTTCGAAGGAAGGCTTGCTCTTGCTCACACGCATCGGCCCCCATCGACCTCCAGGCACACACCCGTGATGAACCGCGCCTCATCCGACGCGAGATAGAGGCAGGCGTTCGCGACATCCTCAGGCGTCGAGAAGCGCCCCATCGGTATCGTCGCGAGAAAGCGCTTGCGATTCTCGGGCGTGTCTTCGGTGCCCATGAATTCGGTGAGCAGTCCAGTCGCACCGATCACCGGGTTCACGCAGTTGACGCGGATGTTGTCGGGTCCGAGTTCGGCCGCCATCGAACGGCTGGTCACGATCACGGCGCCCTTGCTGCCGTTGTACCAGGTGAGTCCGGGTCGCGGGCGCACGCCGGCGGTCGATGCGATGTTCACGAACACGCCGCCGCCCTGCTTGCGAAAGTGCGGCACGAAATGCCTGGCCGTCAGGTAGATGCTCTTCACGTTGACCGCATAGACGCGATCGAACTCGGCTTCATCGACGTCGAGCATCGGCTGGTTGCGATGCGTGGTGCCGGCGTTGTTGACGACGATGTGCGCGTCCGCGAATGCGGTTAGCGTCGCGGCCAGCAAGCGCGCGATATCGGCATTCTTCGAGACGTCGGCCTGCACCGCGAGCGCATTGCGTCCGGAAGCTGCTATCGCATCGGCCACGCGCTTGGCCGCCGCCTGGTTGAGGTCGGCCACGACCACCTTCGCACCTTCGCGCGCGAACGTGAGCGCGATGCCTTCGCCGAATCCCGAGCCGCCGCCGGTGACGATCGCAACCTTGTCTTTCAATCGCATGGGTTCTCCATTCATGAACAGCTTGTGATGCGTGGTCCCGACCTGCATCAACCGTGGCGGATCGCGATCGTCTTCAAGGTCGTGAAGCCGTACAGCGCCTCGAAACCCTTCTCGCGTCCGTGACCGCTCGCACCGACGCCGCCGAACGGGAGCTCGACGCCACCGCCCGCTCCGTAATTGTTGACGAACACCTGGCCGCTGCGGATCGCGCGCGCCATGCGCATCTGCCGCGCGCCGTCGCGCGTCCACACGCCCGCCACCAGCCCGAAGGCCGTGCCGTTCGCGAGACGGATCGCGTCGGCCTCGTCCTCGAACGCCATCGCCGCGAGCACCGGACCGAACACTTCCTGCTGCGCGAGACGATGCAAGGGCGGCACGTCGCGAAACAGCGTGGGCGCCTGATAGAAGCCGCCTTCGGGCGCTTCATCGACCACCCGTCCTTGGGCCACGATCGGTATGTCGTCGTGCTGCGCGTCGGAAAGAAAGTCCCACACGCGTTGCAACTGGGTGCGGCGGATCAGCGGCCCGCAGTCGAGATCCATCGTCGCGGGCCCGACCCTGAGGCTCTCGAAGACCGACGCGAGCAGGTCGAGCACCTGGTCGTATGCGGCGCGTTCGACCAGCAGGCGGCTGCCCGCTGAACACGTCTGGCCCGCGTTCTGCACGATCGCATTGACTACCGCCGGCAGCATCGCATCGAAGTCCGCATCGGCGAACACCACCTGCGGCGACTTGCCGCCGAGCTCGAGCGTGACCGGTGTGTGATGCTCGGCCGCGGCGCGCACCACCACCTTGCCGATCGCGGGAGAACCGGTGAACGACAGGTGATCGATGTCGGGATGCTTGGCGAGCGCATCGCCTGCCTCGTGTCCATAGCCGGTCACGATGTTGAGCGCGCCTGCGGGCAGGACCTGGGCGGCGAGTTCGGCCACGCGGAGCAACGACAGGCAGGCGTCTTCGGCCGGCTTGACGACGCAGGCGTTGCCGGCGGCGAGCGCGCCGCCCACGCTGCGTCCGAAGATCTGCAGCGGATAGTTCCAGGGAATGATGTGGCCGGTCACGCCATGCGGCTCGCGGATCGTCAGGACCGTGGTGTCGCGCTGATACGGAATCGTCTGGCCGTGGAGCTTGTCGGCCGCGCCCGCATAGAACTCGAAGTAGCGCGCCACCGCGGCTGCGTCGGCGCGCGCCTGCTTCAAGGGCTTGCCGCAATCCTTCGCTTCGATCTGCGCGAGTTCTTCGGCGTGATCCGACAGGATCGTCGCGAGTTTCTGCATCGCGCGACCGCGCTCGGCCGGCGAGTGCCGACCCCAGGCACCTTCGAAACCGTGACGCGCGGCGCGGACCGCGGCATCGATGTCCCCGGCATTGCCGCGTGCGATGGCGTCGAAGACCTCGCCGTCCGAGGGATCAACGACGGCAATCCCCGGTCCCGACGCCGGTTCGGACCAACGATTGCCGATGAAATGTGAACGCATGATGAGCTGCGATGAACGGGCTGCAACGAGCGGGCTGCAACGAGCGGGCTGTAATGAGAGGCTTGCAATGAGCGGATTGTAGAGACTGGCTCACGGGGAATGCCAATCGGCCTCTTTCGACGACTCTTGACGCGTCTCCTTGTCCGCGAAC
>JBBQCA010000154.1:0-8019 GCA_038318315.1 Burkholderiales bacterium | reverse complement strand
AGCTTGCGCGGGTCGAAGTTCGGATCGTCGAGCATGGCCGTCATGCGCTCGTGCCTCGCCTTCATCTGCTCGCGCATATTCCCTGCCGGCTTCATCTGTTGTTCGGCGCGATCCCACAGCGCCGCCTGCTCAGGCGTGAGTCGCAGCGAGGTCTTCAGTCGTGCGAGTTCACGCATCATGTGCATGTGATGCACGCCGTGCATACCGTGCTCGCCCTGCATGCCAGGCCCTCCGGCCGCGTCGGGCTGGATCGGCGCGCGCATGTCGGAACGGGCGGCCGGCGGCGCATTTGTCGTTTGCGCATAGGAGGCGCTCACCAGCGCCACGCAACTCGACGCGGCGAAAGCGCCGGCCGCTAAAGCGCGCACCATGCGCGAAGGAATCGTGTTCATGTCTGCTCCATTTGTATAAGTTGACTGCGGCGTCGCATCCTCCGCATTGCGATCGATTGTGCCGAGGAGCGCCCGCGACGGGCGTCACGATGGAGACGAAAGAGATTGCATTTTGTTTCAGGCGCGGCGCACGTCCCCGGCCTTTCCTAGAATCGCGACCATGAACTCGATAACCAAGAACCACCCGGACGGCGCCGGGGCGGTGGAGCGCGGAACCGTGACCGATGGCGCTTCGTCCCCGTCGACCGCGGCATCGACCGCGGCATCGACCGCGGCATCGACTGTTGCATCGACAACCGCAGCGCCTCTGCGACGACTGCTGGTCGTCGATGACGACGCCGAGCTGCGCACCTTGTTGTCCACCTATCTGTCGCGCCACGGCTACGACGTGCTGCTGCTGCCCGATACCGAGCAGCTCGATGCCTATCTCGATCGCTACAACCCGCACCTCATCATTCTCGACCTGATGATGCCGGGAGAAGACGGGCTCGCGGCTTGCCGCCGGCTGCGCGGCAAAGGCGACCTGACGCCGATCGTGATGCTGACCGCGCGCGACGAAACGGTCGATCGCATCGTCGGTCTCGAGATGGGCGCCGACGACTATCTGGGCAAGCCCTTCGAGCCCCGCGAACTGCTCGCGCGCGTCGAGGCGGTGTTGCGCCGGCATGCGGCGTCATCGTTCGAAGGTGCGGCCAAGCCCTTCGTGTTCGGTCCCTTCGAATGCGATTTCTCGTCGCGCCAGTTGACGCGCAATGGAACGCCGGTGCCGTTGACCGGCGGCGAGTTCGCGCTGCTCTCGGTACTGATCCGCAACGCCAACCGGCCCTTGAAGCGCGAGCGCTTGCTCGAACTCACGCGCGGACCGGCCGAAGTGCCGCGCGACAGTCTCGATCGCGCGATCGACATGCAGGTCTATCGCCTGCGCCGCGCGATCGAGGACGACCCGGCGCATCCGCGCCACCTCCGCACCATCTGGGGCGTGGGCTATGTGTTCGTGCCCAACGCGGACGCACTCGGGAGCGATGCAACGTCGGACGATGCGAGCTCGCAGATCACGTGATGACCGCCCCATGATCGCCGCCTCATGATCGGCTACCCGCGCTCGCTACGCGGGCGCACTCTGCTCCTGACGATCGTGGGCATTCTCGCCTGCGAGTTCGTGACCTTCGCGGTGCTGGGCGCGTATCGTCACGCCCTGCTGTCGGGCCGCGCGCACGATTTCGTCAACGGTCAGATCGAGATGGTCCGCTCGGCGCTCAATCATGCGACGCCCGACCAGGTCGCACACGAACTCGATCGACCTGCACTCCAGCGGCCGGAATTTCAGCGCCCCGATTTTCAGCGCCCGGAATCCCAGCGTTTGTTTCCAGGCAGACGCGGCGCTCGACTGTCCGATCCGCCGGATGCCGGTGCGCCGGCGCAGGACAACGAGCCGCCGCCGAATTCCGCTCGAGGTCGAGACCTCGCGATGCGCGATCCGCTGTTCGGCTGGATGGGCCACCGCGCCGGTCCGTCGCCGCGTTCGATTGCCCGTATGCGCCTCGTCCAGGGTCTTCCCGCCAGTGCGACCACCGAAGTGCCCAGCGAGATGGCGGCCTCGCAGGTGGTGGCCGCGTTGCGCGAAGAATACGGCGGCGACGCGCTGCGCTTCACTGCGCAACCGGAGTCGGCGGTGTGGGTACGGATGTCGTCCGACGGGTGGTGGTTGATGCTGCCGTTCTCGCGTTATTCGTCGCCGCCGATCCCCTGGTCGATCGTGCTCGCCACGCTCGCGGCCGTCGGTGTGATGGGCGGATTGGTCGCGCTGTACAGCTTCCATCTGTCGCGGCCGTTGCGCGCGTTGGCCGATGCGGCCGCGAACTACAAGGTCGGCCAGCATCCCGCCTTGCCCCTCACCGGTCCCGACGAGATCCGCGCCGTGACGGGGCAATTCAACGCGATGGCCGAGCGCCTCGAACGCGACGATGCCGAGCGGCGCGTGATGCTTGCAAGCCTCCCGCACGATCTGCGCGCGCCCTTGTCGCGCGCCAAGCTGCGGCTCGAGCTGATGGACGATGGCCCCGACAGTCCCAAGCAGGGACTCGCGCGCGACCTCACCGAAGTCGGACGTATCGCCGATCAGTTCGTGGCCTACCTGCGCGGGCTCGATCACGACACGCGCAACTTCAAGGACACCGCGCTGAACGAGATCGTGCGCGATCGCGGTCTGGTGTGGCGCGAGTCGGGACACGACATCACGATCGAACGCGCCGACGTGTTTCATCGCCGCGCCGATAGCGACGCGCTGATGCGCGCGATCGACAACCTGATCGGCAACGCCTTCGCCCATGGCGCGGCGCCCGTCACCATCTCGGGCGAGGCAAGTGGAGCCGGTCCGCAAGCGCGCTATCGCATCGTGGTTCGCGATCACGGCCCGGGCATCGCGCCCGAGCGCCGCGTCGAGGCGCTCAAGCCGTTCACGCGGCTGGACGCTGCACGCGGCGCATCGGGACATTGCGGGTTGGGTCTTGCCGTCGCGCAATCGGTCGCGCGTCTGCACGACGGGCACATCGAACTCGACGACGTCCTGGGTGGCGGCCTTTCTGCGGCGATCGTGCTGCCCGCAACCGGGAGCCCGGCCTAAAGCGCCATCGTCACCATCGGGTGATCCGACAATTCGCTGTACAAGGCATCGAGCTGTGCGCGACTGATCGCGTTGATCGACATCGTGAGGCTCAGATATTTCGCTTCGCGCGATTCGCGCACGACGATCGTCGACGCATCGAAGTCGGGTGCATGACGCAGGAAGACGGCCGTCATCGCCGGCACGAACGCGGGCCGGTTCAAGCCCATCACCTTGACGGGAAATTCGAGCGGGTACTCGATGATGCTGTCGAGTTCCGGCATGGCTAGGCAATCGCCTTCGCGTCCTGGTACCACGCGTAGAAGCGGCGATACATGGGGCCGACCCGGCCGTCCCCGACCGGCTTGCCGTCGAGGCGCACGATCGGGATCACTTCCTTGGTCGCCGACGAGAGCATCAACTCGTCGGCGTCGCGTACCGCCTGTTCGGCAATCGGTGCGATCACGAAGCGCACGCCGTGCTGCTCGGCCAGTTCGGAGATCAGTCCGTAGCGTATGCCTTCGAGAATGCGATTGTTCTTCGGCGGCGCGTAGAGCACATCGTCCTTGACGACCCACACGTTCGACGACGAGGCCTCGGTCAGGAAGCCGTCGCGAAACAGGATGGTCTCGGCCACGCTGTTGGCGGCCGCATGCTCGGCCATCAGCACGTTGCCGAGCAGCGACACCGACTTGATGTCGCAGCGCAGCCAGCGATTGTCGATCGCGGTCACCGCCGCCGCGCCGGTCTCGCGCACTTCGGCTGCGGGCAGCACCAACGGGTTGGTCATCATGAACACGGTGGGCTCGATGCCCTTCGGAAACGCATGGCCGCGCTTGGCGACCCCGCGCGTGACCTGGATATAGACGATCTGATCTTCGATGCCGTGACTCTCCGCAAAGGCATCGACGAGTTCGGCGATGCGCGTCTTCCACTCGTCGACGGTGAACGGGTTCGCAATGCCGATCGCGTCGAGGTTGCGCGACAAACGCGCAAGATGTTGATCGAGTCGAAACGCGCGGCGTCGATAGACGGGCGCGACATCATAAATGCCATCGCCGTAGATGAAGCCGCGATCGAGCACCGGGACGCGGGCCTCGGACAGCGGCACCATCTCGGCCTTGCCGGATACGCGCAGATACACCAGCGGGTCTGCCGAAGCAGCGCGATGATCTGAAGCGAGCGCGTCCATGTAGATCTCCGAATCCAGGATGATGGGTTGACAGCTCGCGCTTACTTGACCATCAGCCGCAACGCGTCCCACGCGCGGCCGAAGAAGCCGGCCTGTGCAACGGTATCGAGTGCCACCACCGGAAACTCGCCAACCGGCCTGCCATCGATGGTGAGCTTTAATGTTCCCACGCGATCGCCCGCCTGAATCGGCGCGACCAGGGGATCCTTGCGATCGAGCGTGGACTTGACGTTGCCGGCCTGACCCTTGGGCAGGGTCACGTAGATCGGTCTCGGGAAACCGAGCTTGATTTCCGACTCGACGCCCTTCCAGATGCGCGGCGTCGCGATCGCCTGATTGGCTTCGTAGAGACGTACAGCGTCGAAATTCTGGAAGCCCCAGTTGAGCAGCTTGAGGCTTTCCTGCGCGCGCGCGTTCGCCGAGTTCGCACCCATCACGACCGACAGCAGGCGGCGATCCCCGCCGCCCGCCCCTGCCGGTTGCGGCCGCTTGGCCGACGCGATCAGGCAGAAACCTGCAGCATCGGTATGTCCGGTCTTGACGCCATCGACGGTCGGATCCTTGTAGAGCAGCAGATTGCGGTTGCCCTGCTTGATGCCGTTGTAGGTGAAGTCCTTCTGCGAGTAGAGCGGATAGAACTGCGGGAAGTCGGCGATCAGGCGCGTCACCAGGATCGCGAGATCGGCCGCGGTGGTGTAGTGCTGAGGATCGGTGACACCGCTCGGATTGCGAACGCTGGTCGCGTTCATGCCCTAGCGCTTGGCTTCGCGATTCATCATCTCGACAAAGCTCGCCTCGCTGCCGCCGACGGCATCGGCCAGCACCACGGCCGCATCGTTGCCTGATTGGATGATGAGGCCATGCAGCAGGTCGTCGACGGTCGCAGTCTTGCCGGGCGGGATGAACATCACCGACTCGGTCTTCTGGTTCACGCGCTTGTACAGGTCCGCGGGTACCGGCACGGCTTGCGCAAGCGTGAGCTTCTTGTCGCGGATCGCGGCGAGCACCAGGTAATCGACCATCAACTTGGTCAACGATGCCGGATCGACGCGCGCGTTCTCGTTCGCGCTTGCCAGGCGTTGATTGCTGGTCAGGTCGATCAGCAACCACGCCTTGGCCTCGATCGCGGGCGCGATCGGCGCGGTGGAAAGCGCTTGCGCGGGGACTTGCGGATGCGCGGCGCTGCAGGTCGTCGCGAGCAAGACCGCGAAGCCGATACGGAATGACCGAAGGCGCGTGGAACGACGAAGACGGATGGAAGCAAGCAGGGAGGGGAATAGGGGGGGGATCATCGATTGCGTGAATGAGAAGTGATGCGAAAGAGTTGTGGTTGGTGCGTCGATCGATCGGCGCTCATGAAGCCACGTCCATGACGCGCCTGTCGCTGCCATCGGCACGACACGGCCATGACCTGGCGCGACCGATCGTTACGTTTCGATAGCGACGGGTTCGGAATCCAGCAACAGGCGTTCGACGATCTTGCCGTCGCGCAGATGCGACTCGACGATTTCGTCGATGTCGGTCTTGTCGACGTAGGTGTACCACACGCCCTCGGGATAGACGACCGCGACCGGGCCTTCCTCGCAGCGGTCTAGACATCCGGCTTTGTTGACACGCACCTTGCCGGGTCCGAGCAGGCCGAGTTGCTTGCAGCGCTTCTTGGCGTGTTCCTGCATCGTGACCGACCCGCGATCGGCGCAACAGGGCCGACCTTCATCGCGCTGGTTGAGACAAAAGAAAATGTGCCGCTGGTAATAACTCACATGCTAACCGGCGAAGAAGCCGCGCTTTGGAAGACGAATTTCAAAAGACGAATTATAGCGGCGCGACCTTCCCGCGTCAGCGCCGATGCAGTCCGCGGTGTCGCAGGTAGTACGCGATCACGAAATACGGCCACGCAAGGTTCAAGCCCTTCGCGAGCCCATAAAAATTCATCAGGCGACCACGCGTGAACGCGAGCCCGACCGGATTGGCATAGGGGTTATCGGGAAAGATATTGACCAGCGCGACCGAGCCGATCAGCGCCGCGAGTCCGAGCGCCCAGCGCAGCCGCATCGGCAGCAGCCACGCGACCAGGAGCGCGGCACTGCCGACCAGGAGGCCCCATCGCGCACCGGGCGCAAGCAACGGCCATCGACCCGCCTCGACGAACAGAAACGCATGTGCGAATGCCTTCACCACGATCGTCGCGACGATGAAGGCGAGCAGCAGCAGCAAGCGCGTCGACCAGCGCGTCGTGGCACGTTGCAGGTTGAGGAACAGCAATCCCGAGCCGAGCAGGGCGAGCGCGCACACGATGCTCTCGGCAAGCTGGAACTGGGCTGCGGTCGAGTCCGGATCGTTGGCGCTCGCGAGGCCGGCTGCGAGCGCGATGCTGTCCGACCACTCGGGATCGAAAGCTTTCAGGAGGCCGCCCGTGCCCAACGCAAACGCTTCGGGATACACGAGAGCGCCGAACCAGACGACGATCAGGACCAGGCCGCGGCTCGCGTCGTTGGCGAACCAGCGCGCGCGCCATACGCGAAGCCTGCCGGTGTCGAGCAACGGCGGCGCGAAGCGCGCGGCGAGCAGCGCACCGAGGAGGCCGCCCGCGACGTTACTCAGTACGTCGACCTTGGACGCGACGCGCGCTGGCAGATAGGTTTGCAGCGCTTCGACGCCCAACGACAACAGCGCACAGTAGGCCACTGCCGCGATCACGAGAACCGAGCCGCGGCAGCGCGGGTGCAACGCGAGGCCAGCGACGAATCCCAGCGGCATATAGCCGAGAATATTGATGATCAGGTCGAACGGCAGCGGGTGGGGCGGCCACGCCGCGAACAGATAGGCGAAGGCCGCAATCCCGAGATCGCGCCATCGCAGAAACGGGTAGAGGCTTGCATCGAGCACGATCAAGGTGTACGCGACGAGCGCGTAGCGCGACAACGGCGAGGCGCGTCGCTGCCATGCGCGAGCCGGTCGCGAGGACGGTGATGCAAAGGACGTGGCAGGTCGAAGCGGCACGGTGCGAGCATACAATCCGCGCATGAATCGCCTCGAACAGCGCAGGGACCAGCCTCGTGAACCGAAGCGCGAAGCAGCGGCCCTAGCGAGCGAAGGGGCGTCCGCCGCGATCGCGCTCGATCGCGGGCGTTTGCAGGGCGCGCTCGATCGGCGATGCGCCGATGAAGACCTTGCCGGCGATTGGGACGCGCGCGTCGTCGCGACTACCGCGTCGACCAATTCGGACCTGCTGCATGAGGCCCGCGGCGGCCGCACGTTCTCGCGTCCGGCGGTGCTCGCGGCCGAATCTCAAACTGCGGGACGCGGGCGGCTCGGCCGCACATGGAAGTCGGCGCGCGGCGCTTCGCTGACAGCCTCGTACGCGCTCTGCGTCGCGCGCCGCCTCGCCGAACTCGAAGGCATCACGCTGGTCTGCGGACTCGCGGTGCGCGACGCGCTTGGCAGGCATGGTTTGCGCGTCGATCTGAAGTGGCCCAACGACGTGCTGGTCGATGGCCGCAAGCTCGCGGGGATACTGGTCGAAGCGCATGCGCTTGCCGCTTCGACCATCGTGATCGTCGGCGTCGGCGTCAACGTGTTGCCGCGCGAGCTCCACACAACGGGCAACGGCATCCGGGCGCTCACCGCGATCGACCTTCGCAGTTCCGGCTGCCCGCTCGAAGACCGCAACCTGCTGGCCGCCGACATTGCGGTCGCGCTCGGCAAGCGCCTCGCGCGTTTCGCCGAATCCGGCTTCGCCGGATTCGCGTCGGAATGGAACGAGGTCGATGCGTTTCACAATCAACCCGTGTCGTTGGGAACCTCGGCGAACGGAACCACGACGATTGACG
>JBBQCA010000153.1:0-8064 GCA_038318315.1 Burkholderiales bacterium | reverse complement strand
CCTGCGCAATGTCGACCAGATGAACTTCGCCGACATCGAGAAGAAGATCGGCGAGTTCGCCACCAGGGCCAAGGACGGCAAGCTCGCGATCGAAGACCTCACCGGCGGCACGTTCTCGATCTCCAACGGCGGCACGTTCGGTTCGATGCTGTCGACGCCGATCATCAACCCGCCGCAATCGGCGATCCTCGGCGTGCATGCGACCAAGGACAGGCCGTGGGTGGAGAACGGCCAGATCGTGATCCGGCCGGTCAACTATCTCGCGATGTCGTACGACCATCGCATCATCGACGGCCGCGAAGCGGTGCTGTCGCTGGTCGCGATCAAGGAAGCGCTCGAAGATCCGGCGCGCATCCTTCTTGATCTTTGATGCGTGACCTTTGATCCGAGGAATCGGACCTGACCATGAGCATCGCAGACGACATCGACCGACTCGCCGCGCAACACGATGCGGGCCGCATCACCGACGCGGAGTTCGAAGCGGCCAAGGCGCGGCTGTTCGCGCAAGGCACCGCGACGAGCAGCCCCAACTTCGATCCGGCGATCAACACGCTGCGTCGCTCTCTGAACGATCGATGGGTCGGCGGCGTGTGCGGCGGGCTTGCGAAATTCACCGGCGTCGAGAGCTGGGTCATTCGCCTGCTGTTCGTGATCGCGATCCTGTTCGGCGGCTTCGGCTTCATTCCCTACATCCTGCTGTGGATCTTCGTGCCGCCGGAGGGCGCGCGCTGATCGGGCTCCTCTCTTTCCGCACGTCGCGTCGGTCACTCGCATCGCGCGCATCCTTAGTGAATCGAACCAGCTCATGAGCAAAAACTTCGACGTCGTCGTCATCGGCGGCGGCCCCGGGGGTTACATCGCGGCGATTCGCGCGGCGCAGCTCGGTCTGTCGGTCGCGTGCATCGATGCCTGGCAGAACGCCAAGGGCGGTCCCGCACTGGGCGGCACGTGCACCAACGTCGGCTGCATCCCGTCGAAGGCGCTGCTGCAGTCGTCGGAGTATTTCGAGCACGCGGGCCACGGCTTTGCCGAGCACGGCGTAGTCGTCGAAGGGCTCAAGCTCGATCTCGCGCAGATGCTGTCGCGCAAAGACAAGGTGGTTCAGCAGAACAACGACGGCATCACCTATCTGTTCAAGAAGAACAAGGTCACCTCGATGCTCGGGCTCGGTTCCTTCGTGCAGAAGATCGAAAGCGGCTACGAGATCAAGGTCGCTCGCGAAGGCGTTGCCGACGAGGCCATCGTCGGCAAGCACGTCATCGTCGCGACCGGTTCGAACCCTCGCGCATTGCCCGACGCGCCCTTCGACGAGAAGCTGATCCTGTCGAACACCGGTGCGCTCGCCATCGGCGACGTGCCCAAGCGTTTGTGCCTGATCGGCGCGGGCGTGATCGGCCTCGAGATGGGCAGCGTGTGGCGCCGGCTCGGCTCCGAGGTGACGGTGCTCGAGGCGCTGCCGACCTTCCTCGGGGTGGTCGATGACCAGGTTGCCAAGGAAGCGAAGAAGGCGTTCGACAGGCAGGGGTTGTCGATCACGCTGGGCGTGAAGATCACCAGGGTCGGGACCTCGAAGAACGGCATGGGCGTCGAATACATCGATGCCGAAGGCAAGCCGCAGAAGGTCAGCGTCGACAAGCTGATCGTCTCGATCGGCCGCGTCCCCAACACCGACGGGCTCAACGGCGACGCGGTGGGATTGAAGCTCGACGAACGCGGCTTCGTCGCGGTCGATGACGACTGCAGGACCAACCTCGAGAACGTGTGGGCGATCGGCGATGTGGTGCGCGGGCCGATGCTCGCGCACAAGGCCGAGGAAGAGGGCGTGGCTGTCGCCGAACGCATCGTCGGCCAGAAGCCGCACGTCGATTTCAACACCGTGCCGTGGGTGATCTACACGCATCCCGAGATCGCATGGGTCGGCCAGACCGAGCAGGCAGTGAAGGCTTCGGGCCGTGCCTACAAGACCGGCAGCTTTCCGTTCATGGCCAACGGCCGCGCGCGCGCGCTCGGCGATACGACCGGCCTCGTCAAGTTCGTCGCCGATGCAAAGACCGACGAGATCCTCGGTGTCCACATGGTCGGGCCGCAGGTCTCGGAACTGATCGCCGAGGCTGTCGTCGCGATGGAGTTCAAGGCGTCGTCGGAAGACATCGCGCGCATCTGCCATGCGCATCCGTCGCTCTCGGAAGCGACCAAGGAGGCCGCGCTCGCGGTCGACAAGCGCACGCTGAATTTCTGACGCGTTCAGTCATCCCACCGGCGAACCGCGTGTCGCGCATCCGGGTCCGGTAGCGCGATGGACGTTCGCGAGTGCTACCAGGAGGCGATCGCGCGTCGCGGCTTCCAGGCCGACGCCGCGCAACGCATCGCGGTCGACCGGCTGCAGGAACTTCACGACGCACTCGTCGCCTTCAAGGCGCGCCGCTCGAACGCGCTGATGAAGGCGATCTCGCGCACGCCGCCACCGCGCGGCGTCTATCTGTGGGGCGGGGTGGGGCGCGGCAAGAGCTTCCTGATGGACAGCTTCTATTCGGTCGTGCCGGTTCGCCGAAAGACGCGCGTGCACTTTCACGAGTTCATGCGCGGCGTGCATCGCGAACTCGACGAGCTCAAGGGCGTGACCGATCCGCTCGACGAGGTCGCGCGACGCCTCGCGAAGAAATATCGGCTGATCTGCTTCGACGAATTTCATGTCAGCGACATCGCCGACGCGATGATCCTGCATCGTCTGTTGACCGCGCTGTTCGAACTCGGCGTGGTGTTCGTGATGACGTCGAACTACCGGCCGGACGCGCTCTACCCCGACGGCCTGCATCGCGACCGCATGCTTCCCGCCATCGCTCTGCTCGAAGAGAAGCTCGACATCCTCAACGTCGACGGCGGCATCGACTACCGCACGCGAACGCTCGAGCAAACGCGCATGTATCTCACCCCGCTCGGCGCGGCTGCCGATCGCGCATTGCGCAAGGCCTTCGACGCGATCGCAGAAGTGCACGACGAAGACCCGCTTCTTTCGATCGAGACGCGCACCATCCACGCGCTGCGTCGCGCGGGCGGCGTCGTGTGGTTCGACTTCGCGACCTTGTGCGGCGGACCGCGTTCGCAGAACGACTACCTCGAGCTCGCGAACCGCTTTCACACGGTGGTTCTGTCGGACGTGCCGCAGATGAGCGCGGCGCTGTCGTCCGAGGCGCGGCGTTTCACCTGGCTGGTCGACGTCTGCTACGACCGCCGCGTCAAGTTGATCCTCTCGGCGGCCGTGGCGCCCGAAGAGCTCTATACGGCGGGCGCGCTCGCCAACGAATTCCAGCGCACCGTCAGCCGCATACACGAGATGCAGTCGGTCGAATACCTGCGCGCCGAGCGGCGCGCGGCGCGAGTTGACCTGTGACTGAGCTGCGATCGAACCTCGATCGCATCGTGAATGCCTGGCTAGCCATCCGTGATCGTCGATAATCGCATCATGCATTCATCCACCCGCCATTCGAGTGCCCGCCTTGCCCTGCGTCTTTCGATCGCCGCGCTTGCCTTGGCCTTCGGCTCTTCCACGACTGCTGCAACGAGCGACGGACTGCGCGATCGCTTTCCCGCGTCATCGATAGACTCGACCGCCAAGGCCGATGCTGCGCTCGCCGCGGTCGGCGCGGCGAAGCAGAGCGTCGAGAAGGAATACAAGGCCACCGCGCACGAGTGCGTGAAAAAATTCATGGTCAGCGATTGCCTCGAAGAGGCGCGCACGCAAAGGCGCGACCAGCTTGCCGACATCGAAGCGATCCAGGTCGAGGCCAACCGGTTCAAGCGCCGCGACAAGGCCGACCGTCTCGAGGCCGATCGCGCGCAACGCGAAGGCAATCGCGCTGCCAATGCCGCAGCCGATGCCGACCTGCGCGCGAAGAATCGCCGCAGCTATGACGACAGGCAGGAGCAGGCCAAACGCGAGGTGGCCGACCGCACGCGAACCGACGCCGCGCGGGTCGGGCGGACATCGACCCCGCACAGTCCGTTGATCAAGAAGCCCAAGCCCGGCAGTCCCGAGGCCAATGCCGAGCAGCGTTCCAAGAACGCGGCCGAGCAGGCGACCAAGGTCAAGGACGCGGCCGCGCATCGCGAACAACTCGCGCGAAGACACGCCGACAAGGAAGCCGACCGTGCGCGCCGCGCGCAGCAACAGGCTCGAAAGGAAGCTGAAAGAAAGGCGGCACAAGCAGCGGCTGGTGCGGTCGATACGCCCGCGGCTGCAGTCAAGCGCTGAGGCGCTCCGCTTGAAGCCAAGCCTGGAAAACGCGTTTCCAGGTACCGCGAGGGCGTCCGATCAGAAGCGCGGCACTCGTTCTGGTACGGGCACGGGAATCTCGCTTTCCCCGGCTTCGGCACTGTCGGCAGGCTCGAGTCGCACGATCGCGAGGCTGCAGTTGTCGCCGCCCCCTTCAGCGCGCTCCCGTGCGAGGTCGATCAATCGCTCCGAGGCCTTGCGTGGCGCATACGTCGCCATCACCACGGCGAGTTCGGCATCGGTGAAGTAATGCCACAGGCCGTCGCTGCACATCAGGAAGGTATCGCCCGACGACAGCGACTCGACGTTGCCGAAATCGATCGACGGTTGCTTGCTGGTTCCGAGCGCGTGCGTGAGCAGATTCGACAGGCGGTGGGCGTGGGCGGCATGCGGGTCGAGCTTGCCCTGCGTCACCAGTTGCTCGACGTACGAATGATCGGCGGTGCGACCGAGCAGCTTGCCGCCGCGGAATCGATAGATGCGGCTGTCGCCCACATGCGCCCAATCGGCACGATGCGGTTGAACCACCATCGCGGCGATCGTGCTGTGCGGTTCCTTCTCGGTCGACAGCGCCGACAGGCGAATCACGAGGTGCGCTTCGTTGATGATCTCGGTGAGCAGCGAATGGATCGAATCGCCGACCGAATACTCCGCGAAAAGATTCTTCGCGGTGCTCATCACCTGGCGCGCGGCCATCGCACCGCCGGTCTTGCCGCCCATTCCGTCGGCAATGACGAACAGTGCCGAATCGGGAAGACGGCGCGAAGTGAAGATACCAACGCGATCCTGCTGTTCCGTCCGGTCGCCGATGTGCTGACCGGTACATGCGGAAATACGCAAGCGCTTTGTGGTGGAACCTGTCTCGGGTTGTGATCGCTCTTGCATTGCCGATGGGACTTTACGGATGGGGCTTTACAATACGGCCCTGCGCATTATGGCATGCAGGTTGCGGCGAACGTATGTGGCAAAGTCGGGAGCCTTCTTCAACATGGATGAACAAGAGATCCAGCGCCGCATCGTCGAGTTGCAGGTCGAGCATGGCGATCTCGACGACGTGATCGACCGGCTCACCGCCCTGGCTGGTCACGACGAACTCCAGTTGCGGCGGCTCAAGAAGAAGAAGCTGCAGATCAAGGATCAGATCCTTCAACTGCAGGTTCAGCTGGTTCCCGACATTCCGGCCTGACGCTGCGTCGGCCCGATCGCCGTCCACCTTCAGTATTTGCACCCCGTCCTCATCCTCGCCGTCTCGTTGTCCTCATCCCCACCCGATCGCGCTCTCAGACTCGCGGAAATATTTTCCGGGGAAGGGCCATTGGCCGAACAGGTCGCGGCCTATCGGCCGCGTGAAGGCCAGTTCGAAATGGCCGAGGCCGTTGCCAAGGCGATCGACGACTGCGGCACGCTGATCGCCGAGGCCGGCACCGGCACCGGCAAGACCTTCGCCTATCTGGTGCCCGCCTTGCTGTGGGGCGGCAAGGTGATCGTCTCGACCGGCACCAAGACGCTGCAGGACCAGCTGTTCCGCAAGGACATACCCACGGTGCGCGCGGCGCTGCACGCACCGGTCACGGTCGCGTTGCTCAAGGGCCGCTCCAACTATGTGTGTCACGAATATCTCAAGCGCACGCAGGACAACGGCCGTCTCGGTTCGCGGCAGGATGCGGTCCACCTGCGGGCGATCGTGCGCTTCGCGCAAGCCAGCGCGAGCGGTGATCGCGCCGAATTGCCCGAGGTTCCCGAGCAGGCGCCGGTGTGGAATCTGGTCACCTCCACCCGCGACAATTGCCTGGGCGCCGAATGCGCGCACTACCGCGAATGCTTCGTGATGAAGGCGCGCCGCGCCGCGCAGGAAGCCGACGTGGTGGTCGTCAATCACCATCTGTTCTTCGCCGACCTGGTGTTGCGCGACGAGGGCATCACCGATCTTCTACCCACCGCGAATACCGTGATCTTCGACGAAGCCCATCAGCTCGCCGAGACCGCAACCCTGTTCTTCGGCGAGACGGTGTCGACGTCACAGTTGCTCGAACTCGCGCGCGACGTGCTGGCCGAGGGCCACACCCATGCGCGCGACGCGATGCGCTGGGTCGATGTCGTCGCGCCTCTCGAGAAAGCCGCGCGCGATCTGCGCCTCGCGTTCGGAAGCGAGATGCAGCGGCAGAACCTGAATCAGATCGCGCCGGCCAGTCCCCTACATGCGGCGGTCGAGCATGCGCATCGCGAGTTGCTGGTGCTCGCCGCGATCCTCGAGAAACAGGCCGAGCGCGCCGAGACGCTCGAGCAATGCTGGCGTCGAGCGATAGCTTTGGCCGAGCGGCTGGCGCGATGGAAGGACAGGGCGGACGACCAGGATGCAACGCCCACGATCCGATGGATGGAGGCCTACGCGCACAGCCTGCAATTGCATCGAACGCCGCTGTCGGTTGCCGAGATCTTCAATCGCGAGCGCGACAGTCACGCGCGCGCGTGGATCTTCACGTCGGCCACGCTGGCGGTGAAGAACGACTTCGAACATTTCGCGGCGCAGCTCGGCCTGTCGGGCGCGAACGCGAAGAGCTGGCCCAGCCCCTTCGACTACGACGCCCAGGGCCTGCTCTATCTGCCCGAAGGCCTTCCCGACCCGATGTCGCCGCGCTACACGGCCACGGTCGTCGACGCCGCGTGGCCGGTGATCCGCGCTGCGGGCGGGCGGACCTTCGTGCTGTGCACGACGCTGCGCGCCGTGAAGGCCGCGGGCGAATTGCTCAAGACGAAAATCGAAGCCGAAGGACTGGACTTCCCGCTACTGATACAGGGCGAGGGCAGTCGCAGCGAGCTGCTCGAACGCTTTCGTCGCGCGGGCAACGCGGTGCTGGTCGGCAGTCAGAGTTTCTGGGAAGGCGTCGACGTGCGAGGACGCGCGTTGTCGGTGGTGGTGATCGACAAGCTGCCGTTCGCGCCGCCCGACGATCCGGTGCTGGCCGCGCGCCTGGATGCGATCTCCAAACGCGGCGGCAATCCCTTCATGGACTATCAGTTGCCGTCGGCGGTGATCAGCCTCAAGCAGGGCGCGGGGCGATTGATCCGCGACGAAACCGATCGCGGCGTGCTGATGATCTGCGACCCGCGCCTGGTGACCAAGCCTTATGGTCGGCGCATCTGGCAGAGCCTGCCGCCATTTAGACGAACGCGCGATGCGCTGGTGGCGACGGAGTTCTTCGATCGGAACGAGGAGGCGCGCGCTCAGGCGAACAGCGGTGCTGAGAACGAAGCCAACCAGGACGCGAACGACGCGATCACCAGAACTTCCACCACGGCGTCTTTTCCTTGACCGCATTGACGTTCTCGGGGAAGTTCTGTTCGAGCACGCGCTTCGCATCGTCGCGCAGTTGCGGCATCTGCAGGCCATCGTAGGCCGCGACCATGATCGCCAATGCATCGTGGACCGCGGGCGCCTGCTGGTACTGCTGAACGACGATTTGCGCGCGATTGGCCGCCGCGACGTAGGCACCGCGCCGCAGGTAGTAACGCGCCACGTGGACTTCGTGCGCGGCCATCGCATTGACCAGGTACTTCATGCGCACGATCGCGTCTGGCGCGTACTTGCTTTCAGGAAATTTGATCGCGAGGTCCCGGAACGAATCGAAGGCATCGCGCAGCGCCTTCGGGTCACGCTCGGTCAGGTCCTGCGCCGCTAGCGAACCGAGCAGGCCGAGGTTGTCGTTGAAGTTAATCAGGCCCTTCAGGTAATAGACGTAGTCGGCGTTGGTACTGTTGGGATACTGCTTGATGAAGCGGTCAGCCGCGGC
>JBBQCA010000152.1:0-8082 GCA_038318315.1 Burkholderiales bacterium | reverse complement strand
GAAAAATCTGATGGAGCGGGTGAAGGGAATCGAACCCTCGTCATAAGCTTGGAAGGCTTCTGCTCTACCATTGAGCTACACCCGCGCTTTGCAGAACAACCCCGCAAACCTGCCGGCAATAGCTTTTGCTGGTCGCATGAGAGCCACCCGCCGACTCTCCCATCGCACCCACGCCCTGCCGCACGACAACCCGAACTACAGCCGATACCTCAGTCCACCGTCAGATCGAAAACCTGGTGGAGGAGGTTGGATTCGAACCAACGTAGGCGTAAGCCAACAGATTTACAGTCTGCCCCCTTTAGCCACTCGGGCACCCCTCCAAAGGGAACCGCTAATTATCGGGGCTTTCGTGCGTCCTGTCAATGCGGTGATGGCATCGGCGCGTAGTCATCGTCGCGTCCGTGCCGCTTCAGCGCGTGGTTCGCGTCAGGGGAAGCGCCGTGGTGTTCTTGATCTGTTCGAGGGACACCTCGGATCGGGTCGTGACGGCGTCGAAATTTTCGACCAACCGCTCCAGCAGAAAGCGCGAAAAATTCTGCAGATTCTCGGCCACGACCTTGAGGAGGAAGTCGGCCTCACCCGTGACCACGTGACATTCGAGAATTTCAGGAATGTCGGCGATCACTTTTCTGAACTTGTCGATGTCCTGCGTGCGCCCGCCTCCCAGCGTCACGCTGACAAAAGCGAGCACGCCGAAACCCATGCGCTCTCTCGCAAGCACCGCCACGTAGCGCTCGATGACACCGGCCTCCTCAAGGCGCTTGACGCGTCGGAAGCATTGCGGAGCCGACAAATGCGCGACCTCGGACAACTCCGCGTTGGATGCGCGGGCGTCTGTTTGCAGCCGCTCGAGAATGCGCCGATCAGTCGTGTCGAGCCCTAAATGCAACATTATTTCTTAATTATCAATTTATAAGAAATATTAGTGTGTCGATACGAAGAAACACTACTAATTATGCAAGCCATTTTCGCCCGATGTCTAATATTATTTTTCGTTGGAATCCTTTGCGAGAATCACCATGTCCGCCACCGAACTCGAGCAGCGCCATTCAGCGCGTAACTACTATCCATTGCCCGTGGAGCTCACGCGCGGTGAAGGGATCTATCTCTGGGATGTCAAGGGGCGTTGCTACATCGACATGATGTCCGCCTATTCGGCCGTCAGCTTCGGGCATTCGCGCCCTGAACTGGTGGCGGTCCTGGTGGAGCAGGCGTCTCGCCTGGCGGTCACGTCTCGCGCCTTCCACACCGATCGTCTCGGTCCATTCCTCGCCAAGCTTTGCGAAATCACCAAACTCGATCGCGCTCTCCCGATGAACACCGGCGCCGAGGCGGTGGAAACCGCCATCAAAGCCGCTCGGAAATGGGCATACAAGGTCAAGGGCGTCCCCGAGAATCGCGCCGAAATCATCGTCTGCGCCGGCAATTTCGCCGGGCGAACGACCACCATCGTCGGCTTCTCGAGCGAGGAGCAATATCGCGACGGCTTCGGCCCCTTCGCCCCGGGCTTTCGCCATGTCCGCTTCGGTAGCGCCGCGGAGCTCGAGCAGGCGATCACGACCAATACGGCTGCGTTCCTCGTCGAGCCGGTACAGGGTGAAGCCGGCATCATCGTTCCGCCCGCTGGCTATTTGGCCGCGTGCGCCGAGATTTGCAAGCGACACCAGGTGCTGCTGATCTGCGACGAAGTCCAGACCGGTCTGGGCCGCACGGGACGCGTTCTCGCCTGCGAACACGAGGGCGTGCGGCCCGATGGCGTCACGCTCGGGAAGGCACTGGGAGGCGGCCTCCTCGCAGTGTCGGCATTCGTCGCGCGCAAGGAAGTGATGGACGTATTCAATCCAGGTGACCACGGCAGCACGTTCGGTGGCAATCCCCTCGCCGCTGCCGTCGGACTCGCGTCGCTCGAGCTTCTGATCGACGAACGCCTGTCGGAAAACGCCGCGCGGATGGGCGACTATCTGCTGCAGCGCCTCAAGGCAATCGACAGTTCCCTGATCAGCGACGTGCGCGGCAAGGGGCTGCTGATCGGCGTTGAATTCTTCCCCGAGAAAGTGTCGGCCCGCTCGGTTTGCGAGAAGCTTCTCGAACATGGCGTGCTGTCCAAAGACACGCATGGAACGGTGGTTCGCTTCGCGCCTGCACTGACAATTACCCGCGCCCAAATCGACGATGCACTGACAAAGATCGTGGACGCCATCGATGCTCTCGAAGTTGAGCTCGCCGCACGAGGCGGGGAGCTGGCAACGGCCTGACGCGGTCGACGAAATTTCCTCGCGGAGGCGGATCAGGAATCGGACTTGAATTTTGCAGTGCAGCAATCAATAATGAGGGATGGACTCCGAACCGAAAAACGCCTTGCCCGACTCACCGCGTCTCGATGTTGCGAGAGCGCTAGCCGCACCCGTCAAAGAGCTGGGCGAAAGTGAGCGCCCGCTGTATCTAGCGCATCTGGTTTCTCTGGGCGAGCAGGATCGATATCTGCGCTTCGGCAGTCCGCTGTCGGACACCGCAATCGAGAGATATGTGGCCCAGATCAATTTCGCCACCGACACTCTGTTCGGCGTTTTCAACGACACGCTCGATCTCGCCGCCGCGGGACACTTCGCGCCGATTCCCGATCGCGCCGAGGACGGCGAGCCGGTCCAGCGCGCAGCCGAATTCGGTCTGTCCGTAAGCGCCGAAGTCCGTGGCAAAGGCTTGGGAACCGCGCTATTCCTGCGCGCTGCCGCACACGCGCGCAACCTCGGGATCGGCATGCTGTTCATGCATTGCCTGAGCGAGAATCGCGCGATGATGCGCATCGCGCGTAAAGCGGGGATGGACATTCAACAAACGCATGGCGAAGCCGACGCGTATCTCACGTTGAAGCCCGGAGACATCGCGAGCGCCATCGAAGAAGGTGTGCAGCGTCAGATCGCACTCTTCGACTTTGCCGTCAAGCGTCAACTGCTGATCGCACGCAATGCGCTCAAGCGCCCTGCCGCCGCTGCGGAAACCTGATTCGCAACTGTAGGCTCAATTCTTCAGCACGGTCACACGTCCCGACGGCGGTGGCGCTAGTGGGGACGACGCCTTGAAGTACGCCTCCGCCGCGTCCACGTCGATGATTCCGGTGGTCCTGTCGCGGCCTTCGAGCAGCACCGTGAAGCCATCCCCGCCGCTCGCCATGAAGCTGTTGACCGTGACGCGATACGGGTCGGCGAGCGCAATCGCCCGGCCGTCGATCTGCATGCTTTCGGCAAGCACCCGAGAGCCCATCGGCCTGCGCAGGTCATAGCTGTAGCCGAAGCCGCGAGACACCTGCAGCATTTGCGCCTGCTGCCGGGTGGGAAGCCATTGTTGTTCCAGCAGCGCCTTGATCTGCCGGCCCGTCAGCGTCATCGTCACCAGATTGTTGCCGAAGGGTTGCGCCCGGAATATCGCGCCATAAGTCACCGCGCCGTCGCCGCTGTATTCGATCGACGCACGCACGCTGCCCGGGTTCAGAAATGAGATGCGCGCACCCGCGCCATGGGTCGCAGTCAGGTTCGCATCGGCGATGATGTCGCCAAGCGAGGATTGCCCCGCGACATCCTCGGTCTTGCTCAGAGTCGCCTGCGCGCTACCTACCTTGCGGTTGGCGAAAGGAGCAACGTCTCGCGCATAGCGTTCGACATGACTTGCGATCATCGCGTCCTTGTCGAGCAGCGGATAGGCCGCGCGAACCGGCACGTCGGCGTAGCCTTCGCTGGCCACGACGCGGTTGATCGCGGTCTTGCCGACCACACGCCCGGTCCTGCGATCGATATCGAGATCGATGTCGGTGATGAGCCTCCCATACGATGCCGCGCTCGTCAGCAGGAAGCTGCGATAGGTACACACGTAGGGCTGATGGGTATGCGCGGACGCGACCACATCGATCGAAGGGTCGAGCCGATCGAGAATCGGCAGGACGTCGCCCGAGAGCCCCGGACAGGTACCGTCGTTCAGCCTTCCCTTCGTGAGCCCACCTTCGTGAATCAACACGACGATGGCATTGACTCCCTGCGATCTCAACTCGGCCGCTCGAACATTGATGGTGCTCGCTTCATCCTTGAACTCGACGCTTCGAATGCCCGCCGGATCGACGATCTGATCGGTGCCCTTCAGGGTCAGGCCGATGAAACCGATCCTGATTCCCTCGAAGCTCTTGATGCCGTACGCCGGAAAGATCGGCTGGCCGGTCGCCTTGTCGATCACGTTGGCAGCCAGGTACTGGAATTTAGCGCCTTCGAAGCGATGACCCGCGCGACAAGGTTCCAGCGCATCGACGAACCGCTCGCACCCGCCGGTCTGCTTGCGCTTGAGTTCGGACACGCCCCGATCGAATTCGTGATTGCCGACGCTGTTGAAATCGACGCCGATCATGTTCATCACTTCGATCGTGGGCTCGTCGAGAAAGAGTGCGGACACCAGCGGCGAGGCGCCCACCATGTCGCCCGACGAGACGACCGCGTGGTTGGGGTTGATCGCGCGCAACTGTTTGACGAGCGTCGCGAAGCGCGCAACGCCTCCTGCCGGCACCGCCACGTCGCGTCCCGTCGTGTCTCCGGTCAGGCCGCCCTCCGGCGCGCGGATGCTGGCATCGGGCGGCTCGAGGTTTCCGTGGAAATCGTTGAATGCGATCAGCTTGACCCTCAGAGGCCCGGCATCGCGTTCTGCCTGCGGGCCTAACCCGGGCGCCGCACAGCCATAAGTAAATGCGGCGATGCATGTGGCGGCAAGCCATGCGAGCGTGCTTCGCGAGGCGAATCTATTCATCGTTCGTGTTTGGGCAACCCAAGCGCCGATCAAGCGTAAACGACGCCCGCCACGCCCGCGTCGTGCGCTTGCTGATCGGCGTGATACGACGAGCGCACCATCGCGCCCACTGCGGCATGCGCGAAGCCCATCGCATTCGCTTCGCGCTCGAAGCGCGCGAAGCTGTCTGGATGCACGTAGCGACGCACCGGCAGATGGTGTTCCGATGGCTGCAGATACTGGCCGAGCGTCAGCATGTCGACGTCGTGGGCGCGCAGGTCGTGCATGGTCGTGAGGATCTCGTCGTCGGTCTCGCCCAGGCCGACCATGATCCCGCTCTTGGTCGGGATGTCGGGATGCGCGGCCTTGAAGCGCTTCAGGAGATTGAGCGACCACGCATAGTCCGACCCTGGACGCGCCTCGCGATACAGCCGCGGCACGGTCTCTAGATTGTGGTTCATCACGTCGGGCGGCGCGGCCGTGAGGATCTCGAGCGCGCGATCCATGCGCCCGCGAAAATCGGGCGTGAGGATCTCGATCTTGGTCGTCGGCGACAGCTCGCGCGTCTTGCGTATGCAATCGACGAAGTGCTGCGCCCCGCCGTCACGCAAGTCATCGCGATCGACGCTCGTGATCACGACATAGGACAGGCGCAGGGCCGCGATGGTCTTCGCGAGATTCTCGGGCTCGTTCGGATCGAGCGGGTCGGGACGGCCGTGGCCCACGTCGCAGAACGGGCAACGGCGCGTGCACTTGTCTCCCATGATCATGAAGGTCGCTGTGCCCTTGCCGAAGCACTCGCCGATGTTGGGGCAGCTCGCCTCCTCGCATACCGTATGCAACTGGTGCTCGCGCAGGATCTGCTTGATCTCGTTGTAGCGCCGCGTCGACGCCGCGCCGCCTGCGCGCACGCGTATCCATTCCGGCTTCTTCAACCGCTCCATCGGCTCCACCACGATCGGGATGCGGCCGTACGCGCGCTGGGTCTTCTCGCGCGCTTTCTGCTTGACGGTCGGGTCGTAACTGTCCATGGATGCTTTCTAGCGGGATGCCGCTTCCCGATCGGTAACCCGAAGGGCACTAAGCGCGGCGATCAATGCGGCCGCAACGCGATCGCCGACCGACTCGACCGATGCGGCGGTGGACGAAAATGCGCCGAGCGTCGCCATGTCGATGCTTTTCAAGCCGGGAAAACCGCACGCGTCGATGCGGCCATAGGGCGCCAGATCCATCGCGACATTCAGACTCAAGCCGTGGAAGCTGCAGCCGTTGACGATCTTCAATCCGAGCGCCGCGACCTTGTGCAACTCACCCTCGTGCATCACGTAAACACCCGGCGCCCCGGGCTTCACGCGACCCGAGAGATTATAGCCGGCGAGCACGCCGATCACGCTCTGCTCGAGGAGCGTGACGAACTCGCGGACCTTGATGCCGCGCCGGCGCAGATCGATCAGCACATAGGCAATCAACTGTCCCGGCCCGTGATACGTGATCTGCCCGCCGCGTTCGGTGTGGACGACCGGTATATCGACCTCGCCGTGCAGATGTACGATGCGTCCCGCTTGCCCGAGCGTATAGACAGGCTCGTGTTCCAGCAGCCATATCTCGTCGGAAGTCGAGGCGTCGCGCGCATGAGTGAACTCCACCATCGCTGCGCGAGTCGATGGATAGGGCCGCATGCCGAGGCGGCGGACCACGATCGGCCAACGCACGTCCGGCGCAAGGGGCTTCGAAGTTTCGCTCAATTCAACACACCCATACAGGCAACTCAGGAGTTTCGATGCATCGTCGTCCACGTCTTCCCACGCAGCAGCGGTTTCGCCTCGACCTCCGGGCGGTAGCCGTTGCAGTGGTCACCTCGGCCAGCTGGTCAGGGTCCGCACATGCCCTCGTCCTCGAAGAATGCAAGCCGCTCGAGGACGATGCCAAGCGACTTGCGTGCTACGACAGCGTAAGTGGACGCACCGTCACAGCCGCCGACAAGCAGATGCCATCGGTCGTCAAGGACGTGAAGAACGACGTGTCGGGCATCGGACTGGTCGCCGGCCAGGAGCGCGACACGACCGCCTTCGGCACGCGCGCATCGACACTCGCAGAGCGCTGGGATCTCGACGACGGTCCCAAGCCCGCGTTATTTTCGCTGCGTCCGTACAAGCCAGTCTACATACTGCCGGCCTTCTACTCGACCAGTCCCAACAGCAACCCGACCAGCCCCAACCCGGCCAACAACGCGACGCTGCGCGGCCCCATCGACAACCTCGAAGCCAAGTACCAGCTCAGCCTCAAGTCGAAGGTGCTCGACAACCTGGTCGTAGATGGCGGCAGTCTCTGGTTCGGGTACACGCAAAGCTCACGGTGGCAGGTCTACAACCACGAAACCTCGCGCCCTTTTCGCGAGACCACTTACGAACCGGAGTTGATGTACACCGCGCCGACGCATTATTCGCTGTTCGGCATCAACGGGCGATTGGCGGGACTGTCGCTCACTCACCAATCGAATGGACGCGACCTTCCGCAATCGCGTAGCTGGAATCGCGTGATCGGGACGATCGGCCTGGACTCGGGCGACTGGACCTATCTCGTGCGGCCGTGGTTGCGCGTGCGCGAGAAGGCCGAGAAGGACGACAACTCCGACATCCTCGACTATATCGGCCGCGGCGAATTGGTCGTGATCAGGAAGCTGAACAATCAGCAAATCGCGGTCACCCTGCGTCATACCTTGCGCGGAGGCGATCGATCACGCGGATCGATCGCGGTCGATTGGGCGTTCCCGATCCAGGGCTACCTGAAGGGACACGTCCAGCTTTTCAGCGGCTACGGCGAGAGCCTGATCGACTACAACCACAGACAGAGCTCGATCGGCTTCGGACTCTCGTTGCTCGAATGGCTGTAGCGATCAGCCGCGGTTGAAGAGGGGCGCGGCCAATGCACGCATCCGCGCGTCCCTCTTCCCTCATCATTTGCCCGCACTCTTCGATCAGCGCGGGGCCGGCGCGCCCGGCGCATTGCCTTCCTGACGGCCTTCCATGCCGCGATGCATCCAGCTCATGCGTCCATGCATGCGCTCTCCTCTCGACATGTGCGAGCGAAGGAACTCACGCACCTGTCCACGCTGCGCCGGATTGAGCTTGTCGTACACCGCGAACCAGGCTTCGCGCACGCTCTTGCTTCTGGCCAAGCGCTCGCTCTGCATGCTGTCCATTTCGCCTGCGAGCTTGCGCGGGTCGAAGTTCGGATCGTCGAGCATGGCCGTCATGCGCTCGTGCCTCGTCTTCATCTGCTCGCGCATATCCGCAGGCGGCTTCATCTGTTGTTCGGCGC
>JBBQCA010000151.1:0-8160 GCA_038318315.1 Burkholderiales bacterium | reverse complement strand
ACGTAGGCGCCGTTGCGCAGCGCGAAGGCCCGCAGACGACCCTCGACCTCGAAGCCGAAGCGCTGATACAGAGCGAACGCACGATGGTTGTCGACGAAGACCGTGAGCTCGATGCGCAGCACGTTCATCCAGTTGTCGGCGCGATCGATCGCGGCGGCCATCAACGCCGATCCGATGCCGCGACCCTGCCAGTCGTCGCGCACCGCCATGCCCAGCGCCATCACGTGACGGCGACGCAGGGACCGCACAGGATCGAGCCCGAGGTTGCCGACGATCTCGAACGTGCTGCCATGCGCTTCGGGGTCGCGGACTTCGGCGATCAGGAACGCGCCATCGGGATCGGGCTTGGCCAAGCGCTCGCGCCGCAACTCCATCGATGCCATCGGCAGTTGCAGCGTGCCCGCGTAGGCTTTTGGGGTCGCCATCGTGGCGCTCACGCCTTCGTAGTCCGCGGGCTCGGCGTGCCGGATGCGCAAGTGTTCGGGCTGCACCCGGGTGCGCGCCGCGCGTTGCTGCTGGTCAAGGCTGTCGATCGGCTCGTTCATCCATTCACCTCGACTTGCCGCCCAGCGAACCACGGTTGTAGTCAGGGTCGCCCGGCTTGATCTTGCGGCCGATGCCCAGGATGCCGCCCTGTTCGAGCGACTTCTCTTTCTCATAGGCATCGACGACGGGTCGCTGCGCCTCGGCCTTCCTGGCGTCGACATACTCCCAACGACCGTTCGGATGGAGGCGCACGCGCTCGCCTTCTGCAGTCGTCGCTTCGATCGGCGTCGATGGGTCGGGCGCGGCCGATGCGCTCGCAACGGGCACGTTCGCGATCATCGCGACGCCGCAAGCGGCAAGCATTTCGCGCGACAGCCGGCGCATCACGCGCGCTCCCGCATCACGCGCTCGCTCTTCACACGGTCCTCGACATAGGCACGCACCGACGCCAGCGCGGCGCCGAGCTTGGCGGGCTCGGTGCCACCGGCCTGCGCGGTGTCGGCCTTGCCGCCGCCCTTGCCGCCCACCTGCTGCGCGACGAAGTTGACGAGCTCGCCTGCCTTGACCTGCGAAACGAGATCTGCCGTCACACCGGCGATCAACGTGACCTTGCCCCCATCGACCGCGGACAGCACGATCACCGCGCTCTTCAACTTTGCCTTCAATTGATCCATCGTCTCGCGCAGCGCCTTCACGTCCGCGCCGTCGAGCTGGGTTGCGAGCACGCGCAATCCGTTGCCGCTCGCGTCCGACACGGCGACCGCCTGCGAGACCAGATCGTCGCCCTGCGACGACGCCAGCCTGGACTTCATCCGCGCGAGCTCGCGTTCGAGCGACTTCACGTTCTCGAGAATCTGAGCGATGCGCTGCGTGACCTCTTCGGGCTGCGCCTTCAATGCGGACGCAGCCTCGTGCACGCGCGCATCGAGCGCCTGCACGACCGCCAATGCGTTCTCGCCGGTGACCGCTTCGATGCGCCGCACGCCGGCCGCGACGCCGCCTTCGGACACGATCTTGAAGAGGCCGATGTCGCCGGTGCGCGCCACGTGCGTGCCGCCGCACAGCTCGTGCGAGGTGCCGATCTCGAGCGAGCGCACGACGTCGCCGTACTTCTCGCCGAAGAGCGCCATCGCGCCCTTCTTCACCGCCTCGTCGAACGGCAGCACGTTGATGCGCGTCTCGGCGTTGGCCAGCACTTCCTTGTTGACGATGGTCTCGACGCGACGGATCTGGTCGGGCGTGATCGGCGCGTTGTGCGAGAAGTCGAAGCGCGTCTTCTCCGCATCGACCAGCGAGCCGCGTTGATGGACATGCGTGCCGAGCACTTCGCGCAAGGCCTTGTGCATCAGGTGCGTGGCCGAGTGATTGCGAACCGTCGCCGCGCGACGCTCGGCATCGACCGCGGCCTCGACCTGGTCGCCGACCTTGAGTTCCCCGCGCGAAACACGACCGTGATGGCCGAACACTTCGGGCTGGATCTTCTGCGTGTCGCCCACGTCGAATTGCGCGCTCGCGTTCGACAACCGACCGGCATCGCCGACCTGTCCGCCCGACTCGGCATAGAACGGCGTGCGGTCCAGCACGATCACCGCGTCCTGATCGGGCCCGACGCGATCGACCGATGTGCCCGCGACGTAGATGGTCGTGACGCCCGCATGCTCGTGCAATTGTTCGTAGCCGGTGAACTCGGTCTTCGCGCCCGAGTATTCGACGTTGCCGGCCGCCTTGAACTTGCCCGCGGCGCGCGCCTGCGCGCGCTGCTGGTCCATCGCCGCATCGAAGCCCGCCATGTCGACGGCGACCTCGCGCTCGCGGCAGATGTCGGCGGTGAGATCGACCGGGAAGCCGTAAGTATCGTAGAGGGTGAATGCGACCTTGCCATCGAGCGAGCCGCCCTTGGCCACATGCGCGAGCTCGGCATCGAGGATCTTCATGCCGTTCTCGAGCGTCTCGCCGAAGCGTTCCTCTTCCTGCTTCAGCACGCTGGAGATGCGCTCGCGCTGCTCGATCAGTTCCGGATAGGCCCCGCCCATCTCACGCGCGAGATCGGCGACCAGCTCGTGGAAGAAGGGCCGCGTCTGTCCGAGCTTGTAGCCATGCCGGAGCGCGCGACGCACGATGCGTCGAAGCACGTAGCCGCGACCCTCGTTGCTCGGGATCACGCCGTCGGCGATCAGGAACGAACACGCGCGGATGTGATCGGCAATGACCTTCAACGAATTGTCGGCGAGGTCCTTGGTGTTGGTTTCGCGCGCGGCTGCCGCGATCAATTGTTGAAAGAGATCGATCTGGTAATTGCTGTGCACGTGCTGCAGCACCGCCGACAAACGCTCGAGCCCCATGCCGGTATCGACCGAGGGCTTGGGCAGTTTGTGCAGCGTGCCCGCCTCGTCGCGATTGAACTGCATGAAGACGAGATTCCAGATCTCGATGTAACGGTCGCCGTCCGCGTCGGGCGAGCCGGGCGGCCCGCCCCACACGTCGGGTCCATGATCGAAGAAGATTTCGCTGCACGGACCGCACGGCCCGGTGTCGCCCATGGTCCAGAAGTTGTCGCTCTCGAAGGCCTTGCCGCCGGGCTTGTCACCGATGCGGATGCAGCGCTCAGCGGGCACGCCGATCTCCTTGGTCCAGAGATCGAAGGCCTCGTCGTCGTCGATGTAGACGGTGGTCCAGAGCTTGTCCTTGGGCAGCCCGTAGACCTCGGTGATCAGCTTCCACGCGTAGCCGATCGCGTCGCGCTTGAAGTAATCGCCGAAGCTGAAGTTGCCCAGCATCTCGAAGAAGGTGTGATGCCGCGCGGTGTAGCCGACGTTCTCCAGATCGTTGTGCTTGCCGCCCGCGCGCACGCATTTCTGCGACGTGGTGGCGCGCAGATAGGGCCGCTGCTCGACGCCGGTGAAGACGTCCTTGAACTGGTTCATCCCCGCGTTGGTGAACAGCAAGGTCGGGTCGTTGCCCGGCACCAGCGACGACGAGCGCACGATGGCGTGCCCTTCGGCTTCGAAGAACTTGAGGAACTTGTCACGAATTTCGGCGGACTTCACTAGCGTTTTTCCTGGCTAGACGATCGTGATGTTCGCAGCCTTCGCTGCGCGTTTCAGATCGTCATCGTGGGTGGCCAGGCCGACGCCCTCGCGTGCGGCCAAGTCGAGATAAAGCGCATCGTAAACCGTGAGCCGATGGCGCGTGGCCAACTGGTGGATCGCGGACAGGTCGATCGTCTGGAGATCGATCTCGACGTCGAGTCCGTCGATCAGCGCGATCCCTTGCTGAATTCCCGCGGCATCGATCCGCTTGCGGCGCTGCGCATTAAGGAGCCCGTTCAACACTTCAGCGCGCCAGATCACGGGCGCAATGATCGTCGCGCGACGGAGGGACGAGAGCAAACGCGCTGCCTCGTTATCGTTTTCGTCCCTCAACACGAACGTAAGGGCGACGGACGCATCGAGCACGAAGCGCATCAATATTTCCTGCCCTGGTCGATCAAGTCCTTCGCTTTCAACTTGCCGAGCGAATACTTCTTGCGCAACTTCAGCAACCCATCGACCGCGCGGTCGCGTTTTTTCTGCGCGTCGTTGACGGCATCGGAAATCGGAACGAGGCGCGCCACCGGCTTGCCGTGGCGCGTGATCGTGATTTCGCAGCCGGCTTCGACCCGCTGCAGCAGTTCGGACAAATGCGTCTTGGCATCGAAAGCGCCGACTGTTTCCATTGTGCGAACTCTCAAAATGTTTTCAAACTGGTTGAACTAGTTGAAATTTTACCACGATGCCCGCACAACGCCATCATCGCGCGGGTGCTGCCGACGGTGTGCTCCCGGACGTGCGGCAGTGGGCTCGCGGGCGCGGACAGGTCACAGTTGAGCGCAGCGCTCATTCGCCCGCCTTGCGCGGCGTCTCCGGCGTCGTCGTCGATCGAGATCTTTCCTGCGGCTCTTGCTTCGAAAGCCAACCGCCCGAGAATCCCGCTCGCCGCAGGCCCGCCACGATGGCCGGGCAGCCGCGCATCAGCCTCCAGACAAAGTCGCTGCGATAGTTCTCGATCATCAGCACGATCGGGCCCTGGTTCAATCCGAAGTGCCAGGGCGACGTCCAACCGCGATCGTCCGCGGTCCGATGCAATGTCGGGTTGAACGAACACGTGAAGCCGTAGCCGCTCGCCTCGTCGTAAGATTCTTCGGCCAGATAACGGATCGTCGGCATCACGAGTTCGGGTGCGAACGGCAGCGATGCGATGGAGGCCCACGGCGCCACCGTTCCGTCGTCCGGGCCGTCGGGCGCGCCGCGCGCACGGTAGCCGAAGAACGTGCGCTCGCGACCGTCGAGCTCGAGCGTCAACGGACCGGGGCCGTCGCACGCGGTCAAACCCCAGCAGCGACCGTGATAGTCGGTGAAGTGCCGCGGATTCTCTTCCGCATATCGAGCGTGGACATAGCTCGCGCGCCGGCTGTTCTCGAAATAGTCGATCCCGCGGCGCTCCATATAGGCGTCGCGGATGTCGCGAAAGTCGATCCAGATATGCGAGAACTGGTGAATGAACAGCGGGCCGGCATAGACATACGAATATCCGTACGCGCTTCTCCATCGATAGCTCGACAGCCATTGCGCATAGGCTTCTTGCGTCACCGGATGCGTGGGCGACGCGAGTGCAAGCGCATACAGCAGCAGCGCCTCGTTGTAGCCTTTCCAGCGCCACTCCTGAAACCCTTGCTCGGGCGTCCATCCCATCGACAGCGTAGCCTCGCCGTTGCACGCCCAGGCCCAGTCGACGCGCTCGTAGATCGCGTTCGCGGTGTCACGGATCTCGCGTTCGCGCGCGTCGTCGCGATCGAAGTATCGGGCTGCGGTCAGCATGCCAGCAACCAGCAGTGCCGTATCGATCGTGGACAGTTCGCTATTCCAGTCCCGCTCGCCGGTATCGACGTGCAGGAAGTGATAGAAGAACCCACGGTAGCCAATGCCGCGCACGGCGCCCGACTGATCGGCGCCATCGAAGAAACGCAATGCGGCAAGCGTGCGGTCGATCGCATCGTCACGCGTCATCCATTGCCGGTCCACGGCAACGCCGTAGGCGGTCAGCGCGAAGCCGACCACGGCGATGCTGCAGGGACTGTCGGGCTGGGTCGAATCGCGGATCAATCCGTTCGCGGTGTTGCACGATTCGCTGAAGAAGTGGAAGGAGTCTTTCTGGATTTTGTCCAGCAGCGCATCGTCGCTGCGATCGCGCGCGTCACGCAGGGGCGAGTCAGCCGGAGCCATGTCGTCAAAACGCCGGGATCAGGTCGATGCGATCGGTGCAGATCGCATCGACCCCCACCTCGAGCAGCACGTTCAGCCGTACCAGATCGTTGACCGTGTACGCGAGGATCGCGAAGCCTTCATCGTGGAGCCGTTCGACGGTCTCGTGGTCCAGATAGCGATGATCGACGTGCATGCTTACGCAGTCGAGCGCGTGCGCCCGCGCGAGGTCGCCGTCGGCGAGTGCTTCGACCAGCAGGCCGCGCGCGATCCGCGGCGCGCTCCTGCGGACGGCTTCCAGAGCTTCGACGCTGAACGACGAGAACAGCGGCAGCGCGCCGGCGTCGTGTTCATCGGCGAAGAGGCGCGCGGTGGTCTCGCCCACGATCCCCCCTGTGCGCGCGTCCGTGTCGGGCGAGGGCTTGATCTCGACATTCATCCACACGCGATGCGCGCGGCAGAAACGCACTACTTCTTCGTAGGTCGGCACCGGCTCGCCCGCGTAGCGCTCGGGATCGAACCACGAGCCCGCGTCGCGGCGCGTCAGATCGAACGAGGTGGTCTCGGCCACGCGTCCCTTGCCCGCGATGGTGCGGCCGAAGTCCGGGTCGTGCATCAGCACCGGCACGTCGTCGACCGTGAGCATCACGTCGAATTCGATCGCTCGATAGCCGTGCGCGATACCTGCGCGAATCGCCGCGATGGTGTTCTCGGGCGCGAGCGCGCCACCGCCGCGATGCGCGAGTCGCTGCGGTCCGGGCCACACGAATCGTTTCATATCCAGACGTCGAAGAAACGAACGGCGATCAGGGCTTGCCCGGCTTCTTCCTGGCGACCGGCTTCCTCGTCTCCTTCGACGAAGCTGCCGTCGCCGCCGATCCCTTCATCGCAACATCGCCCAGGCGCACCGCGTCGTCGAGCCCCTGCTTGGGCGGCTTCTGCCCGGCCCACACGGCGTCGAGCTGCGCATCCATCACGTCGCGCACCTTGTCGTAGTTCGGCAGCCGGATGCCGCGCGTGGCCGCACCTTGCGACGTTGCGGCAGCCTTCATCACGCCCGCGAGACCGGGCAGCTTGTCGTAGAAGCCGGTGCGTTCCGACGCGACGTACGCCGCGTGGGTCCACGGCAGGCTGCCGGTCTTCTGATGCCATTCGGCAGCCACCACCGGCGTGACCAGATACGCGAGGAAGGCCGCGATGCCGTTGTAGGTATCGTGCGAACGTCCTTCGATCGCCCACAGCGCGGAGCCGCCCACCAATGTGTTGACCGGCTGGCGCGCGGCCTCGTCGTAGAACGGCAGCGGCGCCACGCCGATCTCGAAGTCCGCGGTCTTGCGGATGTCGCCGAGCGATCCGCTCGCGGTGGTGAGAACGCCGCACTCCCCCGATGCGAAGCGCGCGTCGCCTTCCTCTCCGTGACCCTGCGGCACATAGAGATCGCTCTTGACCCAGCTCATCATCATCGCGATGTGACGCACGTGCAGCAGGTCATTGAAGGAAAGCGTGGCGTTGGGCCCGTCGAGCCCGTGGTTCTTCGTCGCGATCGCTTCGCCGTGCAGCGCGCCGATGTTCTCGACGTGGATCCACGCCTGGTCGCTCGACGTGTAGCTGCACTTCATGCCGCGGCCCAGGTCCTGGATCGCGATCAACTGTTTCTGCAGGTCGCGCCAGGTAAGAGGCGGCTGGTCGGTGGGTACGCCGTATTTCGCGAAGACCGTCTTGTTGTAGAGCAGCACCGGCACCGACGCTTCGAGCGGAAACGCGCGCAGGCGATTGCGCTCGTCCTTCATGAAGGTCACGGCCGCGGGAATGAAGAAATCGAAGTCCTTCGACTTCGCCAGCCGCAGGATTTCGTAGAGAGGTCGGGTGCTGTTCTTCACCGCCAGCAACTCCCCGCTTTGCACGTCGGTGACTTGCAGCAAGTCGGGCCCGTCCTTCGACTTCAGCGCGGAGATTCCCGCGGCCGTCGTCGTCTTGTCGCTACCCTTGAATTCGAGCTCGACGTGATAGTTCTTCTGTTCGGCGTTGAAGCGTTCGACGATCGCCGTGAAGGTCTCGGCGGGCACGCCGGTCATCGCGTGCCACACGCGCACTTCGGTAGCGGCATAGGCCGCAAGTGGCAGGCTCGTCGCGCATGCGAACGCGGTGACGACGAGAAGGGAAGAGCGCAGGGAAATGCGAGTGCGACCCGTAGGCATCAGGGTGTTCCTTGGTCGGTAAAAAGAGATTCGGAGTGGAATCGGCAGGAGGCGGATTATAGTCAGCCCCCTCGCTCCGACATCTCCTTGTGAAGGCAAGAATGGAAGCCGACCATCCATCGACTCGCGCGCCCTCGGCGCTCGCGAGATCGATCGCGATCGACTGCTTGCCGCGATTGGCAGCGATGTAGTAGGTCGAGACTTCGGTGTCGTCGCCGAGTTCGTCCTTCACGTAC
>JBBQCA010000150.1:0-8176 GCA_038318315.1 Burkholderiales bacterium | reverse complement strand
CGCGCGCCACGTCGTGCTGCTTGTACATGTCGTGGATCTGCCCGCTCAGGGCGCGCAGGCCGATGCGCTCATAGACCGGAAAGGCCTGCGCGAACTCGGGCAGGATGCGCCACAGCGGCTGGTTCTTGTCGTAGTCGTCCTTGAACTGCTGGAGCGCGGTCAAGAGCGTGTTCCAACGTCCCTTGGTGATGCCGATCGTGAACATGATGAAGAACGAATAGAGCCCTGTCTTCTCGACGATCACGCCGTGCTCGGCGAGATAACGCGTCACGATCGATGCGGGAATCCCGGTCTTGGCGAACTTGCCCGACACATCGAGCCCCGGCGTGACGACCGTCGACTTGATCGGGTCGAGCATGTTGAAGCCGCCCGCGAGATGGCCGAAACCGTGCCACTTGTCGTTGGACTTCAACACCCAGTCGGCCTGCGTGCCGATGCCGTCCTCGACCAGCTTCTCCGGACCCCACACCTTGAACCACCAGTCGGCGCCGAACTCGCCGTCGATCTTGCGCATCGCGCGGCGGAAGTCGAGCGCTTCGAGGATGCTCTCTTCCACGAGAGCCGTACCGCCCGGCGGCTCCATCATCGCCGCCGCGATGTCGCACGACGCGATGATCGCGTACTGCGGGCTGGTCGACGTGTGCATCAGGAAGGCTTCGTTGAAGATGGTCGGGTCGAGCTTCACGGTCTCGGACTCGCGTACCAGGATCTGCGAAGCCTGCGAGAGCCCGGCCAGCATCTTGTGGGTCGATTGCGTCGCATAGATCATCGACGTCTTGGGCCGCGGCCGATCGTGGCCGATCGCATGCATGTTGCGATAGAAGTCGTGAAACGACGCATGCGGGCACCACGCTTCGTCGAAGTGCAGGTTGTTGATCTTGCCGTCGAGCATCTGCTTCAAGGTCTCGACGTTGTAGAGCACGCCGTCGTAGGTCGATTGCGTGATCGTCAGGATGCGCGGCTTCTTGTTCTTGGCATTGCGCGCGAATGGGTTGGCTTCGATCTTGCGCGCGATGCTCTCGGGCGTGAACTCGTCTTTGGGGATGGGCCCGATGATGCCCAGGTGATTGCGCCTGGGCGTGAGGAACACGGGAATCGCGCCCGTCATCGTGATCGCATGCAGGACCGACTTGTGGCAGTTGCGGTCGACCACCACGATATCGTCGGGCGCCACGCTCGCGTGCCACACGATCTTGTTGGAAGTCGATGTGCCGTTGGTGACGAAGTAGCAATGGTCCGCATGGAAGATGCGCGCGGCATTGCGCTCGGAGGCCGCGACCGGGCCGGTGTGGTCGAGCAGTTGCCCGAGCTCCTCGACTGCGTTGCATACGTCCGCGCGCAGCATGTTCTCGCCGAAGAACTGGTGGAACATCTGTCCCACCGGACTCTTCAGGAAGGCCACGCCGCCCGAGTGCCCGGGGCAATGCCACGAGTAGGAACCGTCCTGCGCGTAGTGCACCAGCGCGCGAAAGAACGGCGGCGCGAGTCCGTCGAGGTAGGCCTTGGCCTCGCGGATGATGTGGCGCGCCACGAACTCGGGCGTGTCCTCGAACATGTGGATGAAGCCGTGCAGCTCGCGCAGGATGTCGTTGGGAATGTGCCGCGAGGTACGCGTCTCGCCATAGATGTAGATCGGGATGTCCGCATTCTTCTTGCGGATCTCTTCGATGAAGGCCCGCAGGTTGATGATTGCGGGATCGAGCTCGGGGCCGGGCGTGAACTCCTCGTCGTCGATCGAGAGAATGAAGGCAGACGCGCGCGACTGCTGCTGCGCGAACTGCGAGAGGTCGCCGTAGCTGGTCGTGCCGAGCACTTCCATGCCCTCGGTCTCGATCGCCGCGGCGAGCGCGCGTATGCCCAGACCCGACGTGTTCTCGGAGCGGTAGTCCTCGTCGATGATGACGATCGGGAAACGAAATTTCATGGGACGCGTCCTCGTGATGGCGCGCGGATTCTAACTGGTATCGCCCGGCCGCAACACGATGCGTCGCCATGCGCCGGCACGGCGATCGCGACGACATTGGCGCAGGCGCGGGCACCCTCGTTTGCGCGGCGGCCGACTGCCGCCATACCATCGCACTTTCCGATGGGCGTCAGCTTCGTTCGGATCGCAACCGGAAAGGCTCATGGATATCGTCCGCAACGCAACGGGTCACGGACCCTCGGCATCACCCGACGCTTCGGTCGAAGCGGAGCTCGCCTCGCTCGTGGATGTGTACGGGCTCGCGATCCTGCAGGTCCCCGACCAGATCAAGCTGCGGCTCGCGCAGGCCTGCCCCGGCGCACAGCGGCAGATCGACGCGGTCTTGAGTGCGCTCGCTGCGGATGTCCCCCAGAGACTGCGCAAGGCGCACGACGACGAGAGGTTGCAAGGACTGTTGCAGCAACTGGTGCAGCGCGTCGAGGATCACGGGTCGCTCGACGCGGCGACGGCATCGTGGGCGGTCCGCGCGTGGGCCCACGCGCTCGCGCTCCCGACGGAGAGTCTCGCGAAGCCGACGAGCCCGCAGGAGCCATCGATGGCGCGCGAATTCGCGGCCGTCGTCACGCCGTTGTCCAGGAAGCCGCCTCCCGCGGTCGGCACGGACCGACCCGACCGTGGTACCGAAGCGCAAACCCCTGACGCCGTTTCGGAGCAGATCGCGAGCGAAAGCACGGTGCAGGCCGGGAGCGTCCCCGAGGTTGTGGCGACGCCGCCGATCAAGGCGCCGATCGCAGCGGATGCGTCTTCGACGATCGCCGAACCGGCTGGTCCTTCCCCCGAAGCCGGTTCGATCGATACGCCCGATGTGCAACCGAAAGCCGACGCGGTCGATCCCATCGTCGAACCCGCAGTCGGTGCGCCTCCCATCGTCGTGCCGGCCGCCGCGCCCGCGTGGACCGCCTATTCAACCGTCGCCGAGAACGCAACTGCCAGCGGTATGGCTGCCGATGCGGTCGAATCGGACGGCCCTCTGCCGCCGGAGCCACCTCGCACGCCTCGCGCACCGACCGGCCGACGAACTCTCGTGATCGCTGCGGCGCTGGCCGTGATCGCCCTGGCGATCTTCTTCGGCGTGGATGGCACGCGCTGGCTCTCGAGCGGAACGACCTCGGTGCAGACGCGCGCGCAGCCATCGACGCAGCCGCCCCTGCAACCGCCGACGCAGCGCGATACGTCGGTTGCCGATGCGACCCCGCGCGAGACGCAACCGGCGCCTGCGGCGCCTGCGATTCCTCCCGCGCGCGAGCAGTCGATCTCGAACGCACCCGCACCCGCGCCGGCCCAATCTACCGCCGGCGGCAACCAGGCGGTCCCCGTCGAGACTGCGCCGACCGCGCCTCCGGCAGCGGTTGTCAGGGAAGCTGAACCGCGAGCGCCTGCGTCGTCCCGGCCATCGTCGGCGTCGTCGGATGCGCAGCGACCAACGATCACGCACGTTGACGTCCCCCGCGTGATCGTGGGAGCGCCGTTCACAGTGGCGATTCGCGTCGACAAGGGCACCAGTGACATCGCATCGGTCGAACGCAAGGTCATCGACGGCAGCGCGGTCCGGCCTCGCACGGGCACGGTGACCCCGAGCACTGGATTGCGCCGATCGAGGAGTGGCGCGTACCTGATCCCGTTCAAGGCGATCGACGCACCTTCGTACGCAACTATCGAATTCACGGCCATCGATCGCAACGGCGCACGCAGCGCACCGAAGCGCGCGATCCTCGCCGTCGCCGCAGCGCCCGCGGTTGCGACGAGCAATTGCACGCGCACCACATGTGGCACGGTGGTCGCGATCCGCGAGTTCGATGCCGGCCCGATCGGACGGTCCTCTGATCGAACCCCGCGGACGTACGAGGTCATCGTCCGCATGGACGACCGCACGATCCACAAGGCCACGGTGACCGAGTACTGGTCGACGGGTACCTGGGTGCAGATGGTCGGCGGCCGCTTCGTGTCGATGAAATCGGGCCCGCGGTAGGCCCGCGACCATTCCGCGACTATCCCGTTGTACTCAGGAAACAATGCGTTGCGCACTGACGCCGCGACCGTAAGAATGTGCGCACGATGGTTGTTGACGCCCCGCGGCAGCGGCATCTGAGCCCCGGATAAGATATGGCCAGCACCGCAGCAAGCCCTGTCATCGATGCGGGAAGCACCTCACCAAGCGACGAGCGCGCCGACAACCGCCGCCGCATCTGGGCCATCGTCGGTGGCTCGTCGGGCAACCTGGTCGAGTGGTACGACTTCTACGTCTACTCGTTCACGGCACTCTATTTCGCGTCCTCGTTCTTTCCGTCGGGCGATCGCACCTCGCAGTTGCTTAACACCGCAGCGCGCGTGGGGATGGCGCGTGCCGTTCTTCATTGGGGCGGCCGCCGCGATCGTCGCATTGTTCCTGCGTCGCGCGCTGCACGAGACCACTACCGCGGAGCAACGCGCGGCCAGCGATGCAGGCACCTTCGCGGGTCTCGCAAAGCACAAGCGCGCGGTGCTCACGGTGCTCGGCTTCACCGCGGGCGGATCGCTGATCTTCTATACCTTCACCACCTACATGCAGAAGTATCTGGTCAACACCGCGGGCATGGGCGCCAAGACCGCCACCACCACCATGACTGCGGTGCTGTTCGTGTACATTATCCTGCAGCCGGTGTTCGGCGCGCTGTCCGATCGCATCGGCCGAAAAAATTCGATGATTGCCTTCGGCGTGCTTTCGACCCTGGTGGTGGTGCCGCTGATGAATGCGCTGTCGCATGTGGGCAGCCCGCTCACGGCGTTCCTGCTGATCATCGGCGGCCTCACGGTCGTGAGCTTCTACACCTCGATCAGCGGCCTCGTGAAGGCCGAGCTCTTCCCGACCGAGGTGCGCGCACTGGGCGTGGGTTTCACCTACGGCATCGCGAATGCGATCTTCGGCGGCAGCGCGGAGTACGTCGCGCTGTGGTTCAAGCAGGCCGGTCGCGAGGAATGGTTCTACTGGTACGTTGCCGGCATGTGCACCATCGCGTTGATTGCAGCGTTGACGATGCGTGATTCGCGTAAGCACGGCCATCTGCGCCACGACCTTGCGATTCATCCGCACAGCCAATAAGCTGCGGGGGCACGTGATCGAGTACGCGTCGAGCGAACAGGATCGATATGGCGGTGAACCCGGTGCACGAGACCGACAGCAAGATCGAAGCTGCCTTGCAGTCGTTGATCGATCTCTACGGGCCGGCACTGTTGTTCGAGTCGGGCCGCCTCGAGAGGAGCCTTAGAGACCAGTTCCCCGATGCGGAGCGCGAAATCTCGGTGCTCGTGCATGCGCTCGACAAGCAGGTGCCGCAGGATCTGCTGAGCGTGCACACCGATGAGAACTTGCAGCGCCTCCTACCGCTGCTCGCGCAGCGGCTCTCGCGCCACAAGCGCCTCACGCTTGGAGCGGCGAACTGGGCCGTGCGCACCTGGGCGCGCGGACTCGGGCTTGCGGTGTTCACCACCGGCCCTCTGCCTGAGACCCTGTACACGGATGGCGGCTTCGCATCGGCCGCCAGGGCGGGTGGCGAGGCCCCGGCCGCTGTCGACGCAGAAAACGGTGAAAGCGATACTCGGGAATCCGACGAACTCGGCACGCTGCTGTCGACGCCCACCACCGGAGGGTGGCGCTCCGGTGCGTTCAATCTCTGGGTCACCGTGGTCGCCACGGTGGTTGCGGTGATCGCGATCTGGTTCGCGTCTTTTTACGACGCGCTCGAAATCACGCAAGTCACCAGCAGCGAGCCGTTGATCGGCGACGGCAAGAAGCGCGACGTCCTGCTGTCGTTCAATGCGCGCAGGGTCAACGTGGAAAGCGTCCAGGTGCGACTCGTGCATGGCGACGGCCCGTCGGAAGGCCAACCATCGACCATCAAGGTGTCGCCCGAAGCAGCCGCGGCCGGACTCACGGGCGCCGGCCAGATCGGTTTACGCACGACCGTACCCTCGACGGCAACCTTCGAGTACGTCCTGCTGAGTACCGACGGCAAGCGCAGCGCGCCCTTCGAGAAGACGTTCGAAATCGCGGCCGGTCCCGCCCAACCCCCCGTCATCACCGCCATCGACATCCCGCACGACATCGTCGTCGGCCAACCCTTCTCATTGACCATCGCTTACGGGCAAGGATCGGGCAAGGTCGCGAAGATCGAGCGCAAGGTCATCGCCAGCACGACGGCCTGGCAGCCGGGAATCGCGACGACGCCGACCACCGAACTGACCGTGCCGAAGGCCGGAGCAGTGACCTATCCATTCGACGCGATCGCAACGCCCTCGCAAAGCACGATCGCGTTCACGCTCGTGAGTAGCGACGGCGTGCGCAGCGAACCACGACGCGTCGCGATCGATGTCGTCGCGCCCGCGCCTCTGCCGGAGCGTGCGCCGGCCCGCGTCGCATCGAACGGATGCACCGGCGCCACGTGCGGACACGTGCTCAGCGTGCGCGAGGTGGACCGCAAGGCCGAAGGGTCCGGCGTCGGCGCCACGGTGACCGGCTTTTTCGGACGATTGTTCGGACACGAAAGCGATCGCGCAGCGAAGCTCTATCGGATCACGGTGCGCATGGACGACGGGACGACGCGCGTGATCACCAAGTCCCCCCGCTGGCGGAGCGGCGCGCGCGTGCGCATTGTGGGCAACACCATCGCGGCGGTGAAGTCGTGAGCCGCTCGATGAAGCATTAGTGGCCGGCGCTTCTTACGTCTTGGGCAGCGTCACGCCCTGCTGGCCTTGATACTTTCCGCCCTTGTCCTTGTAGCTCGTCTCGCACACTTCATCGCTTTCGAAGAACACCACCTGCGCGACGCCTTCGTTCGCATAGATCTTCGCGGGCAGCGGCGTGGTGTTGGAGAACTCGAGCGTCACGTAGCCTTCCCACTCGGGTTCGAGCGGCGTGACGTTGACGATGATGCCGCAGCGCGCGTAGGTACTCTTGCCCAGGCAGATCGTCAGCACATTGCGCGGGATGCGGAAGAATTCGACAGTGCGAGCGAGCGCGAACGAGTTGGGCGGGATGATGCACACGTCGCCCTTGAAATCCACGAAGCTCTTCTCGTCGAACGCCTTGGGATCGACGATGGTGCTGTTGATGTTGGTGAAGATCTTGAAGTCGTCGGCGCAGCGGATGTCGTAGCCGTAGCTCGATGTGCCGTAGCTCACGATCTTTCGCGTCTGCCCGGTCGCATCGGCCGCAACGCGCACCTGCTGCGGCTCGAACGGCTCGATCATGCCGGTCGACTCGACCATGCGGCGGATCCACTTGTCGGATTTGATGCTCATCCTGCTACTCCACGAGATACCGTCAAAGCGCGCGATTCTACGTCCGCCCCGACTGCCAAGTTGACTCTGCCGCGTTGACGGCCGCATTGACCGCATTCGTGATCGCATCGGCGATGCCTTCGACATCGTCGAGCCGATATTGCGGAAGCGCGGTCGCCATGGGTACATCGCTCGCGATCGCGACGACGTGCGCATCTTCAGGCGAAAGCAGCGGCTTGCCGATCGCGGCGCGATGCACTTCGAGTTTGGGAATCGCTTCGCGCTTGAAGCCTTCGACCAGCACCAGGTCGCAGTCGCCCAGATGAGTGAGCAGTTCGGCAAGACCGGGCTCGGCCGCGCCGTGATGCTCGCGCATCAGCGCCCAGCGCGAAGGCGAACTGATCAGCACTTCGTGCGAGCCCGCCTCACGAAAACGGAAGCTGTCCTTGCCGGGTTTGTCCACGTCGAAATGGACGTGCGCGTGCTTGACCACCGAGACGCGCCATCCCCGCGCCGCGAAGACCGGCAGCAGTTTTTCGACCAGGGTGGTCTTGCCCGAGCCCGACCAGCCGGCAATGCCGAAGACTTTCATGGGGGAGGAATGGGTTGATCTGGGCATCGAGTCGCTGGGTCTCCGCGCTCGCGGGGACAACGTGGCGCGCGGGCGCCATGGTAGCCGCTCCGGCGCGTGGATCGCTGCGAACGTTGCAGCGGCGCCATCAGAACGGCGCGCACGCAGCCATCGCCAGCGAAACTTCAGAGCGCGCGCCTCGTTTACCGCTATGCCACTGTAATCTCCCCCGCGAACCCGAGAGACATCGGGCGAGGGATCCGCCAACCATGCCACGCAAGCTCTTCGTCACCACCGCACTCCCCTACGCCAACGCGCCGTTTCACATCGGCCACATGATGGAGTACATCCAGGCCGACATCTGG
>JBBQCA010000149.1:0-8183 GCA_038318315.1 Burkholderiales bacterium | reverse complement strand
GAGCTTCAACGATCACTGCGCGGTCGGCATCGCACCGAACCGCGAACGCATCGCGCAGCTGGTGGGCAATTCGCTGATGCTCGTCACGGCGCTCAACCCCCACATCGGCTACGACAAGGCCGCGAGCATCGCGAAGACGGCGCATCGCGTGGGCACGAGCTTGAGGGACGCGGCGATCGCGAGCGGCTTTCTCACGGCCGAGCAGTTCGATGCATGGGTCAGGCCCGAGGACATGGTCGGGGAGCGCCGTTGACGATGATCGAGCATGCAGATGCGTGCATTGCATCCGACCGCCTGCTGCAGCGTCGTGTGGAGGAGGGCGACCTGGCCGACCTGCTGCTCGTCAACGGAAACGACGAAGTCACGCAATACCTTCCCTACCAGACCTGGCACAAGGCCGCGGACGCCCAGGCCTGGTACGCGCGCATTTCGGGAATGCGGGCGGGAGGCAAGTTGCTTCAGTTCGTCGTCGTCGAGCGGAGCAGCCACCGCGTGATCGGCGCCTCCCTGCTCTTCAACTTCGACGAAGCGAGCGAGCGTGCCGAAGTCGGCTACGTGCTCGGCAAGGCGCATTGGGGCCGCGGCCTGATGCAGGAGGCGCTCGGCGCATTGCTGGCCTTCGCGTTCGACGATCTGAAGATGCGCCGAGTCGAAGCCTTCGTCGATGGGAGAAACATCGCGTCGGATCGACTGTTGCGTAGGCTGGGGTTTACCTGCGAGGGCACGATGCGACAGCACAGCGTGCTGAAGGGCGTCGTGCGCGACTCGATGGTGTACGGCTTGTTGCGCGACGAATGGCGAAACGAAGGATCGGAGAGAACATGAAGCCGACAGGTCGTCCGGATGGCGAGGCCGCTTCAGCGAACATCACCAAGCGGATTCAAGAGCTGGGGGATTGGAGAGGAGAGACCCTCGCACACGTCCGTCAGCTCATCCACGATGCCGACCCCGACATCCAGGAGGAGTGGAAATGGATGGGAACCCCGGTCTGGTCCCATGACGGCATCGTCTGCACGGGAGAATCGTACAAGGAGGTCGTGAAGCTCACCTTCGCTCGCGGAGCATCCATCAAAGACCCGAAGAAGCTCTTCAATTCCAGCCTGGAAGGGAACACGCGGCGTGCCATCGACTTCCGCGAAGGGGAGAAGATCAACCAAGCTGCCTTCAAGCAACTCATCCGCGCCGCGGTGGCGGCCAACTCAGCAGCACTCGCTCAACGCGCAGCCAAGAAGAAGTAAGCCCGGCTCTCAGGGGCATGACGTACGAACCGCCTCAGCCTTCGAGATTCATGAACGGTGATTTAGCGCTTGCCGGACAAACGCTTCTGATTGGCCGCCACGCGCTTCTGCAGGGGCTTCATCGCCGCATTGGCGATCTTCAGTTGTGCGTCGATCAGGCGCGTGGCGGCGCTGGCCGGATCTCGCGCCGCGCCGCGCGCGAACAGCGCGTCGGTCCACATGCCCTGGCTGCTCAGCATCCACTGCCCCCACGCGGCCCTCGATGCTTCCGCCATCGCAGATTGCTTCTCGCGCACCATGCGATGCATCTCGCGACGATCGTCTGCATTCGGTGTGGCGCCGTGCCGGGCCATGCGCGTCGTGCGCCGGCCGATCACCTCGCCGGCGGACCACAGCATGGCCGCGTTGTTGCGCGTGAAGCTGGACCAGAGTTCGAAGGACTTGAAGAACGGATTCTGAAACGCGGAAGGGCTGAAGAGGGGTTTGGTCATGGAGGGGTTCAGGGGCGGTGTTGCCGGGGAATGCCCACGAAGTATGCACAAGCATGCAGACCGCCCTCATCGGCCAAACGCGTATCCTTCGCGCCTTCCAACCATCAGTCGCGGTCGCGACCGCAGAGGAAGCAGGCGATGACGTTACGCGCTACGGTCTTCAAGGCCCAACTCGCGGTCAGCGACATGGATCGCGGCCGCCACGCCGAGCATGCCTTGATCGTGGCCAGACATCCGTCCGAGACCGACGAGCGGATGATGACGCGCATCCTGGCCTTCGCGATGCATTCGAGCGACACGCTGGCGTTCGGGCGGGGTCTGTCGAACGTCGAGGAACCCGACCTGATCGATCGCGATCTGACCGGTGCGATCGAGTTGTGGATCGAGATCGGCTTGCCCGACGAACGCGCGGTACTCAAGGCCTGCGGCCGCGCGCGACAGGTCGTCGTGTTCGTGTATGGGCACAGCGCGGACCTGTGGTGGAAGGGCATCGAGGCGGGCCTGGCGCGGGCCCGCAACCTGACCGTGATCCGGATAGCGTCGGTCGAATCGCGCGCCATCGAGGCGATGGCGCAGCGCGCGATGGACCTGCAGGCCACGATCCAGGACGGCATCGTGTGGTTCAGCGATGCAACCACGACCGTCGAGTTGCATCCCGAGCTGCTGCGCTCGCCGGCCTGAGCCAGTTCGCATACTTGCCCGACCGCATTCGCGTCCGGCACCACGTTTCCAGGCGCGTTGCCTCAGGTGAATTGCCCGAGTCGCCGGGGGCGGCTATAATCGCAAGCTTTTGGTTTGGCGCCGGCCCCGCATTGCTCAAGCCGTTACAGCGGCCGTGCTGCCCCATCCGATTTCCTAACGAAGGTCGAAACATGGTCATTCTCCGGCTCACCCGAGGCGGCGCGAACAAGCGTCCGTTCTATCACCTGGTCGCCACCGACTCGCGCAATCGTCGCGACGGACGCTTCATCGAGCGCGTCGGCTTCTACAACCCGGTCGCGGCCGAAGGCGAAGAAGGCTTGCGCATCGCACTCGATCGCGTCAAGCACTGGCAAGGCGTCGGCGCGCAGATGTCGCCGGCAGTGGCTCGCCTGGTCAAGGACTTCACCAAGAAGCATGGTCAGGTGCAGTCGGCCGCAGCCGAGTCCGGCACAGCGGCGCCCGCAGCGACGAACTGAGACCGGGCCTGTCGACGACCGTCCCGGTTGGCATGGAGGTCCCGTCCGACCTCGTGATGGTGGGCCATGTGCTCGATGCGTGGCGACTGGACGGCAGTGTGAAGGTGGCGCCGTACGCGAACGATGCGGCGGCGATGCTCGGTGCAAAGTCGTGGTGGCTGGACGTGAAGGGCGCGATGCGGTCCTTCGACGTGATCGGCGCCAAGCTGCACGGCAACTCGGTCACTGCGCGGTTCGTGGGCATCGTCGATCGCGATGCGGCCGAGGGTTTGAAGGGCGCGCGGATTTCGATATCGCGCAGGCACTTCCCGGTCACCGATGCCGACGAGTATTACTGGATCGATCTGATCGGGCTGGCCGTGGTGAACGTCGCCGGCGAGTCGCTAGGGGACGTGGCCGACCTGATGGACAACGGCGCGCACCAGAATCTGGTGGTGCGCGAAGCAGTGGAAGACGGCAAGACGATCGAGCGTGTGATTCCCTTCGTCGATGCCTGCGTAACCAGCGTGGATCTGCCGGGACGACGCATCGTGGTGGATTGGCAGAAGGATTATTGAAGCAGCGGATTGAAAGCCGCGTGAAAGCTGCGTGACGAGCGCGAAGGCGAGTCCGGACATCGGAGGGCGAGAATGCAGTTCGATGTCGTGACGCTCTTCCCCGAAATGTTCAGCGCGGTGACCGCGTCGGGGATCACGCGACGCGCGCAGGGCGAAGGTCGATGGCGGCTCGCGACCTGGAATCCACGGGATTTCGCGAGCGACAACTATCGGACCATCGACGATCGGCCTTATGGCGGCGGCCCGGGCATGGTGATGCTGGCCGAACCGCTCGAAGCCGCGATCGATGCAGCGGTCAAGCGTCAGGTCGATGCGGGACTGTCCAGGCCGCGCGTGCTGTTGACGTCGCCGCAAGGCAAGCCGCTCACGCATCGCCGAGTGATGGAATTGAAGGACGCGTCCGGACTGGTGTTGGTGTGCGGGCGTTACGAAGCGATCGACGAACGCCTGATCGATCGCGTGATCGACGAGGAGATCAGCCTCGGCGATTTCGTGTTGTCGGGCGGCGAGATCGCGGCGATGGCGTTGATCGACGCGATCGTGCGGCAGTTGCCCGGCGCGTTGGGCGATGCGGCGTCGGCCTCGCAGGATTCGTTTGCCGATGCGCCTTCGGGAGGCTTGCTCGATTGCCCGCACTACACGCGGCCCGAGACGTATCGAGGTGTGAAGGTGCCGGAGATGTTGTTGTCGGGCCATCACGCGCGCATCGTCGAATGGCGGCGCGAGCAGGCGTTGTTGGCGACGATGAAGAAGCGGCCCGATCTGATCGAGCGGGCGCGCGAAGAAGGGCGGTTGTCGAAGCGGGACGAGCAGGTGCTCGAACGCGGCGATGGATCGAAGCAGTGAAATTCAAGCAGTGAAATCGACGCCGTGCACGCGGCGATGTACGAACAAGCAAGTGGCAGGAAGGAGCGGCGGTGCCCAGGCATGCCGCGTGTTCAACCCCATCCGCTACGCGGCCATACCAAATACATCAGGTCCGCGCACGATGGTTGAAGGAGTCTCACGATGAATCTCATCGAAACGCTGGAACAGGAAGAAATCGCCCGTCTGGGCAAGAAGATCCCCGAATTCGCGCCGGGCGACACCGTGATCGTCAACGTCAACGTGGTCGAAGGCACGCGCAAGCGCGTGCAGGCCTACGAAGGCGTGGTCATCTCCAAACGCAATCGCGGCTTGAACTCGAACTTCATCGTACGCAAGATCTCGAGCGGTGAAGGCGTTGAACGGACCTTTCAGACGTACTCGCCGTCGATCGCATCGGTCGAGGTCAAGCGTCGCGGCGACGTGCGCCGCGCCAAGCTTTATTACTTGCGCGATCGTTCGGGCAAGTCGGCACGTATTAAGGAAAAGCTCACCACCAAGAACCGCGGTGTAGCGGGCAAGGGTGCGACAGCCAAGGCGGCGAAGCCCGAGGCAAGCGCCGACGAAGTCGCCGCGTCGTGAGCGCGTTCTGATCGACGAGCCCTCGTTGGTCGGATAGAGGCGCGCCCGATCCGGCGCGTCTTTTTGCGCGCCCCACGGGGCGCGCGTCTCATTGATGCTATTGATGCGCGTATGACTTCGCATACCGATCACACTGCAGAGCCGATCGCGCCGCAGTCGTTCGATCCCGAACGAGCGCCCATCGTCGGCATCGCGAAGGAGCCGGCAATTCCCGCCGAGCGCCTGACCGTCGCGCGCGTGCGCGCGGCATTCATTGAGCCGCGCGATTGGCGCCCCGAGGTCAGCGACGAGTCGCGCAGGCCGCGCCTTCGCAGCGGCGCGACCGGTCCCGTGCCCGCGTCGGTGTTGATCCCCATCGTCGCGCGCGACGGGGGCCTCACGGTGCTGCTGACCGAACGCACCGCGCACCTGAACGATCACGCGGGACAGGTGAGTTTTCCTGGCGGTAGCGCCGAGCCCGACGATATCGATGCGATAGCCTCGGCCCTGCGCGAAAGCGAGGAAGAGATCGGCCTGGCTCGCAGGCACGTCGAAGTGATAGGACGCTTGCCCGACTATCCGACCATCACCGGTTTCATGGTCGCGCCTATCGTGGCGCTGGTCTTTCCGCCCTTCGATCTCACGCTCGACGCCTTCGAAGTCGCGGCGGCGTTCGAAGTGCCGCTCGCTTTCCTGATGGACCCCGCGCATCACGAACGACGCGAGATCGTGTTCGACCAGGGCGTGCGCCACTTCACGGCGATGCCGCACAACCAGCACTTCATCTGGGGTGCTACGGCCGCGATGCTGCGCAACCTGTATCACTATCTTCACGCACAAATGCTTGCCTGACGGCTCGCGCATCGACGATACAATCGACGCACTGATCCACGTCGGTCGCAGCCACGGGGTCGCAGCCGCAGGTCATCCAACAACGCGCATCGCATGGGCCTACTCTCGCTGATCATCGCGCTCCTCGTCGAGCAGTTGCGCCCGCTCTCGTCGGCCAACGTCGCCTACAACGCCGTGCGCGGAACCGCCGAAGCGCTCGAGCGCAACTTCAATGCGGGAGAGAAACAGCAGGGCGTGCTCGCATGGTTCGTGCTGGTCGCGCCGCTGACGATCTTCGCGTGGCTGATCTACTACCTGCTGCTGCGTGTCCATCCCTTCCTCGGGCTCGCGTGGAACGCGCTGATCGTCTATCTCACGCTCGGCTTCCGGCAGTTCAGTCACTACTACACCGACATCCAGCTCGCGCTCGCGGACAACGATCTCGATCGCGCACGCGCCTTGCTCACCGAATGGAAGCGCGCGTCGGATCCCAAGTTCTCAGGCGCCGACCTGGTGCTCTCGGACATCTGCCGGCTGGCGATCGAAGAGGCACTGGTCGCTTCGCACCGCCATGTGTTCGGTGTGTTCTTCTGGTTCGTGATCCTGCCCGGGCCCGCAGGCGCGGTGCTCTATCGCCTCGCCGACTACCTCGCCCGCCGCTGGAATCAACCCACGCGCGATGCTCCGCTCGAACCCTTCGGCCTGTTCGCGCAACGCGCCTTTCAATGGATCGACTGGCTGCCGGTGCGCCTCTCCGCGATCGGCTTCGCGATCGTCGGCAACTTCGAGGACGCGGTGTTCTGCTGGCGCAATCATCTGCAGCAATGGGCCGATCCTTCGCGCGGCATCCTGCTCGCTGCGGGCAGTGGAGCATTGGGTGTGCGCCTCGGCCCGACCGCGCGCAATCTTCCGGATGCGCCGGCGGCGTCCGGCATCGATCCCATCGCTTCGACGATCCCCGATCCTGCGGCCGAGATGATGCCGGGGGTCGAAGCGAGTCCCGCGGCGTTGCAGAGCGCGGTTGGACTTGTGTGGCGATCGATGCTGCTGTGGATGATGTTGCTGCTGTTGCTGTCGGTCGCGGGGCTGTTTGGTTGAAGGGCCAGCGCTTCGGGGCCGTCGCTGGTCGGTGGATGTTCGAGGTCCCCGTTGTCGAGAGGAGAACAATGATGGGGACGTACATCGCATTGTCGAACTTCACGGATCAGGGAATCCGCAGCATCAAGGACACCACCAAGCGCGCCGACGCGGTGAAGGATGCCGCCAAGAAATTCGGCGCCAGCATGACGCAGATCTATTGGACCCTCGGGCACTACGATCTGGTGGCCATCATCGAAGCACCGGACGTTGAATCGGCGACCGCCTTTGCGCTGGCGATCGGTGCTTCGGGCAATGTCCGCACGCAAACGCTGCGCGCCTTTTCCAAGGAGGACATGAACGGAATCCTCGGCAAGATGGCGTAGCGGCTTCACGGGCTTAGCTGCATTGAATGTCCGTGGTCAGTGAAAGGCAGCGGCAGGAGGCACGACCGCTATGGGATCTGTGAGGATTTCTTTTTGGCGGCAATCAGTTGAACCAACAATTCATCGCGCTGATGGAGCATCCGGGCGAAATCGTAATTCTCCAACTCTCTGTCGACGCCTTCTGCAATCGGTTTGATGTAATCGTCCGTCTCTGGATAGGTGCCCAGGTCTCTTGCCCACCCATGGGCAGGCGCTCGTCGACGCCGCGTACCGGCAGCGATGCGACGTCGAGCGGGTTCCAAAGATAGGTGGCTTGCGTTATGGTTTCTCTTGAAGTGAGTCAGCGGCTTTCGAACACGCCCAGCTTGCGATGCAAGGGAGTCTCGTCGGCGATGAAGATGAAGGCCGATTTGTCGGCCGCGAGATTCACGAGCGACACGGCGCTATAGCCTGGGCTGCAGCAGGTATCGGCCTCGGTCAGCGTGAAGGTCTGATCCTCGACACGGATCTGGACACTTCCTTCGATGACGTGGAATACCGCGGCCGGCGATCGTACTGGCAACTCCAGCGTCTGCCCGGGTCGCAGCATCAGGGCGTAGAACCCGAGAATGTTCTGCGCATCGGCGCCGGTCTCGGGGTTCACGTAAGTGACCTGGACCGCTTTCAGATCGGGTTCGTCGGCAGCCAGCGCCTCGAGTGCGGCACGCACTTCCACCCATGGGTAGCGCAACATCGGGTAGGCGCTGTCCTGACGCTGAAAGACTTTGGTCGGAACAACGCCACTGCGTGAATAGGCCCGGTCGCCGCGGCCCGGCTTGATGGTCTGTCGTTCGCCATCAATGTGGTACGAGGCTTCCATGTAGTAGACCAACGGCAGGTCCAGCACATCAAGCCAGATGACCGGCTTGTCACCATCGTGACCGTGCTCGTGCCAAAGTCCCGTGGGTGTCAGGATCAAATCGCCACGGCTCATCGGGCTCTTCTCGCCGTTCACCGTCGT
>JBBQCA010000148.1:0-8224 GCA_038318315.1 Burkholderiales bacterium | reverse complement strand
CGTCGCGACCGAGCACACCAGCAACAACGCGACCGACTTCCAGGCGATCCTGACCAAGGTCAAGAGCACCAAGCCCGACGTCGTCTTCTACGGCGGCATGGACGCACAGGCCGGCCCGATGCTGCGCCAGATGAAGCAGCTCGGCATTAACGCCAAGTTCATGGGCGGCGACGGCATCTGCACCGGCGAACTCGCCAAGCTCGCGGGCGACGGCATGGCCGATGGCCAGGTCATCTGCGCGGAAGCGGGCGGCGTGTTGAAGGGCAAGGAAGGCCCGATGAACAAGTTCAAGGCCGACTACAAGAAGAAGTTCGGCACCGACGTGCAGATCTACGCGCCGTACGTCTATGACGCCGTGATGGTGATGGTCGATGCGATGGAGAAGGCCAAGTCGGCCGACCCCGCGAAGTACCTGCCGTTCCTTGCGAAGGAGGACTATCAGGGCGTGACCGGGCACATCCGCTTCGACGACAAGGGCGACGTCAAGGACGGCACACTGACGCTGTACACGTACAAGGGCGGTGCGAAGGAAGCGCTGGCAGTCGTGCAGTAATCACGACGGCAGCAGGAAAAAAGCCGCTCTCGAGCGGCTTTTTTCTTGGATGCGCCTGAAGCGCGCGGATCGCGATCGCGTTCTACTTCTGCGTCAGCACCCAATGTGCAAGCCGCTGGGACTCGGCTGCATTGACCTCGGGGTTGGCGGGCATCGGCACCACGCCCCATACCCCCGAGCCGCCCTCGCGAATCTTTTTCGCGAGCCGCGCTTCGGCGTCCTTGTCGTTCGCGTACTTTTCAGCGACGCTCTTGAACGCGGGTCCGACGAGCTTCTGATCGAGCGCGTGGCAGCTCATGCATTTCTTCGAGCGCACCATGTCCGCCTCGTCGGCGTATGCGGCATCAAGGCAAACGAAGCCGACGGTGGCGGCGGCAAGCCGGCAAGCGATGGTGCGAATATTCATCGAGGGTTCCCCCGGGTCATGTTGTGCCGAGTCATGCCGATATCTAACGGGTGACGTTCGAGCGCGTTGACCTCGTGACGCCTGGCGCACACCATATTCGAGCACTGCGCCCGACTATTGCGCTTGAAACAACGCTGCTCTTGTTCGCGCATTCGACCGGCCGTCCACTCGGCTATAGTCAACAGTGGTTTCTGCAGGGAGAGCTTCGATGTGGTTCCTGGCGGTCGGCGTGGTGTTGCTGCTGATGAAATGGTTCGAGTTCGGACCGGTCGGGCATTGGTCCTGGTGGGTCGTGTTGTTGCCGTTCGGCCTGGCGCTCCTGTGGTTCGAAATCATCGAGCCCTTCTTCGGGCTCGACAAGAAGAAAGTGCACGACGATGTCGAGAAGGTGAAGGAAGAGCGCATCAAGAAGGCAATGGGCGGCCGACGTCCGGGGCCTCGTCGATAGCTAAACCCATCCCCACCCCCGCCCTCCTCTTGAAGGGGAGGGAGTCAATCGCCGTCGGTGACCGCACCCCGGCTCGCGGTCGATGCGAGCCTCGCGAATTTCGCCAGCACCCCGCGCGTATAGCGCGGCTTGGGTTGCGACCAGCGCGAACGACGCGCTTCGATCTCGGCATCGCTCACCTCCAGTTGCAGCAACAAGCGATGCGCATCGATCGTGATCGCATCGCCTTCCTCGATCAATCCGATCACGCCGCCCACGAAGGCCTCGGGCGACACGTGCCCGACCACCATGCCCCAGGTGCCGCCTGAAAAACGGCCGTCGGTGATCAGGCCCACCGACTCGCCGAGGCCTTGCCCGACCAGCGCCGACGTGGGCGCAAGCATCTCGCGCATGCCGGGGCCGCCCTTCGGGCCCTCGTAGCGGATCACGATCACGTCGCCCGCCTTGATGCGCTTGCCCATGATCGCGTCCATCGCGGCGTCTTCGGAATCGAACACGCGCGCGGGGCCGGTCATCATCGGATTCTTCAGGCCGGTGATTTTCGCGACGCAGCCTTCGGGCGAGAGGTTGCCCTTGAGGATCGCAAGATGACCCTGGGCGTACAGCGCCTTGTCGATGGTCATGATGACGTCCTGATCGGCGCGCGGCGTCGAGGGGATGTCCGCGAGTTCTTCTGCGATGGTCTTGCCGGTGATCGTCATGCAGTCGCCGTGCAAGAGACCCGCGTCGAGCAGCAGCTTCATCACCTGCGGCACGCCGCCCGCGCGATGCAGGTCGGTCGCCACGTACTTGCCCGATGGCTTCAGGTTGCAGAGCACCGGCACGCGCTGGCGGATGCGCTCGAAGTCGTCGATGGTCCACTCGACTTCGGCGGCGTGCGCGATCGCGAGGAAGTGCAGCACCGCGTTGGTCGAGCCGCCGGTCGCCATGATCACCGACACCGCGTTCTCGATCGACTTCCTGGTGATGATGTCGCGCGGGCGGCGATTGGCCTTCACAGCATCGACCAGCGCGCGCGCGGATTCCGCGGCCGACGCGGTCTTCTCGCCGTCGGGATTGGCCATCGACGACGAATGCATCAGCGACAGGCCGAGCGCCTCGAACGACGAGCTCATGGTGTTGGCGGTGTACATGCCGCCGCATGAACCGGCCGACGGACAGGCGTGTTCCTCGATCGCCTCGAAGTCGGGGCGCGACAGGCGGCCCGCGTTGAATTCGCCCACCGCTTCGAACACCGAAACGATGGTCAGGTCCTTGCCGTTGTGCTGGCCGGGCTTGATCGTGCCGCCATAGACGTAGATGGAGGGGACGTTGGTGCGCGCCATCGCGATCATGCCGCCCGGCATGTTCTTGTCGCAGCCGCCGATCACCACGCAGCCGTCCATCCACTGGCCCATCACCGCGACCTCGATGCAGTCGGCAATCACCTCGCGCGACACCAGCGAATACTTCATGCCTTCGGTGCCCATCGATACCGCGTCCGAGACGGTGGGCGTGCCGAACACCTGCGCCTTGGCGCCCGCCGCCTCGATTGCGGCGATCGCCGCATCGGCGAGCTTCTGCAGCCCCGAGTTGCACGGCGTGATGGTCGAGTGGCCGTTGGCGACCCCGATCATCGGCTTGTCGAAATCGGCGCGCGTGTAGCCCATCGGGTAGTACATCGCGCGATTGGGGGCGCGCACGTCGCCTTCGGTCACGTGCCTGGAACGTTCGTTGTGGGCCACGGAATTTCCTCGATGATAGTGTGTGATGCGGGTGTGAGATGTGACGGGCGTCGCGAGTGCGCGGCAAGCGCAGCGCGACGCTTCGCTACACTCGCGATTTTATCCGACGACCTTCGCGTCGCCTCCAATATGCTCGTGCATCCGAACTTCGATCCAATCGCATTCTCGATCGGACCTCTGGTCGTCCGCTGGTACGGGCTGATGTATCTGGTCGCATTCGCGCTCGTCCTGGTGCTGGGACGCTGGCGCATCGCACACGGCAAGACCGTGCTCACCGCACCGGATCTCGACGACCTCCTGTTCTTCGGAATGCTCGGCACCATCGTCGGCGGCCGCCTCGGCTACGTGCTGTTCTACAAGGCCGACTTCTACCTCGCGCATCCGCTCGACCTGTTCAAGGTCTGGGAAGGCGGCATGTCGTTCCACGGCGGCCTGATCGGCGTGATCGTGGCGATGCTGGTGTTTGCGAAACGTCGCGGCTACTCGTTCTGGCAGGTCGCCGATTTCGTCGCGCCGCTCGTGCCCACCGGGCTCGCGGCGGGACGCACCGGCAACTTCATCAACGGCGAACTATGGGGACGGGCAAGCGACGTGCCGTGGGCGATGGTCTTTCCGCAGGCGCATGACGGCATCCCGCGCCATCCGTCGCAGCTCTACGAGGTCGGCCTCGAAGGCATCGCGCTCTTCATCGTCGTGTGGTGGTTCGCGCGTCGCCCGCGTCCGGTCGGCGCAGTCGCGGGCGTGTTCCTGATCGGCTACGGCCTCGCGCGCTTCTGCGTCGAGTTCACGCGCGAGCCCGACGATTTTCTCGGACTGCTCGCCATGAATCTCTCGATGGGCCAGTGGTTGTCGATCCCCATGATTCTTGCGGGCATCGGTGTACTTTTCTGGAGCTATCGGCGCGCTGGTGCGTCGCTGCCGACACCTGGCGTGCGCTAGTCGGCGCATCGATCGGCAAGTTGATCGACGGGTCAACCGATTCGTCGAAATGCGATCACCGAGTTGGTCCCGCCGAACGCGAACGAGTTGCTGATCGCCGCGTCGAGCATCGCATCGTGTTCGGCACCGTTGCGTAGCAGCGGCAAATTGCACGCCGGATCGACATCGTCGCAATGCGCGTTGGGCGGCATCGTCTGCCGATGGAGCGCGAGCGTGGTCACCAGCGCCTCGAGCGCGCCCGCGGCGCCCAGCAGGTGGCCGTGCATGGACTTGGTCGAGCTCACGCGCAGGCTCGGCAGCGCGTCGCCCCACACCTGTCGGATCGATTGTGCTTCGACTACGTCGCCCACCAGCGTCGCCGTGCCGTGCGCGTTGCAATAGCCGACCTCGGCAGGCGACAGGCCGGCCGACGCGAGCGCGGCGCGCATCGCCCTGATCTGTCCGCCGGCATCGGGCTTGGTGAGATGCGATGCGTCGCAGGACAGGCCCGTGCCTGCGATCTCGGCATAGATGCGCGCGCCGCGATCGCGCGCCGCGCCGAGTTCTTCGAGCACCATGAACGCGGCGCCTTCGCCGAGCACCAGGCCGCTGCGGCTCGCGGAAAACGGCCTGCACGATGCAGTGACATCGTCCGTGCGCGGCGCGGCGAGCGTCTGCATCGCTCGCCATGCGGCGAGCATGGCGGGTACCAGCAAGGCTTCGCTTCCGCCGACGATGGCGGCGTCGATCTCGCCCGCCGCGATGTCCTTCGCGCCCGCGGCAATCGCCACCGACGACGACGCGCAAGCCACCGCGTACGAGAGCACCGGGCCGGTGATCCCGAAGCGCATCGCAATCTGGGCGGCCGGCGCATTCGCCATCGCGCCCACCACCGTCAGCGGCGACACGCGCTCGCCGCGATAAAAGCGTCGATAGGCTTCATCGACCGCCGCGGCTCCGCCGAAGCCCGTGCCGACATACACCCCCGAGCGATCGGGTGCATACCGGGCGGCCGCATGGTCCGCCCCGCGGTCGGATTCCCAGCCCGCATCGACGCGCGCGCTATCCGCCGCGGCCACCGCGAACTGGGTCACGCGATCGGCGCCCGCCAGTCGCATGCGCGTGAACCACGGCGATGGATCGAAGCGACACGGCGCGACCACCGTGTGGTCGTCGTGTCGTTCGATCGAGCTGCTGCCGGCGCAGAGCGCATCGAATACGGCGCCGGGATCGTTGCCTTGCGGCGCGATGACGCCCAGGCCCGTGATCGCGACGCGCCTTCTCGTCATCGACAGGAACGTGGTGACGTGGTCTTCACAAGTTCGATCACGCGGCTTTCGCGAGCCGCAGGTTGTCGATCACGTCCGCAAGCCCCTTCAGCGTATCGACGTCCTGCTGCGCGGCCGGAAAGTCCACGTGAAAATGTTCTTCGATCGTGAACATCAGTTCGGCGAGCGAGAGCGAGTCGAGGCCGTACTCGACCAGCGACGTCTCGGGTTCGAGCGTTGACGGATCGATATCGAAACGTTCGTGCAGCAGTTGCTTGAGTTCGTCGAGCGTATTCATTTAAGTCCCTTTTTTTATAAGGCCGTCTTCATGTCAGGCGACGGCCTGTACCAGCTTTGCGCGCGGCGCGACCGGCCTCGGCACCGCACGCGCGGTCTTCGGCGCGCCCACGAAATCGGCGAGTTCGTGGGCGACTCTCTGGCGATCGTTGTCGATCGTGATCATGTGATAGCTGTGTTCGAGCACGACCAACTGCGCGGCCTTCTCGAGTCCGGCGATCCAGCGCTCGACGCTGGCGAGACTCGTGATCTCGTCTTCGCGCGCATGCAGGATCAACAGCGGCGCCGACAGGGTATCGAGCAGCGGCCGCACGTGCGCATGGAGCCGTTCGCTTTCGCGCAGTCCCCACAACGGCAGGCGCGAAGGGCCGATCGTCGATACCTCGCCTTGTTCGAACTCGCGCATGACCCATTTGCGGATCTTGGGATTCTTGATGCCGAAGGGCTCGCGCTCGCGCATCGTAATCCAGCGCGCCAGGCCGAGCGCGTAGCCGAGGCGGCGCAGATGACGCCATCCGGTCAGCGACCAGCCGTCGTAGTCGAACGTCGGCGAAAGCATCGCCACGCCGCAAACCCTTTGCTGGCGGGCTTCCGTGGCCAGCGCGGCAGCGAGTGCGCCGCCCACGCAAAGGCCGCCGAGCACGATCGGTTCGCGGGATCCGTAACGCGCATCGAGCGCCGTGCCAGCCGCGCGCAGCCAGTCACGCCACGCCGAAGGCCGCCGGCGATCGGCGAGGGTGTAGCCCGGAACTTCGAGGCAGTCGAACGGCACGCCGCGGGAACGCAGGGTCTGCGACGCGAGCGCGAACTCGAGCGGCGAACTGAACAGGCCGTGGATCAGTACCAGCGTGGGAAGCGAAGCTTGGTCTGGCATGCGATTGATGTAAGTGCGCGGTGTAAGTACGCGGTGTAAGCGCGAAGGGAACGCACCCGGCGCCCGGGTGTCGAGGTCCGCAGCGATAATAGGAAGCGAACCTTAAAGAGAACTGAAAGCCCCGCGATGCGCGTATTGCTAGCCGAAGACGACCCGACCTTGCGCAATGGCCTGATGCAGGCGCTCGAGGGCGCGGGCCACGAAGCGGTGGGCGCGGCCGATGGCTCGCATGCCGATACGCTGCTCGCCACCGAGCGCTTCGACCTGCTGGTCCTCGATCTCGGCTTGCCGCGCATGGATGGACTCGATGTGCTCGCGCGCCTGCGCGCGCGGCGCGAGACCGTCAATCGAGCCATGCCGGTGCTGATCCTCTCGGCGCGCGACAGCATGGAAGCACGAGTGCGGGGGCTCGACGGCGGCGCCGACGACTACATCACCAAGCCCTTCGACCTGCCCGAGTTCGAAGCGCGGGTGCGCGCCCTGCTGAGACGCGGACTGTCGAACAACGCGCGCGTCGGCAGGCTGGAATGGGAGTGGGAGACGCGCGGCGGTCGCATCGGCAGCGAGCCGCTTTCGCTCTCGCATCACGAGACGGTGTTGATGGAAGAATTGATTCGCAGGATCGGGCGGATCGTCTCGAAGGAAGATCTCGCGCGCCGTATCGGCGACGACGGCGTCGCGGCCGACAACAAGGTCGAGGTCTATATCCATCGACTGCGCAAGAAACTGGTCGATGCCGACGTCGAGATTCGCAACGTGCGCGGGCTCGGCTATTTGTTGCGCGCCACCGGCGAGGCGGCCTCGTGAGTTCGATACGGAGCACGTCGGCCGGGCACGCGACCCAGTCGCTCAAGCTCACGCTGACGCGTCGCCTGGTCATCGGCCTTCTCTTCATCGGCCTGTTCGGCGCGATCATCGCGTACGTGGTCGGCACGCGCTTCGCCAATCGCGCCTACGACCGCTCGCTGTTCGACGACGTGCACGTGCTCGCCAACCAGGTGCGCTGGGTGGAAGGCAGCGCGCAGATCACGCTCTCGTCCGACGCCTTGTTGTGGCTCTTGGCCGACGAGGGCGACGACGTGATCTATCGCGTCACCGATCTGTCGAACCGGCGCGTGCTGACCACCAACGGCAACCTGGGCGATTTGCCGGATCTCGACATCAACGACGACGAGCCTTATTTTCGCTCGGTCGCGCTGGGCGATACGCGCTTGCGCGTGGCGTACGTCAAGCATCGGGTGGGACCCGCCACGGCGCTCGTTGAGATCGCCGAGACCACGCGCAAGCGCACCGAGTTGTTCCGCGGGATATTGATCGGCACGGCGTCGATGATGTCGATCATCATCCTGGTCGCGGTGGCGCTGGTGTGGAGCGGGGTAAGTCGAGCGCTCGCACCGCTGAAGGAACTCGAGGCCGATGCGGCGCGCCGCTCGATCGGGAACATGCAGCCGCTCGACCCGCGCAGCGCGCCCGCCGAAGTGCGCGGGCTGATCGAGGCGATCAATCACATGATCGCGCGGGTCGCGCAGGCGATAGACGTGCAGCGCCACTTCCTCGCCAACGCCGCGCATCAACTGAAGACACCGATCGCCGGTCTGCGCTTGCAGGCGCAGCTTGCGCTGAAGGCGGAGCCTTTCGGTCCGGCGCACGACAGCCTGCGCGAGGTCGAGCGGCGCGCGACGCACAGCGCGCATCTGATCGAACAATTGCTCACGCTCGCGCGCGCCGAATCGGGT
>JBBQCA010000147.1:0-8252 GCA_038318315.1 Burkholderiales bacterium | reverse complement strand
GAGGCCGAGCTCGAAGCGAAGGACAAGCAGGACCTGCTCGAGATCGTGCGCAACACCGTGCCGCCTTCGGTCAACTGCATCTACATCCGCCAGAACGAAGCGCTCGGACTCGGGCACGCGGTTCTGTGCGCGCTACCGGTGGTGGGGCACGAGCCGTTCGCGGTGTTGCTGGCCGACGATCTGATGGACACGCCCGACGGCGTCCCGGGGGTGCTCGAGCAGATGGTGCGGGTCTTCGACCTCAAGCAGGCCAGCGTGCTTGCGGTACAGGACGTGCCGCGCGAACAGACCCGCTCGTACGGCATCGTCGGCACCCGCCTGGGTTCCGCGATCGCGGCGGGCAACGAGCGCCTCGAAGAAATCACGCACATGGTCGAGAAGCCCAGTGCCGAGGACGCACCCTCGACGCTCGCGGTGGTGGGCCGCTACATCCTCAGCGGCGCGGTGTTCGATCGATTACGCAACGTGCAGCCGGGCGCCGGTGGCGAGATCCAGTTGACCGATGGCATCGTCGCGCTGCTCGAAGACGAGCCGGTGCTCGCCTATCGCTTCGAGGGCGTGCGCTACGATTGCGGCTCGAAGCTCGGCTATCTGAAAGCGACCGTCGAACTGGGCCTCAAGCATGGCGAAGTCGGGACGGAGTTCGCCGCGTATCTCGTCTCGTATCTCGCCTCTCGTCAGGCATCGAAATAACCAAGGAAGCCATGTTTGCCATACTGGGCGGTAGCGGACTCACGTCGTTCGCGGAACTCGAAATCGATCGCCGCGAAGTCGTGCGCACGCCCTGGGGCGAGCCGTCGGGGCCGGTGACGATCGGACGTATCGGTGACGTGCCGGTGGCCTTTCTGCCCAGGCATGGACAAGGCCACACGATCCCGCCGCACGCCATCAACTACCGCGCCAACCTGCATGCGTTGAAGCAAATTGGCGTCGAAGGCGTGATCGCGGCCGCATCGGTCGGCGGCATACGCGACGACATGCAGCCCGGCGCGATCGCGCTGCTCGACCAGATACTCGACTACACCTGGGGCCGCGACTCGACTTTTTTCGATGGGCCCGAGCATCCGGTCACGCACATCGACTTCACCTTGCCCTACGACCCGGCGTTGCGCGCGCGCGTGCTGGAAGTCGCGCGCGCCGATGGCCATCCGCTGATCGACGGAGGCTGCTATGCGTGCATGCAGGGCCCACGCCTCGAGACTGCGGCCGAGATCAACCGGGTCGAGAGCGATGGCGCGGACATGGTCGGCATGACGCTGATGCCCGAAGCCGCGCTGGCACGCGAGCTCGACCTGCCGTATGCCGCCCTGGCGGTGGTGGTCAATCACGCCGCCGGCCGAGGCGATTCGAAGCTCGCGATCTCGACCGTGGAAATCGGCCGTACGCTGGAGACGTCGATGCAGCGTGTGCGCGCCTTGATCGTGTCCTTCGTGTGCGCGACCGGGCGCCACAAGTTTCCATGATTCACGACATCCTGCGCATGGGCGACCCACGCCTGTTGCGCATCGCCAAGCCGGTCGCGCGCTTCGATACGCCTGAGTTGCACAACCTGGTCGCGGACCTGTTCGAGACGATGCACGATGCGAATGGCGCGGGTCTCGCGGCACCTCAGATCGGTGTCGACCTGCGCGTCGTGATCTTCGGCTTCGCTGAAACCAATCAACGCTACCCCGATGCGGAGCCGGTGCCGGAAACCGTACTGGTGAATCCGGTGATCGATGTGCTCGAGCCGCTCGAAGTCGAAGACTGGGAAGGCTGTCTGTCAGTACCCGGCATGCGCGGCATCGTGCCGCGCATGGAGCGCGTGCGCTATCGCGGCTTCGACCAGCACGGCGCGGCGATCGATCGCATCGCGACCGGCTTTCATGCGCGCGTGGTGCAACACGAATGCGATCATCTCGACGGCATCCTCTATCCGATGCGCATGCGCGACTTCACGCGCTTCGGATTCACCGAAGAGTTGTTTCCGGGGCAGGAGTTGGTCGACGATTGATTCGGCCCTCGCGGCCGGCGGTCGTCAGAACGCCTCGTCCGGTCCGAGATGACGCCACTGCCCGATCGGCAGATCGCCCAGCACCACGCGCCCCACGCGCACGCGTTTGAGGCCGAGCACGGTAAGTCCCACCAGCTCGCACATGCGCCGGATCTGGCGCTTCTTGCCTTCACGCAGCACGATGCGCAATTGCTCACGGTTCTGCCACGACACGCGCGCCGGCTTCAACGCGACGCCGTCGAGTTCGAGTCCATGCTGCATGCGTTGCAGGTCCGCATCCGACAGCGTGCCCGCGACGCGCACCAGGTATTCCTTCTCGATGCTCGAATCGTCGCCGATCAACTGGCGCGCGATGCGGCCATCCTGCGTGAGCACCAGGAGCCCGGTCGAGTCGATGTCGAGGCGGCCGGCCGGTGCGAGGCCGCGCGGCGGTCGCCAATCGGGCGCGAGCGTGCGCGGATCGTTGTCCCAGTGCGCGGCCGGCACGACCAGCACCGATGCCGGCTTGTAGCCGTCCTCCGCCTGGCCCGACACATAACCGATCGGCTTGTTGAGCAACACCGTGATGCGTTGATCGCGTTCCTTCTCGGCGGCGCGCGACACGCTGATGCTCTGGCTCGGCAGCACCTTGCTGCCGAGCACGTCGGTCTTCACGCCATCGACGAAGACCCAGCCGCGCTCTATCCATTCGTCGGCTTCGCGCCGCGAACACAGGCCGAGTTCGGCCATGCGCTTGGAGAGGCGTAGAGGCTGGTCGGACGATGGCGGTGTCGATGCCAATGCCGGCGCCGATGCAGGTGGTGGCGCAGCTTCCGGCCGCGGCGCGCGCGTCTTCATGGCGCGAGCACCGCGAGCAACTCGGTTTCCAATTTGATCTGCGCCTTCGCGTCCGAGAGGATCGCGCCATCGACGAGAAAGAAGTCTTCGACGCGCTCGCCCAGCGTCGTGATCTTGGCGGCCTGCACATTGACCTTGTGACCGGTCAGCACGCGCAGGATCGCGTAGAGCAGGCCATCGCGATCGGAAGCCGATAGCGTCAACAGGAAGAAGCGGCCGCGCTCGTCGGGTCGCAGATCGACGGTGGGTTCGATCGGAAAGCTGCGCGACTGGCGCGAAGGGCGGCCGGTCGCGGGCTGCGGCAACGGCGTCGGATGCGCGAGATGCTGCGCGAGATCGCGTTCGATGCTGGCGATGCGATCGCGGTAGTGACCGCCGTCGGGATCGAGCACGAGAAAGGTGTCGAGCGCGTGCCGCTCGCCTTCGTTGCCGCTGGTGGTGTGCACGCGCGCATCGAGAATGTAGAAGCGCTGGCGATCGAAATACTGGCAGATGCGCGCGAACAGGTCGGGCTGGTCGGGGGTGAACACGACGATCTGCAGGCCTTCGCCCGCGGGCGAGAGACGCGCCTTGATGCGTGGGCGCGAGGTATCGCGGGCGAGTGCGAATGCGCGCGTGATCCATGCGATGTCCTGCGCGTCGTGACGCAGGAACCACGCGACGTCGAGGCGCTTCCAGAAGCGCTCGATCGCATCGGGATGAAAGGCGTAGAGGCCGAGGATGCGCCGCGCCTCCTGCTGCCTGGCCTTCAATTCGGCCGGAGCGCTGGGCGGCGCGCCGCTGCCGTCGGCATTCTCCACGACGCGCAGCGCGCGGAAATAGAGGTCTTCGAGCAGCTTGCCCTTCCACGCGTTCCAGACCTTGGGGCTGGTACCGCGAACATCCGCGACCGTGAGCAGGTAGAGCGCCGTCAGGCGACGCTCGCTGCCGACGGTGCGCGCGAATGCCGTGACGACCTCGGGGTCGGACAGGTCTTCCTTCTGCGCGACTCTCGACATGGTCAGGTGATGCTCGACCAGGAATTCGAGCAGCTCGATATCGTTCGCGTCGAGCGCATGGTCGCGCGCGAAGCGCCGTACATCGGCCATGCCGAGCTTCGAATGGTCGCCGCCGCGGCCCTTGGCGATGTCGTGGAAGAGGGCGGCCACGTACAGGAGCCAGGGCCGCTCGAAGTTCGCGATCAGGCGCGAGCACAAGGGATATTCGTGCGCGAATTCGGGCATCGTGAAGCGCCGGATGTTTCGCACCACCATCAGGATGTGCTGGTCGACCGTATAGACGTGATACAGGTCGTGCTGCATCTGGCCGACGATGCGCCGGAACGCGGGCAGGTAGCGTCCGAGCACCGACAGCTGATTCATGCGCCGCAGTTCGTGCACGATGCCGCGCGGCTGCTTCAGGATGGAGAGAAACAGCGCGCGGTTGACCGGGTCGCGGCGGAACTTCGCGTCGATCAGCGTGCGGCCGTGCCAGATCGCATTCATCGTGCGCGCGGTCATGCCTTCGAGTTCGGAATGCTGTTGCATCACGAGGAATGCCTCGAGCAAGGCTGACGGCCGCCGAAAGAACACGCCTTCATCGACGATGTCGAGCAGCCCGCCGGCATTCTGGAAATTCGCATTCGCGACGGCGGCGCCCGCAGCGGCGCCGGCAGCGGTCGCGGCATGGATGGGAACGGGTGCGACATTGCGTGCCGGAAAAAGCGCCGCCTCGATCGTCTGCAGGACGATCACATTCAGTTGCGTGACGACCTTCGCGGTCCGGTAATAGTGTTGCATCAACACTTCGCTGGGACGGCACATGGGCGTCTGAGCGAATCCGAACTCCGCGGCCAGCGCGGTCTGCACGTCGAACACCAGCCTGTCCTCGCGACGCTTCGCGATGCGATGCAGGCGTATGCGAACCATGCGTATGAAGTCTTCGCAGCGACGCAGTTGGCGGGCTTCGATAGGCGTGACCAGGCCGCGCCTGGCGAGGTCGCGCCACGAGGCGCCCAGGCGCGCGGCGCGCGCCGTCCACAGGATCATCTGCAGATCGCGCAGCCCGCCCGGACTTTCCTTGAGGTTGGGCTCGAGCGCGAAAGGCGTGTCCTGGAACTTCGCGTAGCGCTGCTGCTGCTCGAGCATCTTGGCGCGAAAGAATTGCTGCGGTTCGATCGCCGACGCGACCTGCTCGGAGAGCAGGGATGCCAGCGTGCGATTGCCCGAGAGGAAGCGCGCCTCGATCAGCGCGGTCGCGACCGTGATGTCGCGCGTGGCTTCGGTCAGGCACTCGGGTACGGTGCGCACGCTGTGACCGACTTCGAAGCCGAGATCCCACAGCATCCCGATCAGGCTTTCGATCCTGGCGGCTTCGCCGGCGTCTGGCGACTGCGCGAGCAGCATCAGCACATCGACGTCCGAATGCGGGAAGAGCTCACCGCGTCCGTAGCCGCCCACCGCGAGCAGGGTTGCCGAGCGCGGCATTGCCGCGAGCTTCCAGCATCCGCGCAGCGCCACATCGTGGGCACGCGCGAGCCCGCGCAAGAAGCGCTCGGCGCGCGGCTGGAGATCGAAGTCGTGCAGCAGGCGCGCGCGTTCGGCTTGCAGCGCGGCCTTGATGGCGAGCGCTTCCGCGGTATGCCCCGCGAGAGCCGGCGGCCGAGTCGCGGTCAACGGCGGGCTGATCCCCGATTCGGCGACCGCGTCGACAGCGGCATCGGGCATCTCGTGCGGGGCAACAGCGGGTATGACGGCGGACATGGATCGACCCCGATCGCGCGGGTCTTGCGACCTAAGCGGCGTGCGCGAATTTACCGGACGCGTCGGCCGAAGCGGCGGGCGTGCCTTCGGACACCGTCAGCACTTCGAACCCGTCATCGGTCACGAGCACGGTGTGTTCCCACTGCGCCGAGAGGCTGTGGTCCTTGGTGACGATGGTCCAGCCGTCGGGCATCTCGCGAATTTCGCGACGGCCCGCATTGATCATCGGCTCGACCGTGAAGATCATGCCGGGCACCAGCAGTTCGAGCGTGCCGGGCCGTCCGTAGTGCAGAACCTGCGGGTCTTCATGAAAGCGCTGGCCGATGCCGTGGCCGCAGAATTCACGCACCACCGAAAAGCCGTTGTGCTCGGCGTGGCGCTGGATCACGTGGCCGACATCTCCCAGGTGCGCCCCCGGTTTGATCGCGCGTATCCCCAGCCACATGCATTCGAACGTGATCTCGCAGAGACGACGCGCCTGGATCGAGGTCTCGCCGACCAGGAACATGCGGCTCGTGTCGCCGTGATAGCCGTCCTTGATGACGGTCACGTCGATGTTGAGGATGTCGCCGTTCTTGAGCGGCTTGTCGCCCGGGATGCCGTGGCAGACTTGATGATTGACCGACGTGCACACCGACTTCGGATAAGGTCGATAGCCCGGCGGCGCGTAGTTGAGCGGCGCGGGAATCGTCTTCTGCACGTCGACCATGTAGGTGTGGCAGAGCCGGTCGAGCTCGCCCGTGGTCACGCCGGGCTTGACGAAAGGCGTGATGTAGTCGAGCACCTCCGATCCGAGGCGGCCGGCCACACGCATCCGCGCGATGTCGGTGGCGGTCTTGATGATGGCGGTCGTTGCGGGGCGGGGAAGCGAACTCATGGATGGGGCAAGGGAGGGGGGGTGGAGCGTTTTGGCGAAACCGCTATAATAGCGGGCTTGCCGAAAGCCGTCGCCCACGTTCATCGGGGCGAACCGCGCGGCGGGACTCCGTTTTATTCATTGCAACCGCGAGCCTGCGTACCAAGGGTGCCGATTTTCCTGAAATCGGTACAGCGCCTGCTCAAGACCCAACCCTTAGGAAATCCATGTCAACGACCATGCGTGAAATGCTCGAAGCGGGCGTCCATTTCGGACACCAGACCCGCTTCTGGAATCCCAAGATGGCGCCGTTCATTTTCGGCCATCGCAACCGGATCCATATCGTCAACCTCGAGAAGACGCTCTCGAACTACAACGACGCCATCAGGTACGCGAAGAAGCTTGCCGCCAACCGCGGAACCATCCTCTTCGTGGGCACCAAGCGCCAGGCCCGCGAGATCATCGCCGAAGAAGCCAAGCGCGCCGGCGTACCGTATGTCGACCAGCGCTGGCTGGGCGGCATGCTCACCAACTTCAAGACCGTCAAGGCGTCCATCACGCGCTGGAAGGACATGGAAGCGACCGTGGCCGACGGCGGCCAGGAGCGCATGAGCAAGAAGGAAGCGCTGACGTTCTCGCGCGAGATGGAGAAGCTGCAGAAGTCGATCGGCGGCATCAAGGACATGAACGGCGTTCCCGATGCGATCTTCGTTATCGACGTCGGTTATCACAAGGGCGCGGTCACCGAAGCGACCAAGCTCGGCATCCCCGTCATCGGCGTGGTCGATACCAATCACTCGCCCGACGGCATCGCCTACGTGATCCCCGGCAACGACGACTCCAGCAAGGCCATCCGGCTGTATGCGCGCGGCGTCGCCGACGCGATTCTCGAAGGTCGCAACAATGCGCTGCACGACATCGTCGAAGCGCCCGAGAACGGCGAAGAGTTCGTCGAAGTCAACGCCGAGGCGTGACGCACAGGAATGAAGCAGCGCCCGTCGTGATCAACGCACGGTAGGGGCGCAGGGGTGTCGGATCGCGGCGCCCCTTTTTTTTATCTGAATTCGCAAGGAGAAACACATGGCGGAAATCACCGCAGGCATGGTCAAGACGCTTCGTGAGAAGACCGATGCGCCGATGATGGAATGCAAGAAGGCGTTGTCCGAAGCCGCAGGTGACATGGACAAGGCCGAGGAGTTGCTGCGCGTCAAGCTGGGCAACAAGGCGAGCAAGGCGGCGAGCCGCGTGACCGCCGAAGGCATCGTCGCCATCGTGATCGAAGGCAAGGTCGGCGCGCTCCTCGAAATCAATTGCGAGACCGACTTCGTCGCGAAGAACGAGGACTTCCTGCAATTCACGAAGAACGTCGCGACTACCATCGTTCGCCAGAATCCCGCATCGATCGATGCGCTGCTCGGTCTGCCGATCGAAGGCAAGACGGTGGAAGAGACGCGCGCCGCGCTGGTCGGCAAGATCGGCGAGAACCTGGCGATCCGCCGCTTCGTGCGCTATGAAACCGAAGCGAAGCTGGCCAGCTACATCCACGGCACGCGCATCGGCGTGCTGGTCGAGTACGACGCGGCCGACGACCAGGTCGGCAAGGATCTCGCGATGCACATCGCCGCGAGCAAGCCGCTGACCGTGTCGAGGGACGACGTCCCGGCCGACAGGATCGAAACCGAGCGTAAGGTCTTCACCGCACAGGCTGCCGAATCAGGCAAGCCCGCCGACATCGTCGCGAAGATGGTCGAAGGCCGGGTCGCGAAATACCTGGCCGAGGTGGCGCTGCTGGGCCAGCCGTTCGTGAAGAACCCCGACGAGACGA
>JBBQCA010000146.1:0-8257 GCA_038318315.1 Burkholderiales bacterium | reverse complement strand
GCAGAACGGGTATAGGTCGCGATCCTTGAAGCCGCCTTCGCCTTTGCTGAAGTCGCTGAGCGCCTTCGCCTTGTCGGCCTTGACGGCGGCCACTGCCTTGTCGAGCATCGCCTTCGCTTCGGCGGCAGAACCATAATCCGCGGCAACAGCCGCGCCGGTCACCAGTAGTGCGGACGCGGCAACAACGAGAAGATTGTTCTTCATGCAGCCTCCAGTCATGTTTGCCGCACAGGTGCGGCGGCGCTGATGTTACGCCTTCGTCCGATGAGATGTGGGCGCGTTCGGTGCTGCGTTTTTTACAGCGCAGCTTCGGCTGCCGCTGAACTGATTCGTTTAGACGCCATTAGCTACCGAGCTCCAATCGCGCAGCGGCGCACCATGTTCACGGTGCCCGAACCCGCTGATGCCTAAGCTTCCGCATATTTTCGGTGCCGCAGAGGTAACGCCGGAAGAATTCATGGCCGCACTGCGAAAGTGATGTCCAATTCGGTGTTCCAGCGGATCGCCTCCGGCGCCCGCTGAAGTGATTCATTAGACCCTGCATAACGCAGGCTGCCCCAACTCTCACGGAGCAATCGATGTATCTCCGAAAGCGAGTCGTAATCGGGGTGACGCTTGCCATCGCCTTGAGCTGCGGACCTGCGATCGGTCGTGCCGACGAATCCGTCGACACGGCCACAGCCGAGTTGACGCCGCGGCAACAGGCGATCGCAGATCGCCTCGATCGGCTTCGGGCGGAGTACGCGCAGTCGTCGGACCTGCGGCTGCGGATTCTCTATTCGACCAGCGGGGATGTCGAGGTCGAACGTCGACCAGACAATGGCTTCTACGCCAGGGAGACCATCTCGGCTGCCGAGCTCTACGTCCAGGCCCGCGGTTCAACCGACCCGCTGGTGCTGGACCTGCGGCTGCGCCGCTGTTCCGTCCAGACGAAGACCATGGATGCCTGCGACCGCATGGACCTCGCGCGTCGGTGGACTCAAGCGGATACGCAGAACCAGGTCGCGTGGTTGACCCTTGCCTCGGTCCTCAAGTACCGGGGCGACCTCGGCGCCGCGCGCATTGCGTTCCTGCGCGCGGCACAGGCATCCCGATGGCACGAGCACTACAGCGACATCGCGCAATTGGTCGTGAAGGCAATGCCCGGCCAACTCTCGCCGCAACTGCGCAATGCCATGCTGCAAAATGCCCTGGCTCAAGCGGGTGCGGGTATCCCGTTCGATGCGCTCCGCACGCTCGGTGCCTACTGCAAGGAGGATGGCGAGATGCGAACCGCCTGCGGCTGGATAGTAGAGACGATGGTTCGCGACACGGACACGCTCGTCGCGCTCACGATCTCCGTGCCGTACGCGGTGCGGGCCCGGATGGATCCGTCGATCGTGGCGACCTATCAACGGGAGGCCGACGCCATTCACTGGTCGATCCCGCTCATCGTTTCGGCCGGTAACTTGTTCGATGATACGGACAATGCAACGAGTCGAACCAACGGTGAACGGCTGCAGGCGCTCATCGATGTTGGCGAAAGACGCCGCGGCGAACAGGTTCTGCTGGAGCAACGCATCGGCAAGAGCGAAGCGGCAGCCCGCTATGTCGCCGGCCTGTCGCAAGCCCAGCTGAAGCATCGCGTCGATATTCTTGCGCAGCAATGACGTCGACCGCGGTCCAACGGCGTTCGAGCCGGCGCCGCGATGCGATGCGGTTCAACCAATCCTTTGGCCGTCACAGGCCCTTTCCCGGAGATCACGGCAATGCGCAAACTCCTTTTGATGACCCTGTTCACGTGCTGCGCGTTTGTGGCGAGCGAGGCGCGCGCTCAAGTCCCGATCCTGGCCAGCCCCGACCAAGAGAAGTTGCTTGCAAGCGCCGATCCTCGGCTCGCAGCCAACAAGCGCCTTGTCTACGATTTCTGGCGCGAGGTGTTCGAAGGCGGCCACATGGACCTCGCCGACAAGTACATGGCCGAGTCCTACATCCAGCACAACCCGACCGTACCCACGGGTCGTGCGGCATTCGTTGACTTCTTCTCCAAGGTCGCCAAACCCAAAGCCATCGAAGCGAAGGTGAAGGCGCCTCTGGTTTCAATCGTGGCGGAGGGTGACTACGTCGTTCTGAGCTTCGTACGCGAAGTGGCCGAGCCTGCCGATCCGACAAGGAAATACACAACCACGTGGTTCGATATGTTCCGCATCGAGGGCGGAAAGATTGCAGAGCATTGGGACGGTGCTCAAAAGAAGTGAGACAGCTGCACCGGCGTCGGGAACGGATGAAGCAGCCATCCGCGCACAGACGACGAGCTGGGCCAAAGCCTATAACGGGGGCGACGTCAAAGCGGTCGCCGCTCAATATGCAGACGACGCGCTTCTGCTTGCGCCGGGCGCTCCGGGCGTAAGCGGTCGGGCTGCGATCCTAGATTTTTTTACCAAGGACGTCGCGGGTTCAAAAGCGGCCGGCGTAGTTTTCAACATCAACCGTCTCCTGCAAGAAGGATGGGAAGTGGCTCTACATTCGTGATATCTGGAATGCCGATGCGCCTTCAGCGCCCCCTGCAGCAGCCGTGCCCAAGAAATAGGGAGCAATTGTTTTTCGGGTTTCGGAGGTCCGAGAAAATGACGCCGGAAGTGCCACTCCTCGCAAGCCAGATCGTCGTTCAAGTCTGCCTGTTCCTCGTCGCAGCTATCGCGGTCGCGGGCGGCGCGCTGCAGATGTATCTCGGCCAACCGGACACGGCGCCTCGGCTGGACAATGTTCATCGATTCATGGCCGGCGTTTACTTCTCCACGGGCGTCATCAATTTTTGGGCAGCAATCACGATCCGTCAGCAAGGAACGCTGGTGTACTTGCTCGCTTTCGGTGTGCTGCTTGCCGGCGTGGGAAGGCTCGTGTCGATCGCAAAGGTCGGGTTGCCGAAACCGGCTGCCGTATGGTTGGGTTACTTGATTCCCGAGTTGCTTCTTCCGCTGGTTATCGTGGTGGCACATCACGGAACTGCCTGAAACGCCAAACCTGCCAACCAAGGAGCATTCATGTTCAAGAGTCTTCGCACCGGTATCGTCTCGTTCCTTTCGCTCTGCCTGCCCATGGCCGCTCTTGCACAGGCCGCGGTATACGGGCCGCCGATACCGCTGGAGATGGCGAAGAAGGTCGCTGCCGGGGCGGCGGCAGAGGCGAAGAAGAACAATTTCACGGTGGTCATCGCGATCGTCGATGGGGGCGGCACGCTGATCTATCTCGAGAAGATCGACGGAACGCAAATCGCGAGCGTGGACGTGGCCATCGGCAAGGCGCGGTCGGCCAATGCCTACAAGCGCCCGACCAAGGCGTTCGAAGATGCGGTCGCCGGCGGGCGCAATGCCGTGCTCGGCCTGCCGGGCGCGCTGCCGATCGAAGGCGGCATCCCGCTGATGATGGACGGCAAGATCGTCGGCGCCATCGGCGTGAGCGGCGGCTCTGCGCAACAGGACGGGCAAGTGGCCGGGGCGGGGGCCAGCGCATTGCAGAACAAATGATGCGTCGGTGCGCATTGGCGACGAGGGCCGGGTGGCGGCACGCAAGTCGTCGATGTGCGCGCTTTCAGGAATCGACCGGCGTATCTTTTGCGAAAGCGCCATCCCACGACGCTGGGAGTACGCCATGCAGATCAGGTTTCGCTTTGAAACCGCGGCGACGTTGTTCGTGATCGCCGGCCTCTCGGCGTGCAGCGGTCACGATGACGGCGGCCCTGTCCAAAACACATCGGCCACCGTGACGCAGGTCACCTACCAATCGCTGGACAAGGCCAAACCGCTGACGGTGCCGGCCACCATGCGCGTGCCCCGCTTGCGCACGACCATGCCCGCGGTCGTGATCGTGCACGGCTCGAGCGGCATCGACAGCCGCGGCCCGAGCTATGCGGTCGAACTCAACAAGGCCGGCATCGCCACGCTCGAGATCGACATGTGGGCGGCGCGCGGCATCACCGGGGGCCTCAATCGTCCCAAGGGCGTGCCCGAGACGCTGCCCGACGCCTACGGCGCCTTCAAATTCCTGGCAGCGAATCCGGCGATCGATCCGAAGCGCATCGGCATCATGGGGTTCTCCTGGGGTGGCGTGGTGTCGATGTTGACCGCGACCAGGCCCTACAGCGACCTGTACCTGAACCCCGGCGAAAAATTCGCGGCGCATGCACCCAACTATCCGATCTGCTGGGTCTATAACAAGATACCGGGGTACGAATTCAACAACTTCACCGGCTCGACGGTCTTCATCCAGGGCGGCGAACTCGACACCTACGACCTGCCCGATACCTGCCCGAACCTCGGACAGTCGATCGAGAAGATCGCGCCCGGCCTCGTGATGGTGACGATGTACCCCAACGCCACGCACGCCTTCGATCGCGTGACCGAGCCCGACACCACCGTCACCGATCCCTTCTCGCATCTGGGCCGCGGCGGCGACGTGCAGTTCATCGCGAACCCGGCGGCAGCCGCGCAGGCGCGCGCGGCGACGGTGGCATTCTTTCGGGCGAAGTTCGGGTTGTGAGGTCGGCTCAAGCGCCCGCCATCGCCTCCCCGAACCGCACCGCACCCCCCGGCTCCCACGCCGGATTGAACGCCAACGGTCCCTGCGGAAACAGCAGCACGACGGTCGAGCCGAGCATGAAGCGGCCCATCTCTTCGCCCTTCTTCAGCACGATCGCTTCGCGGTCATAGGTCCATTCGCGCACTCGCTTGACGCGCGGCGCATTGATCACGCCGTGCCACACGGTGGCCATGCTGCCCACGATAGTCGCGCCCACCAGGATGAGCGCGAAGATTTCCGGCGCCGCGTTTTCTGCGGCGACGCGCTCGAACACGCACACCACGCGCTCGTTGCGCGCGAACAGTCCGGGTACGCCGCGCGCGGTGGTGGGATTGACCGAGAACAGGTCGCCCGGCACGTGGATCATGCGCACCAGTCGCCCATCGCACGGCATGTGGATGCGGTGGTAATCGCGCGGGCTCAGGTACAGCGTCGCGAAGCTGCCGTCGTGAAAGCGCTGCGCGAGCGTCGCATCGCCGCCGACCAGCGCGGTGGTCGAATAGCGATGACCCTTCGCCTGCAGGATCTGATCGCGCTCGATCGCTCCAAACTGGCTGATCGATCCATCGACCGGGCAGATCAGATCGGCATCGGCGAGCGGCCGCGCGCCGGGTTTCAATGCGCGCGTGAAGAAGTCGTTGAAGCTCGCGTAGCGCGTGACGTCGGGCTCGGCGGCTTCGCTCATGTCCACGCCGTACTTGCGCACGAACCAGCGGATGGTCGGCAACAGGCCGCGTCCGCGCTCGCGCGATGCGAAGCGGCCGGCCAGCATCGTCAGCCGGCGCTTGGGCAGCAGGTATTGGGGAATGACCTTGCGGCGCTCGTTGATCTTCACGGCGCTTCGACTCGCGCGTTCAACCGACGTTGCCGAGCAGGCGCGCCCGCGCATCGTCGTATTCGCGCTTCAGGCGCTCGACGACTTCGGCCACGCGCGGCACGTCGTGCATCAGGCCCACGCCCTGACCCGCGCCCCAGATGTCGCGCCATGCCTTCGCCTTGCTGCTGCCCGAGCCGAAGTTCATCGTGCTCGCGTCGGACTGCGGCAGGTCCTCGGGATCGAGCCCTGCGGCCTCGATGCTCCTGCGCAGATAGTTGCCGTGCACGCCGGTAAAGAGATTGGTGTAGATCACGTCGGCGGCGGTCGAGCCGACGATGGCATCGCGATACTCGGGCGCGGTGTTGGCCTCCTGGGTCGCCAGCCAGCGCGTGCCGATGTACGCGAAGTCCGCGCCCATCGCCTGCGCGGCCAGCACCGCGCCGCCGCTGGCGATGGCCCCCGACAACGCGATCGGGCCGTCGAAGAACTTGCGCACTTCGCCCACCAGCGCGAACGGCGACAACATGCCCGCGTGCCCGCCAGCACCGGCCGCGACCAGGATCAGGCCATCGACGCCGGCGTCGAGCGCCTTCTTCGCGTGACGGATGCTGATCACGTCGTGGAACACCACGCCGCCGTATGCGTGAACCGCATCGAGCATCGCGTGGTCGGGCGCGCGCAGGCTCGAGATCAGGATGGGCACGCGGTGTTCGACGCATACCGCGACATCGCGCGCGACCCGGTCGTTGGAGGTATGGATGATCTGATTGACCGCATAGGGTCCGACCGGCCGGTCGGGATGCGCGGCCTTGAACTCGGCGAGCTCACGCTCGATGCGCGACAGCCAGCGCGGCAATTCCTCGGCGGGTCGCGCGTTGAGCGCGGGGAACGAGCCGACGATGCCCGCCTTGCATTGGGCAATGACCAGGTCGGGCCCGCTGGCGATGAACATCGGCGCGCCGATCACGGGCAATGCGAGATGGGCAAGCGCGGCGGGTAGCGCCATTCGGAATTCTCCGGTTGTTGCGGGGCGGTCGGCGGCGCGGCGTGAAGAACCGCGCTGCGAGCGAGTCTTCGGGCGGTGTCTATTATGCGGGCAAGCGCTTGCCCGCCCTCGCCGCGGTCGGAATGACTTGCCGTGCCTCAATCCTCTTCGCGCTGCATGCGCAAGGCTTCGGCGTAGAGCGCCTTGCGCGACATCCCGGTGAGTTCGGCCGCCAGCGACGCCGCTTCCGATAGCGGCAGCGCTGCGCAAAGCTTCGCGAGGATGGGCAGCGCCTTCGTCATCGCGCGGTCGCCGACAGCGTCGTCGGATAGTGCGGCCTCGACGATGACGACGAACTCGCCGCGCTGGCGCTGCGCATCGGCCGTGACCCACGCCACGGCCTCATCGACGCGACAGCGATGGATGGTCTCGAAGCGCTTGGTCAGTTCGCGCGCGATCACGCAGTGGCGCTCGCCGCCGAAGGCCTTCGCGAACAGCGACAGCGTATCGACGATGCGGTGCGGCGCTTCGTAGAACACCAGGTGCGCGGACGCGTGTGCAAGTCCCTCCAGCACCGCCGCGGCCTGCGACGACTTCGCCGGAAGAAAGCCGATGAACTCGATCGCGCCGTCGGGCAGGCCCGCGACCGAAACGGCGGTAGTCAACGCCGACGCGCCGGGAATCGGCAACACGCGCAGGCCCGCCTCGCGCACCGCCGCGACCAGGCGCGCACCGGGGTCGGAGATGCCGGGGGTACCCGCATCCGACACGTAGGCGATGCGCGCGCCGCCCGCGATGCGCGCGACCAGCGCTGCGGCCGCCTCGTGCTCGTTGTGCTTGTGCGCGGCGATCATCGGCTTGTCTATGCCGTAGTGATGCAGCAGTTGGCGCGCGGTGCGCGTGTCCTCGGCCGCGACCGCATCGACGCGCGCGAGACAGGCGAGCGCGCGCACCGTGATGTCGGCGCGATTGCCGATCGGCGTCGCGATCACGTAGAGCGTGGCGGCGGGATAGTCCTGCCGGGCCGCGTCCGCGACGAGTGTCCTGAGGCTGCGGGGGAGCTCGTCTGCCGTGTCGTTCGCCGCATCGTCCGCGTGGACGGCCTGCGCGGCTGGCGGCGTCGCCGATGGCATGGAATCCGGGTCGGTACTCATCGCAGGATTGTGCCCGCGAATGCAACGTCCGTTCGAACGATGTCGATCCGGGCGATCGATGCGCATCATCGCGATCCATCCCAAGCATCCGGCAAGGCTCACATGGCTGCGACCGCCAAACAACGCATCGGCGCGGAAGGCGAAGACATCGCGCGGCGTCATCTCGAACGCGCCGGCCTGGCGTTCATCGCCGCCAACGTGCGCTATCGCGTGGGCGAACTCGATCTCGTGATGCGCGACGCGGACGGCACGGTCGCCTTCGTCGAAGTGCGCCGGCGCACGCGCGCGACCTATGGCGGCGCGGCGGCGAGCATTACCCGTTTCAAGTGCAATCGCGTGATCGCCGCCGCGTCGTGCTTTCTCGTCGCGCATCGTCTCCACACGCAGCCGTGCCGCTTCGACGTCGTGACGATCGAAGGCGGCGGCAACGGCGAAGACCCGCATGTCGCCTGGCTGCGCGACGCGTTCCGTCCCGAGAACTAGCCGACGTCAGCGTCGCGAGGACGCCACGACAGCGCCGGTTGTTATAATTTTTCGATGGATCTCTCACTACGCATCACCCGGCAGTTCGAAGACAGCGCCCGCAACTGCCAGAACTCGGCCTCGGTTCTTCTCGAACCGATCTCTCGCGGCATCGACGTGATGTTCGAAGCGCTGTCGAACGACCACAAGATCCTCGCGTGCGGCAACGGCGGATCGGCGGCCGACAGCCAGCACTTCGCGGCCGAGCTGATCGGCCGCTTC
>JBBQCA010000145.1:0-8295 GCA_038318315.1 Burkholderiales bacterium | reverse complement strand
CCGACGATGCCCGCCTTGCACTGGGCGATGACCAGGTCGGGCCCGCTGGCGATGAACATCGGCGCGCCGATCACGGGCAGGGCGAGATGGGCGAGCGCGTCGGGTAGCGCCATTCAGAATTCTCCTGCTATCGATAGGCTGTCAGCGTCGAGGCGCGAAGAAGCGCGCTGCGAGCGAGTCTTCGGGTGGTGGATATTATGCGGGCAGCCGGTTGCGACTCCTCGGTGCGGTCGAATGTTGAGCCGTGGCACGCGCATCAATCCTCTTCGCGCTGCATGCGCAAGGCTTCGGCGTAGAGCGCCTTGCGCGACATCCCGGTGAGTTCGGCTGCCAGCGACGCGGCTTCGGACAGCGGCAGCGCCGCGCAGAGTTTCGCGAGGACGGGCAGCGCCTTCGCCATCGCGCGATCGCCGGCCTCGTCGTCGCGTGCATCGGCCTCCACGATGACGACGAACTCGCCGCGCTGGCGCTGTACATCGGCCGTGATCCACGCCACGGCCTCGTCGACGCGACAGCGATGGATCGTCTCGAAGCGCTTGGTCAGTTCGCGCGCGATCACGCAGTGGCGCTTACCGCTGAAAGTCTTCGCGAACAGCACCAGCGTATCGACGATGCGATGCGGCGCTTCGTAGAAAACCAGGTGCGCGGATGAATGCGCAAGCCTCGCCAGGACGGTTGCGGCCTGCGAAGACTTCGCCGGAAGAAAGCCGATGAATTCGATCGTGCCGTCGGTCAGGCCGGCGGCCGATACGGCGGTGGTCAACGCCGACGCGCCCGGAATCGGCAACACGCGCAGCCCCGCCTCGCGCACCGCCGCGACCAGGCGCGCTCCCGGATCGGAGATGCCGGGGGTGCCTGCGTCCGACACGTAGGCGATGCGGGCGCCTCCCGCGATGCGTGCGACCAGCGTGGCCGCCGCTTCCTGCTCGTTGTGCTTGTGGGCGGCGAACATCGGCTTTTCGATGCCGTAGTGATGCAGCAGCTGCCGCGCGGTGCGCGTGTCTTCGGCCGCAACCGCGTCGACGCGCGCGAGACAGGCCAGTGCGCGCACCGTGATGTCGGCGCGATTGCCGATCGGCGTGGCGATCACATAGAGCGTCGCGGCTGGATAGTCCTGGCGGTCCGCGTCCGCGACCAGCGTCCCGAGGCTGCGGGGTAGCTCGTCTGCCGCGTCGTTCGCGAGACCGGCCGCCGGCGCGGGCTCCGTTGCCGGCTGCATGGAATCGGAATCGGTACTCATCGCGCGATTGTGCCCGCGAATGTGCCGGCCAACGTCGATGTTGCCGCAACGTCCGTTCGAACGGTGTCGATACTAGCGATCGATGCGCATCATCGCGATCCATTCATGCTTCCGTCGAGGCTCACATGACCGCAACCGCCAGACAACGCATCGGAGCCGAAGGCGAACAAATCGCGCGGCGCCACCTCGAACGCGCCGGCCTGGCGTTCATCGCCGCGAACGTGCGCTATCGCGTGGGCGAGCTCGATCTGGTGATGCGCGATGCGGACGGCACGGTTGCCTTCGTCGAGGTGCGCCGTCGCACGCGCGCGACCTATGGGGGCGCGGCGGCGAGCATCACCCGTTTCAAGTGCAGTCGCGTGATCGCCGCTGCGTCGTTCTTTCTCGCCGCGCATCGCCTCGACACGCAGCCGTGCCGCTTCGATGTCGTGACGATCGAAGGTGGGGGCGGCGAAGGCAGGAACGAAGACCCGCATATCGACTGGCTGCGCGACGCGTTCCGTCCGGAAGGCTAGCGACCGGGGACACCGCCAGAACGCCACGACAGCGCCGGTTGTTATAATTTTTCGATGGAGCTCTCGCTACGCATCACCCGGCAGTTCGAAGACAGCGCCCGAAATTGCCAGAACTCGGCATCGGTTCTTCTCGAACCGATCTCTCGCGGCATCGACGTGATGTTCGAGGCGCTGTCGAACGACCACAAGATTCTGGCGTGCGGCAACGGCGGATCGGCGGCCGACAGCCAGCACTTCGCGGCCGAGCTGATCGGCCGCTTCGAGCGCGAGCGCTTGCCGCTGGCCGCAATCGCGCTCTCCACCGACACGTCGATCATGACCGCGGTCGCCAACGACTATTCGTTCGATCAGGTCTTCGCCAAGCAGGTGACGGGCCTCGGTCGCGCGGGCGACGTGTTGTTCGCGATCTCGACCTCGGGTAATTCGAAGAACGTGATCGCCGCGATCGAAGCCGCGTTCGCGCGCGACATGCACGTGGTGGCGCTCACCGGTAAGGGCGGCGGCGCGATCGGCGAACTGTTGCGCGACGGCGATGTCCACATCTGCGTTCCGCACGACCGCACGGCGCGCATCCAGGAAGTTCATCTGTTGGTGTTGCACTGTCTGTGCGATGGCATCGACTGGCATTTACTCGGGGACGATTGATGATCAGCAAGAAGACTTGGCGCACGGCCGCGCTGCTGTTGGCTGGCGCGACGATGGGCACGCAACTCGCGGGTTGCTTTCCGGTGATCGTGGGCGCGGTGGGCGCGGGCGCCTACGCCACCACCGATCGACGATCGCTGGGCGCGCAGGCCGACGACAAGGTGATCGATCAGCGCGTGTCCCATCGCATCGAAGACGCGCTCTCGCAGCGCGCGCACATCAACGTCAACGTCTTCAACCGCAAGGTGCTGTTGACCGGCGAGGTGCCCGACGAAGCCTCGCGCCAGAAGGCCGAGCAGATCGCGAAGACGGTCGACAACGTGCAGGCGGTGGTGGCCGATCTCGAGATCGGCGGCATGACGCCGGCCACCGCGCGCAACAACGATGCCTTCATCACCGGCAAGGTCAAGACCGAACTGGTCAGTCGCAAGGACATCTTCGCGAACGCCTACAAGGTCGTCACCGAGAAGAGCATCGTCTATCTGATGGGGCGCGTGACGCGCGAGGAAGGCGATCGTGCCGCCGAGATCGCGCGCAACGTCTCGGGCGTGGCCAAGGTGGTCAAGGCGTTCGACTACATCAGCGACGACGAACTCGGGCAGATCAGGAAGTCCGGCGCGCAGTAGCTCGGCGCGCACGGCGTCGTGTCAGGCGCGCGTGCCCCTCTGCGTGGCGCTACGCGGCACTCATGTGATGTCCAGCGTGAGGCACTTGGCCGACCCGCCGGCTTTCATGAATTCCGACATCGGGTTCTGCTCGACCGCGTAACCGTGCGCGGCGAGCGCATCGACAAAGTCTTGCGTGACCGAATTGACGATCACGGTCTTGCCGATGTTGACGGCATTGCAGGCGAATGCGACCGCGTCCTCACCGCCGCACACGATCCGTTTCTTCTCCGGTACGCGCGCCTCGATCGCCGCCAACGACTCCTCGCTGAACGCCTTCGGGTAGTAGAGCAGCGTGCCGCCTTCGAGCGGACAGAAGCAGGTGTCCAGGTGGTAGAAACGCTCGTCGATCAGTTCGAGCGCGACGATCTCGATGTTGGCCAGCGCGGTGATCTGGTTTGCGATGAAAGACTGCGAATCGAGCATCGAACGATGGCCGTGAGCCAGCCACAGCACCGGCAGGCCGCGATCGAACAGCGCGTCGCCGGCGCCCTCGAAGTAGATGTCGGGTGGGCCGACCGCCACGTTGAACCCGTGTTCGAGAAACCATTCCGCGAAATACGGCTCTTCACTCTGGCGCTCGGGATAGCGAAAGCGCGACACGATGAAGTTCTTCTGGAGCACCAGGCCCGCATTGGCGGTGAACACCATGTCGGGCGAACTCGGTTCCGGATGCATCAGCCGCACGCGCGCGCGCCGGGCCACGAGATCGTAGAGGCCGCGCCACTGTCGCTTGGCGAGGCGGTTGTCGATGTTGCGCATGTTCCCGTGCATCCAGGGGTTGATGACGTACGCCACGTCGAAGTATTCGGGTGGGCACATCAGGAAAGTGCGGCTCATCGGTTATGTCCTCGAAACCTTGCTGACCGTTGCCGTCGCGCGCTCGCAGGCTCGTGCCCCGCTTGCGCCGCGCTTGCGTCAACCCGGCGGCAAAATGGGCGAAGCGTATCGCGGCGGGGGATGCGGTTCAATAGCGAAGGCTCGATGATGCGAAAAGAAGCGCACCTGAACAACGCCGCGTAAAGATCCGCGCAAAGATTCCGCGAAAGATTCACTACCATGCACCGTCAGGCACTTCACCGACCAACCGATGCCATTCCCAACCAAGCGAGCGAACTGATCAAACCGTTCATCCTCTTCGCACTGCGCGTCACGAGCCTGCTGTGGCTCGTCACCTGCGTCCCTGCATTCGCAGAGCCGACGTCGCCAATGGCTGTCGCCGCGACCGCGCAGGCGCCGTTGACCGACGCGCAGAAGGGCGCCGTGCTCGCGCAGATCGAAGCGGTAGGCCGGCGCGGTTTCCTCTACGAGGTATCGAAGCCCGCCATGCACGGCGACCGTAACGCCGCGGCCGGCAAGAAGCTTTTTCTCTACGGCACGATGCATCTGGGTCGGGTCGGCAGCGAGCCTTTCAACGGCCCGGTGTTCGCGTCCTTGCGGCAATCGAGTCGGCTCGCGCTCGAAGCCGACCCGAGCGACGCCAGGAACACGCAGGAACTCGCGCTACGCCTCGGGCAATACGAAGCCAACGACAGCCTGCAAAAACACATCTCGCCCGCGCTGATGGCGCGTGTGAGGGGCTTCGGCGAACGCAACGGCATGCCGCCCGACCGCATCGCGCGCTTCAAGCCCTGGCTGCTCGCCAACATGGTCGTGCTCACCGACGTGGCGGGCGCCGGACTCGATCCGACGATGGGCAGCGAAATGTATCTCACCGGCTTCGCGCGCGGCCTCGGCCTGCCCGTGATCGAGATCGAAGGGCTGGCCTCTCAATTGCATCTGCTCGCGGACCTGCCGGAAGCGCTGCAGAACGCGCAGCTCGAAGAAGCGCTCGCCGAGCTCGACAGTGGCAAGGCGCAGGCGCAGAGCAAGGAATTGTTCGCGCTATGGTTGAAGGGCGACAAGGTCGGCGGCGATGCGGTCGTCGCGCAGTTGCATCGCGAGGCCGAAGGCAAGGCCTTCGAACGTTACTTCGTGGAAACCTTGATCGACAACCGCAATCGCACGATGGCCGACAAGGGCGAGAATTATCTCGAACGCACCGGCAACACATTTTTCGCCGTGGGCGCGTTGCACTTGTTCGGCGATGCGGGGCTGATTCACGAGTTCGAGCGGCGCGGCTATCGCGTGGTCGATCTGCAACCCCGGCCATAGTTGACGGAGATTCGCATGAGCATCGAACATTCGAACGAGCCCGCAAACGATCCGCGGCACGCGCAATTCACCCGCATGCAAGAGAGCACTGCCGACGATTGGCGCGTGATCGCGGCGGACTTCACCCGCTTCACGCCGCGATTGCCCGACCGCGTACTCGTGCACCTCAAACTTCTCGACGGCGACTACGGCGGATTCCCGGTCGATCGCCTGACGCATTCGCTGCAGACCGCCACGCGTGCGGCCAAGGCGGGGCGCGACGACGAGTACGTGGTGTGCGCGCTGCTGCACGACATCGGCGACACGCTTGGCAGCTTCAACCACCCCGATATCGCGGCTGCGATCGTCAAGCCTTTCGTGTCCGAGAAGAATCACTGGATCGTCGAGAAGCACGGCATCTTCCAGGGCTATTACTTCTTCCACTACATCGGCCTCGACCGCAATTTGCGCGAGCAGTTTCGCGAGCATCCGTGGTTCGACGAGGCGGCCGAGTTCTGCGATCTATACGATGCGCCGGCGTTCGATCCGAACGGCGAGACCTTTTCACTCGCCGAATTCGAGCCGATGGTGAGGCGTGTGATGGCGGCGCCGAAGCAGTCGCTCTACAAGGGGTCGAGCGCGGTGTGATTTGACTTAGCCTTACACCCGCCGCCGCGGCGACATCGGCCATTCGCGGCATTGCCTGACGCGTGCGGTCATGCAAGGCTGGTCGATCGACCCGACGATCGAACGGCCCATGACTACCGGCAACCTTTTCCGTCAGGAAGCACTCGACGCGCACGCTACCCAATGGCTGGGCACGATCCGCATCGCGCAACCGATCGCGAATTACGCGGCGGCTTCGATGGCGCTGGTGGTCATCGTCCTGATCGCGGGCTTCGCGTTCTTCGGCACGTACACCAAGCGTGCGACCGTGCCGGGCTTGCTGGAGCCGGCCGGCGGCATCTTGCGGTTGACCACGCCTGCAAGCGGCGCCGTGATTTCGGTACGGGTGACGGAAGGCCAGCGCGTCGCAGGCGGTGACGTGTTGTTCGTGTTGTCGGGCGAGCGCGTGTCGTCCTCGGGGGCGACGCAGGCGATGATCGGCGAACAGCTCGACGCGCGCCGCGCCACGCTCGCGCGCGACCTGAAGCTCAGCGGCGAGCGCCACGAGTCGCGCATGCGCACCACGCGCGAGCGACTCTCGGCGATCGATGTCGAATTCGCGCAGCTCGAACACGAGTCCGAGATCAATGCCGCGCGCGAGGCGATCGCACAGAAGAACGTCGAGCGCTTCGAAGAGCTCGCGCGCACCGGCTTCGTCTCGCGCGTGCAGGCGCAGTCCAAGGTCGACGACGCGCTGGTGTTGAAAGCCCAGCGCGAGAACTACAAACGCGTGAAGGCCAACCTCGCACGCGAACGTGCCGGCCTCGCGAGCCAGCTCGCCGACAGCCGCCTGCAGGCCGACAGCGAGCGCGCGGACATCGAACGCAACCTCGCCGGGCTCGCACAGGAACGGTCCGAGAACGAGGCACGGCGGACCACCGTCGTGGCTGCGCCCTTCGCGGCCACGGTCACCGGCATCGCCGCGCACGCGGGCCAGACGATCGGCGCAGGCGGCCTGCTCGCAACCCTGATTCCCGATGCCGCGCCCCTAGAGGCGCAGCTCTTCGCTTCGACGCGTCAGGTCGGCTTCGTGGAGCGCGGGCAGCGCGTGCACTTGCGCTACGCCGCGTATCCCTATCAGAAATTCGGGATGGGGGAGGGCGTCGTGAGCGCAATCGAGAAGAGCCCGTACGCGCCGCAAGAACTTCCGACCCAGGTGATCGCCACGCTCGGCGCGGGCGCGCTGCAAGGCGCCGAGCCGGTCTATCGCATCGTCGTGAAACTCGACGCGCAGACGATCGCTACCTACGGCCTATCGCAGCCGCTCAAATCCGGCATGGTGTTCGAAGCCGACGTGATCCAGGACAGGCGGCGGTTGTATGAATGGTTGCTGGAGCCGGTATATGGGTTGATGGGACGATAAAGGCGCACCGGTAATCCATATTCACATTTGCGCATCGCCTGAATACGTTAATCAAGTCAAAGGCTCACGTCCTCTTTGAGGCTCATCCGAATGGGAATTGTCGATAGCACAGACGCCGATCAAAGTGAATGCGTAGCGAAACAGATTTACGACGCTACGTTTCCCAACTTTATTGGAGGCTTCGATGAAACAACTCGATCAACATGAAGTCGCGTCGGTCAGTGGCGGCACAACAAACAATGGTCCGCCCGCACTAATCGGAATCGGCCTACCGGTCGATTCTTTGCCGATGCCGATTGATCCGGTGTATGTGCCAGAGTTCAGCTAGTCATTTCCTTCGCAATACCAACCAGGACAAATCAAATGGAAATCTTGATATCCAGTGAAATCGACACAATTGGAGGCGCTTGGGGATGGAGGGACGCAGTGGGGGTCGCCAAGATCACATACGAGTTGCAAAATTGGGTGGCCAGTTCCATGACCTCGACGGGTCAAGGGCCATTCGGACAATCGACGGGTAACGACTTCTTCGACGCAATGAACGGCGGCAATCTTGGCGCCTGAGCTGGCCGCGATCAATTGACGCACCCCGACCGCGAGATGAGAAATAAGCAACCGTGGCGCCTCGTAACCGAAATCTTGATTTGCTTCATTGCCATCGAGGCGCTACGGCTTGTTTCAATGCTTGCCACGGGCGCGGTGCCATTACTGGTCGATTATCTGGAATCGACGGAAGAAAATCGTTTCCAAGAGATAGCTTCATATCCAGACGCAATTATTGTTGCTCCTCTTCTTGAAACTTGTGTCATAGCCATTGTGGTGAGCGTGCTTTTCAAGGTAACGCATAACGTTGTTCTCATCTGCGCGAGCGTCGCCAGTATTGCGGCCGTTGCACATCTGCATGCCGGGCTCTCGACAACAATTAGCGCAATCACATCTTTTTTTGTTTTAGCGATTTTCTACATTCGTTGGCTCAGGATCGCGGGAAGAGCAAAGGGTTTTATAGCTGCGTTGGTGCCGCATATGCTGGCCAATTCGCTTGCGGTGGTTACGATTGCCCTGGGCGCC
>JBBQCA010000144.1:0-8357 GCA_038318315.1 Burkholderiales bacterium | reverse complement strand
TGTATCCGACGAAGAAATAGGCGATGGTCGAAACCGCGAAATCGGCCAGGATCTTCACGAGCGCGTTGACCTGGTTCTTCTTGCGCACAGTGCCCAACTCGAGGAACGCAAAACCGGCGTGCATCGCCAGCACCATGCTCGCGCCCAGCCAAATGAACCGCGTGTCTGCGCCCTGCCTGACCTGTTCCATCGCCTCCCCCTTCGTGTCGTTGCAATGCTCGAGCCGCGCGATGTTCAGCTTCCCCGCCAAGTCCAACGTTGCGCCGGAGACCATGCTCCCGGCCATCATCAGCTACGCGATCTATCTCATCGCCGCGGCGATCCTGTTCGGCGTCTTCTTCTTCATCTACACGCGCCTGACGCCTTTCGACGAAATGGCGTTGATCCACGCGCGCAACGGCGCGGCCGCGCTGTCGCTGGGCGGCGCGCTGATCGGGTTCTCGCTGACGATCGCCTCGGGCATCATCCACAACACCAGCTTCATCGCGTTCGTGCTCTGGTCGGTGGGCGCGATGATCGTGCAGGTCGTCGTCTATGCGATCGCCAGCCGGCTGCTGCACACGGTGCGTCCCGAGATCGAAGCGGGCAACGTGGCGATGGGCGGCTTCATGGGAACCATCTCGCTGGTCGCGGGCGTCATCAACGCGGCTTGTCTGTCCTGATCGCCCGCTGGCTATTTGTCGTTCGCACCGTCCGTTCATGCATTCCACACTACGACTCATCGCGCACGCATCGAGGCGGCGCCAGTCGTGAGCGCATGATGTCGCGCTTCGGGAATCGGCCTTTCATTCGCCTTACCGTCACCCGTCATTTCTTATCAAGGAGCGGACCATGAGTCTTGCCTCGTTCATCAAGAAACAGTTCATCGACATCCTGCAGTGGACCGAGGACAGCGAGGGCGTGCTGTCGTGGCGCTATCCGATGGAGGACATGGAGATTCAGAACGGCGGCACGCTGGTCGTGCGCGAATCGCAGGTCGCGGTGTTCGTCAACGAGGGTCAGATCGCCGACGTGTTCGCGCCCGGCACCTACAAGCTGACGACGCAGACGCTGCCGGTGCTCACCTACCTCAAGAACTGGGACAAGCTGTTCCTGTCGCCCTTCAAGTCGGACGTGTATTTTTTCTCGACGCGCATCCAGACTGGACGTCGCTGGGGCACGCAACAGCCCATCACGATTCGCGACGCGGACTTCGGCATGGTGCGCTTGCGGGCCTTCGGCTTGTATTCGTACCGCATCGCCGACGCCAAGATCTTCCACAAGGAATTGTCGGGCACGCGCGAGCAATACACGCGCGACGATGTCGAGGAGCAATTGCGCGGGATCATTCTCGCGACGATGGCCAACTCGATCGGCGCGTCGAAGGTCAACTTCCTCGACATGGCCGCCAACCAGACGCTGATGGCCAGTCAGGTCAAGGGCGATCTCGTGACCGCGCTTGCCAAGTACGGCCTGTCGCTCGACGAGTTCAACGTCGCCAGCGTGTCGTTGCCCGAAGAGTTGCAAGCCGCGCTCGACAAGCGCATCGGCATGGGCATGGCGGGCGACCTCAACAAGTACACGCAGTACCAGGTGGCCAACGCCATTCCGCTGGCCGCGCAGAACGAAGGCGGCATCGCGGGTATCGGTGCCGGGCTCGGCGCCGGGGTGGTGTTCGGTCAGACGATGGCGCAGTCGATGGCGAATTCGGTAAACGCGAACATCGCCAATGCGCAGAATGCGCAGAATGCGGCAGCGAACGCAGCGACCAATGCAAATGGAAACGCGAACGCGGCCGCAGGCAACGGCGACGCGCCCGAAGTGCGGCTCGAAAAACTCAAGGGCCTGCTCGACAAGGGGCTGATCTCGCAAGCCGACTTTGATACGGCCAAGGGCGAGGTTCTGAAACGTCTGACGGGTTGATGATGCGGCGTGCTCGCTGGTCGTTCGTAGCCGGCATCTCGAACTGAACGCATGCAGCAAGTGTCCTGCCCCACCTGCGGCGCGCCGGTGTCGTTCCGCTCGGCCGCGTCGGTCATGGCGGTGTGCGACTACTGCAAGTCCACGCTCGTCAAGGACGCGGACTCGGTGCGCAGCATCGGCAAGATGTCCGATGTGCTCGAGGACTATTCGCCGATCCAGATCAACGCGTCGGGCACGGTCGACGGCAAGAGCTTCACCGTCGTCGGCCGCATCCAGTTGCGCTACTCGGCGGGATTCTGGAACGAGTGGTATGTGCTCGACGATCACGGCGACGGCGCGTGGTTGTCCGATGCGTCGGGGCAATACACGTTCACGCGCGACGTCGATGCAAAGGCGCTTCCGCTGCCATCGCTGCCGCGCTTCGAGAGCCTCGCGCCCGGAGCCCCGCTCGATCTCGGCAAGGCCCCCGACGGCAGCCGACTCATCTTCATCGCCAGCGACATCCGTACCGCGCAGTGCACCGGCGGCCAGGGCGAGTTGCCGTTTACGGTCGGTGCCGGCTACACCGCACGAGTCGCGGACTTTCGGCGCGGCAAGGAATTCCTGACGCTCGACTATTCAGACAGCGGCGTCGAAGGGCGCGACGGGTCACCTCTTGTTTACCGCGGCCGCTCGGTCACGCTAGCCGAGATGAAGTGCCAGCTGCTGCGCGATCCCGAGACCATCAAGGACAGTGCCGGCCGCTTCAAGGGCAAGATTTCCAATCTCGAATGCCCGTCGTGCGGATCGGCGATCGCGTTCTCGCCGGGCGCGACCACGCACCTGTTGTGTCCAAGCTGTCACGCGGCGATCGACGCGAGCGGGCCGGTCGCCGAAGTGATCGCGGCGGCCAAGCGTGTGGCGGCCGTGCATACGACCCTCGCGTTGGGTGCGAAGGCCACCATCGCCGCGACCGCTTACACGGTGATCGGCGTGATGCGTCGCGCCGAAATCAGCGAGGAAGCCGGCGAGTGGACCGAGTACCTGCTGTACGCGCCGCAGAAGGGTTTCATCTGGCTGGTCGAAACCGACCAGGGCTGGGAGCGCGCCGATGTGCTCGATGGCTGGCCCTATTGGCTCGGTGGCGGATCTGGTGCGAACCAGGCCGTGTTCGACGGCACCACCTACGACAAGCTCTACGACTACAACGCGGTGGTGCGCTATGCGGCGGGCGCCTTCAACTGGAAGGTCGATGTCGGCGACACCAACCAGATCACCGAATTCCAGCACGGGTCTATCAAGCTCGCCGCCGAAGCCAACGATGCCGAACTGACGTGGTCCCGCTCGACGCCGGTCGCGGGCAAGGACCTCGTGCAATGGTTCGGCAAGGAGGTCGATGCGAGTGCGATCGCGCAGACCGCGTCATCGACCGCGGTGCCCCCGGGCGGCTTTCGACGCGCGGCGAAATGGATGACGATCCTGCTGCTCGCGATCAACGCGATTCCGATTCTCTTTTCTCCCGGCCGGGCGCTGGTGATCGTCATCCTCGCCGCGATCGGCCTCTACTTTCCCGCGTGGCTGCTCGACAAGGCAACTGGTCAAGGGGAGTCTCGTGGGTAAGTTCATCCTCTACGGCCTGCTCGTGATCGGCGCGTCGTCGCTGTCCAACTGGGTGTCCATGGGCAAGAGCGTCGGCTCGGGCTACAGCGGCTACGGCCCGCGCGGCGGATGGGTCGGCGGATCCGGCGGCGGATTCAGTTCGTCGGGCAGCGGTCACAAGTGAGCACGCGGTGAGCGCGCGCGAGGACGTTGCGAACGAAGCGCTGGCGTGGATGCGCGACGACCGTGCGATCGCGTCGACTTACGTTCCGCGCGGCGTTCACTGGTTGATCGATTGCTTCGATGTCGATGCCGCGCGTCTGGTCGATGCGAGCGCGCTGGCGGCGATGCTGTGCGAAGCCGCCACCGATGCGGGCGCGCACATCCTGTTCCAGCACTTCCACAGCTTCGCGTCTGACGATGCCTCACCCGCCGGCGTGACCGGCGTGGTCCTGCTCGCCGAGTCGCACATCACGATCCACACCTGGCCGGAAGGCGGATTCGCGGCGATCGACCTGTTCCTGTGCGGAGCGACGCATCCCGAACGCGCGCTCGCGCGCATCGAGCGCGGGCTGGCACCCGCGCGCATCGTCGCGACACGACACGGGCGCGGCGAGGCTGCCTGATCAGCGCGTGATCAACGCCCCTTGAACTGCGCGGCTCGCTTGTCGCGAAACGCCGATACGCCTTCCCGAAAATCCGCACCGCGTCCCGCCGCGGATTGCGCATCGCGTTCAGCCGACAGTTGTTCCTTGAGCGTGTTGTTCTCGGCCGCGTTCAGCAACTCGCGCGTCGCGATCAACGCGCGGGTCGGCGCGATCGCGAGCCGCTTCGCACAAGCCTCGACCGCGCCTGCGAACTCCGCATCGTCGACGCACTTCCATATCAGCCCCCAATGCTCCGCGGTTGCGGCATCGATTTTTTCCCCCAGCATCGCAAGGCCCGCGGCGCGCGCCTTGCCGATCCGCTGCGGCAGGAAGAAGGTGGCGCCCGCATCGGGCACGAGGCCGATGCGCGCGAACGCGAGCACGAAGCTCGCGGACTTCGCGGCGATCGTGATGTCGCCCGCGAGCGCGAGGCTCGCGCCCGCGCCGGCCGCCACGCCGTTGACCGCGCACAGCACCGGCACCGGCAACGCGCGCAAGCGCAGCACCAGCGGGTTGTAGCTGCGTTCGAGCATCGCGCCCAGGTCGGTGTCGGCGATGCGGTCCGGATCGATGATCGATAGGTCCGCCCCCGCGCAAAAACCGCGGCCCGCGCCCGTGACGACCAGAACGCGCACCCCACCCTCGTGCTCGGCCGAGTCTTCGACGACATCGAGCGCGCGCTCGATGTCGTCGAACATCTCGGCCGAAAAGACATTGAGCTTGTCGGCGCGATCGAGCCGGATGCGTGCGATGCCATCGGCTTGCGCGTAGGCAATCGTCGAGTAGGGATTGGCGCTCATCGTGTGGTCTCCATGATCGGACCTCGTTACGCCGACGACTCGGTCGACGTGCAACGAGCCCTCGTGCACGCCGCGATTGTATTGGGCGCCGTCGCGATGGGCGCTCAGGGCCGTGCCGCGACCTTCGGCTCGACCACTGCGGAGGAGGGATCGAAGGTGTCGAACATCGAAAGCAGCTCTACCAGCTTGCGCGGGTCACCCTGCACCTTGATCAGTCCCGACCAGAGGTTCGCGTCGCGCACCTCGGCGCCGCGGATCGTGTAGAGGTTGTGCATGTTGTACGTCACGTCCTCGGCCATGTCCAGCACGCGCAGTTTCGGGAAGAACATGATCATCTCGGCCGGCGCCTCCGAACCGGGCGCGAGCTGGAACACGATCTCGACACCGTCGATGACGCGCCGTTGCATCGTCTTGTCGACAGTCGACGTGGGCGCGATCAGCGTCAGGCTTCCGCTCGCAAGCGCCTTGCCCAGACCGGTGTCGACAGCGCCCCGCGGGCCCGGCGGTAGAAAGACACCGAACTGGTACTGCGCGCGTCGGCTCATCGCATTGCCGGCCAGGATATTTTCAGCGACCGCAGTCTCCATGAAACCGGCCGGAGCCAGCACCTGCACACGGCCTGCGGCCACATCATCTTCGCTGACGACGCCCTTGACACCTCCGTAGTGATCGGCGTGACCGTGCGAGTAGATCACCGTGTCTACCGGCTTGCGAGGCCGGTGCTGGTAATACAGATCCAGTGCGGCGCGCGCGGTTTCGGTGGAGAGAAGCGGGTCGATGATGATCAGCGACCGGTCGCCTTCGACGATCGTCATGTTCGCCAAGTCGAAACCGCGGCCCTGGTACATCCGGTCCGTCACTTTGAAACAATCCGAGTGCGGACACTCGTGCGGCGCGAAGCATGCAGGTCGATGCGTTCATGCGAAGTCTCCTGCCTGGCGTTGCCGTGCGTGCGACGCCGCCGTCCTCGGTGTAAAGGATCGTCGAGTATTCGGATGTCGCGGTGGACGTCGCAGCGGATGTCGCGTCGTTTGAAATCGTGGCGGCTGCGGTCATGGCGTCCTCGCAGGGGGCGTGATATCGAAGTATTCCTTCAACAGCCGACACGCTTCAGCTTGATCGGCAATCGGAGTCACCGAACGCGAGCCGTCGAGTCCCGACACGATCCACTCGTTGCCCGACAGCGTGAGGCGACCGTGTGGCGTCGCGAGCGAGCATAGCCGCTTCTGGACGAAATGCGACAGCGGCGAGGTCTGATGAAAGCGGCACATCGCGGCGAAGTATTCGATCGGTCGGGCGATGTTCGTGTAGCGATAGGTGCTGGCCCACAGCCCCTGTGCATCGCGCGTGGACAGGGCCCACGCGTCATCGTCGTCACGCTGTTCGCGATCCAGACGAAACGCATGCGGCGCCTGCTCCTGCACGAGGCCGTCGATCATGCGCAGCGGTGAGCGGAAGTTTTCGCCGAAGCCCACATCCGCGATCCACGGTTCGTCCAGATCCACCTTGAGCAGCAGGTGCGAGGCATCGTCGCCATAGCTTCCGATGCCATCGCGGTCCGACCACACCGCAGCACCCAGACGACTGACGCGAAAGCCGATCTGCTGAAGCGCCCACGCGAACACGGCGTTCTGCTCGTAGCAGAAGCCGCCGCGCCTGCGACCGACGACTTTTTCGTAGTGCTCGCGAACATCGAGCTCGATCGGCTCGTCCCACATGATGCTGAGGTTTTCGAAAGGGACGGCGTGCAGATGTGCGCGCTGCAAGGCTTCGAGCGTTTTCGCGTCGACGGCGAGCGGGCCGTCGTAGCGGATGCGGGCGAGGTAGGCAAAGAGGTTCAAGGAACCGTCATCGCGCGATCGCATGCGGCGCGGGCCTGTCTTGGCAACCGTCTACGCGCGCGAACGCCGCGGCTCCGCGGCCTTGAACTTCATGGCGATGTGAAACCAGTCAAGGATCCGACCTCTGGCGAGCTGGCTCCCTTCGACCGCTTTGACGAACTCGCCCGCGTCATCGCTGATCACGGTCACTCGCTCGTTGGGCCCCACACCGCTTCGGGAGAGAAATTGGTCCAGTCGCGCTGCCGCCGACGGCACTTCCTTGTGCACATACGCGTACACGCGGGGAGCATGGCCGGCAAACGTAGCTCGCCCGGTCAAGATGTTCACCTGGCGGTCTTGGGCGGTGGATGGCGTCGACCAGGGCGACCGGACCAGAGCTACGGCGCACGCAACTTGGCGGCTTTGGGGGCTGCGGTGGTTCAGCCACGCCGAGTCGACACTGACAGAGGCGACGCTGGCGGATTCGCGAATTGGATCGTCCGCAACGATCTTCGGCCGGGCGGCTATATCTCGCTCGACCTCCGCGTCGAGTTCCTTTCCAACGGCGCGGATTCTTCGCCTTGTGTCGCCATACGAAATCCCCGTGTCCAGCGGCAACACCTCTTTGAGCAGGTCCGTGGCCTGCCTGCAGGGCAAATGCGCGGCCCATTTGACCTGGAGGTACTGCAGTTCCGGCGTGATGCGCATGGGCAATGCCTTGCACAACGGACTCGTGGAGCGGCGCAAGGCGCCCGGCTTGGCCCCGCAGTTGCACGACCACAGCCTCGTGCTCGCAATCTTCACTTTTCCGAACACGGTGCGCAGCACGACGAACCGGCTGTCCTTGTGGCATGGCGCCGCCCCGCAGCGATTGCACTCCGTGTGGCCAGACATCCAAGCGCCAACTTGCTGCGCCACCAACGCCGATTGGGCTTCGGCCAACAGGGACCGGCCTTCGGCGAGGGTCAGGCCCATTTTGACAAGACTGCGCTCACGCCGCTCGATCACCGCCAAAATCGTCGCACCATCTGCCGCAGCACCAGCCTCCGGGTCATCTATGTGGGCTTCAATGATCAATCGCATGGGTCCGCTCCGACTGCTGGCACGACAGCCAGCCTAGCCGAAACGGGCTTGAGGCTTCGCATTCCAGCAACCACACCACCTTCGCCGCCTCCCACGGTTTGGCTCACTCTCGTCTGCGGCTTCGCCTCGGGTGATCCCGGCTCGGACGCTCGTGTCGGGCAATAGCCGGCTGCCTGCAGCTGGCCGCCGACGCGCAGCGTCCGGTTTCGAATGGTCGCATGGTTGTGGTTGCTGCTGGCGGGCAGGAACCGCCGCAGGATCGCGGCCGCCCGTCGGTACGAAATCTCGCTGGCAAACGTGGCCTGCAGGCGCTGCAGTTCCGGCATCGCCCGTTCGGGAATACACAACATGAACGGGCAGAAGCCCACTGCCGAAAAGTAAGGTGGTTCGCAGTCGCAGGAGATCCACCGAGGACTGCGAAAGCGCACAGTGCCGAAGACGGTATCCAGCCGGCGCACTCGGTAGTCCTTCAGCGGCTGCGGTCCAAGACAAGCTGGGCAGAGCGATACGGCTCGGTCATTTCCCAC
>JBBQCA010000143.1:0-8414 GCA_038318315.1 Burkholderiales bacterium | reverse complement strand
GCAAGGCCGCCGAAGCCAAGCGCAGCGCCGAGGAAGCGATGGCCAACGCGAAGAGCGACCTCGACCTCGCGCGCGCGCAATCCGAACTCGTCGTCATGGCGGCGCAGCTCGCGGCGATTCAGAAGTTGCGCCACAAGCGTTGAGCGGGCCCGGCCGCTGAGGTGGCGCATGTATGCCCGGCACCGCGATGCGGTCGACTCGCTGAGGCTGGGATGCCTGGCGATCCTGCTCGGTTTCCTTGCGGGGTGCGCAATGCCATCGAGCTTGAAATCGACGGCAACCGCGGAGTCTCCGGTCGCTGAAGCGAAGGCCGCGGCGAAAAGAACGGAGCCCGGCGCCGAACCACCGCGAGCGTCCAGGGCACGCAGCATCGACGGCTACAAGCGCGATGCCGCGCGCCGCCTCTACTTTCGCAACACACCGCAGCTCTACGACGGTGCGCCACCACCTGTGCTGAAGTCGGTAGTCGTCCTCACCATCAGGATCGATGCAAGCGGTGTTCCGCTACGCGTAGCGGTGATGCGATCCAACGGCTTTCGCGACCTCGAGCAGCGTGCGATTCAAAGCGTTCACGACGCCGCGCCGTTGCCGGTCCCGCACGCCGCGATCGTCAAGCGAGGCTCGGTCGAATACGTGGAGACCTGGTTGTTCCGCGACGACGGCCGCTTTCAGATTCGATCGCTCGCGGACGCGCAGGCCTCGATCGACGAGTAGTCTGCGGCGCGGCGTCGAGCCTGTTCAGCAGGCCCCGGCATAGAAGTGCAAGGGGCAGACCGCTTCGTAGCGCTCGTTACCGCCCACCTCGACCTGCGCCCCTTGCGTCACGCGGCGACCCTGTTCGTCGACCCGCATGTTGAACGACGCCTTGCGTCCGCAGCGACACACGGTCTTCATCTCTTCGAGGTCGTCGGCAAGCGTCAGCAGCGCACGCGATCCCGGAAATGCCTGTCCTCGAAAATCGCTGCGTATGCCAAAGCAGATCACGGGGACGCGGTCGATGTGCGCGAAGCGATGCAGGTCGATGACTTGCTCCTCGGTCAGGAATTGGGCTTCGTCGATGAGGATGCAGGAGGGAAGCGGGCGCGCGCGTAGCAGCGCAGGAAAGTCCGTCTTCGCATCGAACGTTTCCACCTCGCGCGTGACGCCCAGGCGCGATGCAATGCGGCCGACGCCGTCCCGGGTGTCGATGGCGGCCGTGAACAGCGACACCGTCTGCCCGCGCTCTTCGTAGTTGTGTGCGACCTGCAGCAACGCGGTCGACTTGCCCGCGTTCATCGCAGCGTAGCGGAAATAGAGTTTGGCCATCGCTACCAGGTGGGTTTGGATTCTTCAGCGTCAATGCATCGCCGACGGATATTCGCAGACGCCATGCGTCGGCAGGCATCGCATGATGCAACAAGCACAGGCGCCGGCGGATCGCGCGCGCCGATCTCGGTCCCAGCCGCCGGTAGAATGCACGACCCCAGCCGGATATCCTCATGCATTCGACCCCTCTCGCCAACGATACTTTTCTTCGTGCCCTGCTGCGCGAACCGACGCCTTACACACCGGTGTGGTTGATGCGGCAGGCAGGACGCTATCTTCCCGAATACCTCGCGACCCGCAGGAAGGCGGGATCGTTCCTCAACCTCGCGAAGACGCCCGACTACGCCACCGAGGTCACGCTGCAACCCTTGGCTCGCTTTGACCTCGACGCGGCGATACTCTTCTCGGACATCCTGACGATTCCGGACGCGATGGGGCTCGGGCTTCAATTTCTGGAAGGTGAAGGCCCCCACTTCGAACGACCTATCAAGAACGAAACCGACGTGGCGAGCTTGCGCCTGGCGCCGCACGAAAGCCTGCAGTACGTGTATGACGCGGTCACGCAGATTCGGCGCGCGCTCACCAACGCCGACGGTGTGCAAAGCGTTCCTCTGATCGGGTTCTCGGGCAGTCCGTGGACGCTGGCTTGCTACATGATCGAAGGCGGCTCGTCACGCGACTTCCTCGCCATCAAGACGATGCTCTATCGACGTCCCGACCTGCTCGCACGCGTCCTCGAAATCAACACGCAGGCGGTCATCGCCTATCTGACCGCACAAATCGAAGCGGGCGCGCAGGCTGTGATGATTTTCGACACTTGGGGCGGCGTTCTCGCGCACGACGCCTATCCGAGCTGGTCACTGGCCTTCATGAAGCGGATCGTCGATGGGTTGCCCCGCACGCACGCGGGCGCTCGCATCCCCAGCATCATCTTCACGAAAGGGGGCGGCCCCTGGCTTTCCGAGATCGCGAACACCGGTGTCGACGCGATCGGACTGGACTGGACCGTCGACCCGGTCCACGCCCGCGCGCAAGTCGGCGGTGCCTGCGCGCTGCAGGGAAACCTCGATCCGGCAGCCTTGTTCGGCGACGATGCGTCGATCCGCGACCAGGTGGCAAAGACCCTCGAGGCATTCGACAGCTCACGGTCGCATGGCCACATTTTCAATCTGGGGCACGGCATCTCGCAGTTCACTCTGCCCGCCGCCGTCGAAACGCTGGTCGAAGCGGTCCACGAAATGAGTCGCCAACCGAGCGTTGCGGCGAGCGAGCACTAACCTTCGCGAACCCGGCCGGGCAGCGGAAATTGCGGGCAACGTTTCGAATTCGTCGCCGCCCAGCTTGACTTATGCACAAAAATCGGGTGCCCGGTGAAAGGTGGACACGGGGTGCTGTCGGCTGCGCCCCGGACTGCCAAGTGCTTGATTCTGCTAGGGTTCAAGACTGCCCAATGTTTCGGCATTTTGACAAAAAGCCTTTGGACTCCGACAGTTAGCCGCGTCGCAGCACCGTTCTTCACAAAGTTGTCCACAATATCTGTGCAAACAAAAAAAGCGTCGTAGTCACAATTACTTACTGCATATTCCTGCGCATCTTCGTGTTGAATTGCTGCGTCCATGAGCGTTGAGCGCACCGCCATTTCCACGGCCCGCATTCTTCGCGTCGCTCTTGATACGCCGGTCATCGCATCGGCCGGAGACGGCTTGTACGACTATCGCTGGGCGGGCGCGGCCGAGCCTGGCCAACTGGTGATCGTGCCGTTCGGATCGAGAACGGTGGTTGGCCTCCTGGCGGAAATTGCTGAAGCGGCCAGCGTCGAGCCCGAGCGCCTGCGCGACGCGACGGCGATCGTCGAAGGGTTCTCGCCGTTGTCGGCCGAGTGGCTGGCTCTCGCCCGATTTGCCGCGCGTTACTACCATCGCACGCTTGGTGAGGTAGCGCTTCCTTCTCTGCCCGGGCCCTTGCGGCAGGCTGATCGCTATACGCTGTCGTCGCCATCAGAGGGCGAAACCCGCGTCGCGCACTTGCCTTCGATCGATCGAGCGATCAAGCGCGCGGAGCGCACAGCACTGGCGCAGGCAAGCGCGGCGGGTGACCCGCCGGGCGTCGAGACGATCGCGTTGAATGCGATGCAGGCCGAAGCGCTCGCCGCCATCCTCAAGGCGCGAACCAGCGTCGCGCCGCTACTTCCGATGCTGCTGTATGGCGTGACCGGCAGCGGCAAGACCGAGGTGTATCTGCGCGCGATTGCCGACACGATCGCTGCGGGCCTGCAGGCCCTCGTGCTGGTGCCCGAAATCAATCTCACGCCGCAGCTCGCAGAGACCTTCCAGCAACGCTTGCCCCAGGCCAGCGTCGCCAGCCTGCACAGTGGACATGCCGACGGTCGACGCCTGCATCAATGGTGGCTGGCACACGAAGGCAAGGTCGACGTCCTGCTCGGTACCCGCCTCGCCGTACTGGCATCGATGCCCCGCCTCGGACTGATCGTCGTCGATGAAGAACACGATGCGTCCTACAAGCAGCAGGAGGGCCTACGCTATTCGGCACGCGACCTCGCGATCATGCGCGCCCGCCAGGGACGCGAAGGACGTTCGCTGCCGGTCGTCCTCGCATCCGCGACACCGTCGATGGAGACCTGGGCGCGCGCTGAACAGGGCCGTTATCGCAAGCTGGTTCTCAGCGAGCGCGCTTCGTCCGATGCGAGCCTGCCCACCATTCGCCTCGTGCCGCTGCCGCGTGCGAAGACTCAGCATGGGCTGACCGACGCGGTACGCGAGGCGATCGCCGATCGCGTCGCTCGCCGTGAACCGGTGCTGGTGTTTCACAACCGGCGCGGCTATGCGCCGGTGCTCGCGTGCGGCGCATGCGGCTGGCTCAGCGACTGTCCGCGTTGCAGCGTCCACGCGGTGTTTCATCAGGCCGATCGTCGCCTGCATTGCCATCATTGCGGATGGCAGCAACGCGTGCCGCGCGCGTGCCCGGCTTGCGGCAACACCGACCTCGCCGCGATCGGCCGCGGCACCCAGCGCGTCGAAGAAAATTTGCGCAGCCTGTTCCCCACGGCCCGCATCGCGCGCATCGATCGCGACAGCACGCGCAAGAAAGGCGCGGCGGCAAGCCTGCTCGAAGCCGTCCACCTGGGCGACCTCGACATCCTCGTAGGCACCCAGATGCTGGCCAAGGGTCACGACTTTCGCAACGTGACCCTGGTATGCGTGCTCGACGCCGACAGCGCCCTCTATTCGCATGATTTTCGCGCGAGCGAGCGCTTGTTCTCGAACCTCATGCAGGTCGCGGGCAGAGCGGGGCGAGGTGGTGCGCGCAGTCGCCACGCCGAGGTGCTGGTCCAGACGCGCGCGCCCGAACACCCGCTGTTCGGTGCGCTGGTCGAACACGACTTCGCACGCTTTGCGGCGAGCCTGCTCGACGAACGTCGGCGCGCGGCTCTGCCGCCGTTCTCGCATCAAGCGGTCCTGCGCGCGGAAGCGAAAACGCCCGAAGACGCTTTGGCGTTCCTGAGCACTGCGCGCGCAGAAGGCGTGCGCATCGCCGACGAACTCGGCTCGACGGACCAAGTCACGCTCTACGACCCGGTGCCGATGACGATCGCGCGCATCGCGGGCGTGGAACGCGCGCAGTTGCTGATCGAGTCATCGGTACGGCCGGCGCTTCACGCGTTTCTCGATGCATGGCTGGCCGCGTTGCATGCGGTGCGTCCCAAGACGCGATGGCATATCGAGATCGATCCTCTCGATATATGAGGCGGGGCTAACGCCATAACGTTCGCCCTGTCCTACAAGGCATTCAGGGCGCTGCTGAAAACGCATGGCCGACCTCGCGGCTAAAGTCCTTTCCCATGGAGTGGCGCAGATCGCGCCCTCTCTTTTCCGAAACTCTTATAGCGAGGTTCAGATGAACAAGGATCAAGTCAAGGGTCGCGTCGATGAAGCAGTGGGCAAGGTCAAGGAAGTTGCCGGACGCGCGGTGGACGACAAGGAACTGCAAGCCAAGGGTCTCGTGCAGCAAGTGGGCGGCAAGGCCCGCGCGACCGCCGGCGATGTGGTCGAAGACGTGAAGGATGCGATCAAGGACAAGGACGCACGGAGAAACACGGACCGTTGATCGTGTTCTTCTAGCCGTTTGAACAAAGGGGGCGCAAGCCCCCTTTTACTTTGATCGAATGTATGGAGGCCGACGATGCACATCACGCCCAATCCCGATCCACAACCCAGCCCGTCTCCGAACCCCATGCCCGGCCCGGCGCCAATCACCGATCCGGTCGAGCCCGTCGAAGTTCCGCCGCCGACCGAGGTTCCGCCCATGACGCCGCCGCCGATCGTCGATCCGCCGGTCACTTCGCCGACCGCCTGATCAGTTCCTCGATCACGCGCTGGCGCGGCGGGTGCGGCGAGGCGAGCCGCGGCAACTCCTGCGGCAACCGCAGTAACTCATTGCGGCGCGCATGCGATATATGCCGTGCGCATCGTGTAGCATCGCGCCCGCTAAGCGTCGAAACGGTATCGATGCAGCTTTGCATCGATGCACGATCTCTCCTCATTGAATGCGCCTCAGCGCGCCGCGGTTCGTCACGTCGATGGTCCTTGCCTCGTGCTCGCGGGCGCGGGCAGCGGCAAGACACGGGTGATCACGCACAAGATCGCCCATCTGATTTCAGACTGCGGTCATGAAGCGCGGCAGATCGCCGCGCTTACCTTCACCAACAAGGCCGCGGCCGAGATGCGCCAGCGCGTCGCGTCCCTGCTCGAGGCGAAGGCATCGCGCGGGCTGACCGTCTCGACCTTTCAGTCGCTCGGCGTGCAGATCCTGCGGGCGGAGGCCGAGCACATCGGACTCAAGCCACGCTTTTCGATCCTGTCGTCGGACGATGTCCGCGCGATCCTTCAGGACCTCTGCGCCACCACCGACCCCGCATTCGTCAAGGGCCTGCAGTCGCGCATCTCGCTGTGGAAGAACGCGATGCTGTCGGCCGACGACGTCGAGGCCAACGCGCAGCACGGCGATGAAGCGCGCGACGCGCGCGTCTATCGAAGCTACGCGGCAACCTTGCGCGCCTATCACGCGGTGGACTTCGACGACCTGATCGCGCGGCCGGTCGCGTTGTTCGACGCGCATCACGAGGTGCTCTATCGCTGGCAGTCGCGCCTGCGTTATCTGCTGGTCGACGAAGTACAGGACACCAACGCCTGCCAGTACCGTCTGCTGCGCCAGCTCGCCGGCTCGCGCGCCGCGCTCACCGCGGTCGGCGACGACGATCAGGCGATCTATGCATGGCGCGGCGCGACCCTCGACAACCTCGCGAACCTGCAAAGCGACTACCCGCAACTCGAGGTCATCAAGCTCGAACAGAACTATCGATCGAGCGGGCGCATCCTCGCCGCGGCCAATGCCGTGATCGCGGCCAACCCCAAGCTGTTCGAGAAGAAGCTCTGGAGTGAGCGCGGACCGGGCGATCCCGTGACCGTCAGCGCGATGAACGATGACCTGCATGAAGCCGAATCGATCGCGATCCGTCTGTCCGCGCATCGCTTCGAGCGGCGCACCCAGTGGTCCGACTATGCGGTGCTCTATCGCGGCAATCACCAGGCGCGGGTGTTCGAAGAAGCGCTGCGCAAGGAGAAGATCCCCTACGTGCTCTCGGGCGGGCAGTCGTTCTTCGAGCGCGCCGAGATCCGCGACCTGATCGCGTGGCTGCGCCTGTTCGCCAACCTCGACGACGACCCGGCCTTCATACGCGCGGTCACCGTGCCCAAGCGCGGCGTGGGCACGGCCACGCTGGAAGCACTGGGCAACTATGCGAGCCAGCGGAGCGTGTCCCTGTTCGAGGCCGCATGCGAGTCGTCGTTCGCAAGCCGTGTCGCCGCGCGCCAATTCGAGCCGCTCGAGCAATTCACGGCGTTCGTCAATCGCATCCAGGCGCGGGCCGAACGCGAACCCGCCGGTCGCGTGCTCGACGATCTCGTGACAGCCATCGACTATCGCGCGCATCTGTTCGATGCGTCCGACGAGCGCGGCGCGCAGAAGCGTTGGCAGAACGTGTTGGACTTCACCGCATGGATCGCGAAACGCTGTGAGGAGGACGACAAGACCCTGATCGCGGTCACGCAATCGATCGCGCTGCTGAGCATGCTCGACAACCAGGACCAGGACATCGATGCGGTTCGTTTGTCGACGCTGCACGCCGCGAAGGGGCTCGAGTTCGGGCACGTCTTCCTGGTCGGCGTCGAGGAAGGCCTGTTGCCGCACAAAGGCGATGAAGACGACGATCCCGCAACGCGCTCGCAACGGATCGAGGAAGAGCGGCGGCTGATGTACGTGGGCGTCACGCGCGCGCAGAAAAGCCTCGCGATCAGCTGGTGCAGGAAGCGGCGTCGCGCGCGCGACCATCAGAGTTGCGAGCCGTCCCGCTTCATCGCCGAGCTTGGTCTCGATCAGGCCAAGCCTGCGCTCGAAGGCGAAGGCGACGCGGTGTCACCGCAGATGCGCATGGCACGATTGAAGGCGCTGCTTGCGCAGCCGCGCGAGGCCCAGGCCTGACCACCGATCGTCGAGACTCGCGCGAGACCCGGGCTGGCTCGCGAAGAAACGGGAGCGCGACAAAAAAGCGCACGACGAGACGGTCGCGCGTATGCGATTCTTCCGCCTTCTCTTTTTCTTTCGCTTTCCATGGACCAGCCGGCATCGAGCAACCCGCGTCTCTCCTATCGCTACTACGACTTCGTGATGGCGGCCTTCGTCACCGTGCTGCTGTGCTCGAACTTCATCGGCGCGGCCAAGCAGGCCGTCATCGATCTGCCGATCGTCGGGCCCACGCCGTTCGGCGCCGGCATCCTGTTCTTCCCGATCAGCTATTTCTTCGGCGACATCCTCACCGAGGTCTATGGTTACGGGCGCGATCGGCGCGTGGTGTGGGCCGGGTTCTTCGCGCTCGCATTCGCGTCGGTGATGTCATGGGTGGTCGTTCACCTGCCGCCCGGGCCGTCGGATTACATGAAGATCTATCAGCCCGCGCTCGATGCGGTCTTCGGCAACGCGTGGCGCATCGCTGCCGCGTCGATGCTCGCGTTCTGGTGCGGCAGTTTCGCGAA
>JBBQCA010000142.1:0-8578 GCA_038318315.1 Burkholderiales bacterium | reverse complement strand
ACAATCTTCTACGGTGATACGAGCCATGCAATTCTCCAGCGAAGGGTGGGCAAACGTTCGTGCCTGCACAGGGCAGGCCTGTGCAGGCGCGATTCAGTCGATATGAATACCTAGTTGTCCGAACAAATCGGCATGTCGAAGTGCCTGCAGGCCGAAGCGCAGGCGCGCCGCTTGCACGATGCTCTTCAAATGTCCGGATGCCTCTGCAAAGTCTTGATTGATAATAACATAATCGAATTCTCGAGCATGCGCGATCTCACCTCCGGCAGCCAGCAGCCGGCGCGTGATGACGACTGGTTCGTCCTGGCCGCGACGACGCAGGCGCGCTTCGAGCGCCTCGATCGACGGCGGCAGTACGAAGATCCCGACCGCGTCCGGGAAGCGTCGCTTGATCTGCTGTGCGCCCTGCCAGTCGATTTCAAGCAGCACGTCGTCACCCGCGGCGATGCGCGTTTCGATCCAGCGCGCCGAGGTTCCATACCAGTGCCCATGCACCTCGGCCGACTCGATGAATTCGCCGCTGGCGCGCATGCGATCGAATTCGACGGCGTCGATGAAGCGGTACTCGCGCCCATCGACTTCGCCGGAGCGCGGCGCGCGCGTGGTGTACGAGATCGAGAGCTTGATGGTGGAGTCGGATGCGAGCAGAGCGTTGACGAGCGTCGATTTGCCCGCGCCCGATGGCGCGGCAACGATCAGCAGATTGCCCTGATGAGAAGATGTCATGCGTCAGGGTTCATTCGAGATTCTGGACCTGCTCGCGGATCTGTTCGATCGCGAGCTTCAGTTCGACGGCCGAGTCGGCCAGTTCGGCCGCGGCAGATTTCGATCCGAGCGTGTTCGCCTCGCGATTCATCTCCTGCATCATGAAGTCGAGCCGCTTGCCGACCGCACCACCGCGCTTGAGGATGTCGCGTACTTCGGACAGATGACCTGCCAGTCGGGCGAGTTCCTCGGACACGTCGATGCGAGTGCCATAGAGCGTGATCTCCTGGCGGATGCGATCGAGCGCCTCGTTGCGCGAGATCGATATCGTCGGCGTGGTCGCGGCGTTGGCCGCAGTGCTCGACGCGGCACTCGCATCGAACACCACGCCCAGGGCAGCGGCCAAGCGCTGCTCGAGCTTCTGTTGATGCGCCTCGACCAGTCGTGGAACGAGCGGCTGTAAGGCAGTGGCAATAGCTTCCATCGCCGCAACCCGCTCGACGATCACGGCCGCGAGGCGTTCGCCTTCGCGCGCGCGCGCAAGGGCAAGCTGCTCGATCGCATCGGCGACGAGTTCCCGGGTCAGCGCGATGATTTCATCAAGCTCGATCTCGCCGCTTTCGAGGACGCCGGGCCAATGCAGGATTTCATTGACCGACAGCGGCACGGCGTCGGGCAGGCGCGCGCGCACGCTGCGTTCAAGCGCATCGATCTGCGCAAGCATCGTCTCGGCCGCGGCCATGCCCTTGCTGGTCGCCGAGCTGCGATGGATGTAGAAGCGCACGTCGAGCTTGCCGCGCGAGATGCGCGCGGCGAGCGCTTCGCGCAACGTCGCCTCGCCCGCGCGCAGCTCGTCGCTGATGCGAAACTGAGGATCGAGATAACGCGAGTTGACGCTGCGGATCTCCAGAACGATGGCGCCGATGCGATGATCGCGGCGGGCCAGCGCGAAGCCGGTCATGCTGGAAACGGTCATGGGTTGGGTGTCTTATCTGCTCTTGTATGGGGGAGATATGCTCATGCGGACCGAGGCTTCCTTTACAAGCAGACGCGAAATGAACAAAATGCCGCTGCCCTGCGGGGCTCCTTCCGGTCGCTCGGGCCTCTGCGGCAACCTGCGTGGCCTGGCCGACAAACGCCTCCTCATGCGACGACGCCAGGTCGTCGTCCTCATATTTCCATGTTGATGATTCAACCTCGCGGCCGCTGATCGTATGGCTTCACAATCGAACGCCCCGCTGCCCGAGGGCTATGAGGTCGAGGGCTACCGCATTGTAAGGAAGATATCCAGCGGCGGGTTTTCGATCGTCTATCTTGCACGCGACGAGTTCGATCGGCCCGTCGCCATCAAGGAATACCTGCCGAGCTCGCTCGCACTGCGGCGCGCCGGCGAACTGATCCCGACGATCGTCGAGTCGAATCTCGCGACCTTCCGCATCGGGCTCAAGTGTTTTTTCGAAGAGGGCCGGGCGCTCGCGCGCATCCTGCATCCAAACGTGGTGCGCGTCGTGAATTTCTTTCGCGCCAACGAGACGGTTTACATGGTGATGCTCTACGAACAGGGCCGCACCCTGCAGGAACAGATCCTCAAGTATCGCGATCGCGGCGAGAAGAAATTGCTCGGCGAACGTTTCATCCGGCTGGTGTTCACGCAGGTGATGAACGGTCTGCGCGAAGTCCACACCAACAAGCTGCTGCACCTCGATCTCAAGCCCGCCAATCTCTATCTGCGGCGCGACGCATCGCCCATACTGCTCGACTTCGGCGCCGCGCGGCGCACGCTGACCACCGACAACGACAAGCTCTATCCGATGTACACACCCGGCTTCGCCGCACCGGAGCTTTGCGAAAAGGCCGGACAGCTCGGCCCGTGGACCGACATCTACGGCATCGGCGCTTCGATCTTCGCGTCGATGTCGGGGCACGCTCCGCAACCGGCCGATGCGCGGCTGCTCAACGACAAGATGAGCGTGAAGATACGCGAACTGTCGCACAGCTATTCGAAGGAATTGCTGGGCGTCGTCGAATGGTGCCTGAAGCTCGACCCCCTCGAGCGGCCGCAAAGCGTGTTCGCCTTGCAGAAGGCGTTGCTCGATCGCGTGCCCACGCCGCAGAAGAAGACCCTGGCCGATCGCGCGCTCGACCGGTTGCGCTCCTTGAAGCCGCGCGGCCTCGGGCTTGGCGACATGCGCCGCTCGTCAACCATATCCTTGTACACGCGTCAAAGCAGATAACAGTCACGGTGCCCCATGCGGTTTTCGATCTATCAGGAAAGCAAGAAGGGCGGACGCAAGTCCAATCAGGACCGCATGGGCTATTGCTTCACGCGCGACGCGTTGCTGATGATCATCGCCGACGGCATGGGCGGGCATCTGCAGGGTGACATGGCCGCGCAGATCGCCGTGCAGACGGTGGGCGCGCTGTTCCAGCAGCAGGCCACGCCGATGCTGAAAAGCCCGCAGCGTTTTCTCGAATCCAGCCTGCTCGACGCGCACCAGCAGATCCTGCATTACCGCGCGGCCAACAAGTTGTCCGAATCGCCGCGTACCACCATCGTCGCGTGCGTCGTGCAGAACGGCGCGGCCTATTGGGCGCACGTCGGCGATTCGCGGCTCTACTGGATCCGCGCGGGCGAGATCATCGCGCAGACGCGCGACCACTCGAAGATCCAGAGCATGATCCTGCAGGGCCTCGCATCGCCCGCGGACATCGACAGCCATCCCGATCGCAACAAGCTCTTCAACTGCCTCGGTTCGCCCGAACTGCCGACCGTCGAGCTGTCCAGAAAGATGACGCTGCAGCCGGGCGACTCGCTGTTTCTATGCACCGATGGCCTGTGGTCGGCGGTGGCCGATCAGGCGATCGCATCGACCTTCGCGGACAACACCGTGATGCGCGCGGTGCCCGACCTGATCTACCTCGCGCTGATGGAAGCCGGCGACGATGCCGACAACGTGACCGGCATGGCGATGAGCTGGGAAGGCGCCGACCTCGACGAAGGCGAGGCGGTCTCGACCATCGCGATGCCGCTGGGTGCGATCACCACCACCATCAATCACCTGCGCCCGACTCAGCTCGAGGTTCCGCATTCGCCCATGACCGACAGCGAGATCGAACGCGCGATCGACGATATTCGCAGCTCGATACGCAAGTCGAACAAGCTGATGCCCAAGCTCTGACCCGCGGCTCGAAGGAAACAATGACGATTGCCCGTTTCGAAGGTCGCGCAGCCGACGCGCTGCGCGCCGTGCGCATCACGCGCCAGTACACCCGTTACGCGGAAGGCTCGGTGTTGGTGGAGTTCGGCCACACGCGGGTGCTCTGCACGGCGAGCGTGGAAGAGCGCGTGCCGCCGTTTCTCAAGGGCAAGGGGCAGGGCTGGCTCACCGCCGAGTACGGCATGCTGCCGCGCGCCACGCACACGCGCAGCGATCGCGAGGCCGCGCGCGGCAAGCAGTCCGGCCGCACGCAGGAGATTCAGCGGCTGATCGGCCGCTCGATGCGCAGCGTGTTCGATCTGGGCGCGTTGGGCGAACGGACCGTCACGCTAGACTGCGACGTGCTGCAGGCCGACGGCGGGACGCGCACCGCGAGCATCACTGGCGCCTTCGTGGCCGCACACGATGCGGTTGCATCGCTGCTTGCCCGCGGCGCGATCGCGAAGAGTCCGGTGCGGGACTTCGTGGCGGCGGTGTCGGCCGGATTGAAGGATGGCGTCGCCTTGCTCGACCTCGACTACGACGAAGACTCCTCGTGCGATACCGACATGAACGTCGTCATGACCGGCTCGGGCGGGATCGTCGAGATCCAGGGCACGGCCGAAGGCGAGCCGTTCTCGCGCGAGCAACTCGACGCGCTGATCGATCTCGGCAGGCGAGGCATCGAAACGCTGGTCCAGGCACAACGTTGCGCGCTGGGCTTGTGATGCGATCGAATCCGCCGGTGGTTGCGGCGCGTAAGACTGTCTGTTGTCATGCGCGCCTTCCCCATTCGATGATCTCCATGACCATCTGCCTCCGATGCACGCCGGTCTGATTTACGTTGGCGCAATCGCGTGCGTAGCGCTCGCGCTCGCGATCGTCTGGGCATTTCAACTGAAGAGTCACAACGCCAATCTGGTCGATCCGGTCTGGTCGTGGAGCCTGGGCGCGCTCGGCGTTTGCTTCGCGGCATTCGGCAGTGCCCCGATCGCGCTGCGCGCGATGCTCGCCGTGCTCGCCGGCCTGTGGGGATTGCGCCTGGGCACGCATCTGTTCATGCGCAATCACGGCAAGCCCGAAGACGGCCGCTACGCGCGCTTTCGCGAGCAATGGGGCCACGCTGCCGATCGCAACCTGTTCTGGTTCTTCCAGTTCCAGACCGTGTTCGCGGCGCTGTTGTCGCTGCCCTTCGTGGTCGTGGCGTGGCGCGGCGATCTGCCGCCCGCGTGGGCGATCGCCGCGGCAGCGATCGTGTGGATTGTCTCGGTGGTCGGCGAGGCCACGGCCGACGCGCAACTCGCGCGCTTCGTGAAGAACGGCAACAACAAGGGTCGCGTGTGCCGCGAAGGGCTGTGGCGTTATTCACGGCACCCGAATTATTTTTTCGAGTGCCTGCACTGGTTCACGTATCTGTTGCTGGCGATCGGCAGTCCCTGGTGGTGGGTGGGCCTGATCTCGCCGGCGGTGATGGCCTTCTTGTTGCTGCGTATGTCCGGCATCCCGATCACCGAAGCCCATCTCGCCAGGAGCCGGCCCGGATACGCTGACTACATTCGCACCACCAGTGCATTCATTCCGTGGCCGCCCAGGCGCGAAACTGTCCAATGAACAACGCATGAACGTCATCGATCTTGCCGAACGGCGCTGGCTTCCGGACTCGTGGGTGCGAGCCGGCATGCGTCGGCTCATGGTCAAGCGGCTCAAGAGCGAATCCGCGGGAGACGATGCGGCGCGTGGTGCGCGCTTCCGTCAATTCGTGCGCGAACTCGACGCGAGTCCGATCGCGATCGAAACGCAGTCCGCCAATCGTCAGCACTACGAAGTGCCGGCGCAGTTCTTTCGCCTGCACCTCGGGCCGCGGCTGAAGTATTCGTGCTGCCTGTTCGCGACCGGGCGCGAAAGCCTCGCCGGTGCCGAAGAGGCGATGCTCGCCAGCTATGCCGATCGCGCCGGGCTTGCCGACGGCCAGCGCATCCTCGACCTCGGTTGCGGGTGGGGCTCGTTCGCGCTGTGGGCCGCCGCGCGTTTTCCCCGTTCGACCGTGATCGGCCTGTCGAACTCGCATGGGCAGCGCGAATACATCGAAGCGGCCGCCGCCAAGCGCGGCCTGACCAATCTCACGATACGCACCGGCAACATCGTCGATTACGAATTCGATGCGAACGAGGTCGGAGCAGGCTTCGATCGCATCGTCTCGATCGAGATGTTCGAGCACATGAAGAACTATCGGCAACTGTTCGCGAAGATCGCGCGCTGGCTGGCCGACGAGGGGCGCGTGTTCGTCCACGTGTTCGCCAATCGGCAACTCGCCTATCACTTCGAGGACAAGGAAACCGACGACTGGATGTCGCGCTACTTCTTCACCGGCGGAACGATGCCCAGCTTCGACCTCTTCAAGCACTTCGACGACGATCTCCAGGTCGAGAAACGCTGGTGGGTTTCGGGACGCCACTACGAGCGCACCGCCAACGACTGGCTGCGCCACATGGACAACGCCGAGCATGCCGTCATGGACATCTTTCGAGCGACCTACGGCGACGGCGACGCGCGCCTCTGGTTCGCGCGCTGGCGCATGTTCTACATGGCCGTCGCCGAGTTGTTCGGCTACGACGAAGGCCGCCAATGGGGCGTGGCCCACTATCGATTCGCCAGGCGCGGCGTGGCCGAGATCGATGTCTAGCCGCGGGTTCGAGCGCGTGCGTGCCGCGGCGCTGTGGAGCGTGCTGATGATTGCACCTTGCCTGGCGTATTCGGCGGAGACCCAGCACTTCACGTCAGCCGCGCAGGACTTGAAGACCGGTCGCGTGGTCTATACCGAGAGCTACGACGTCAAGGTCGAGAACGGTCGCTGGCTGTCGGGTACGACGCGATACTTTCTTCCCAACGGCACGGCGATCGCCGAGCGCAAGTTCGATTTCTCTTCGGACCGCTACCTGCCGATCTACGCGCTCGAGCAATCGAACGTCGAATATCACGAGGCCATCACGCGCATCGATGCCCAGCATGTCGAGGTCTCCATGCTGCGCGACGGCCAGCGCCAGGCCGCGTCGCTGACACGCGTGCAGAACATGGTGGCCGACTGCGGCTCGCAGCCCTACGTGGCCGATCACCTCGATCAGCTCGAAGCCGGAGCCACGCTGCATTTCACGCTAGCGGTCGCCGGCAAGACCGACAGCTTCCGGCTGCGCGCGAAGAAGCTCGCCAATGTCGATGTCAACGGTCGCCGCGCGATGCGGGTGCGCATCGAACTCGATTCCCTTCTGCGGCTGCTCCTGCCGCCGCTGGAACTGACGATCGACATGGACAACAAGCAGCTGCTCGAATATTCCGGGATCACCAACCTCAAGGATCCCGTGACTCGCAGGGCCTACTCGGCGAAGATCACGTTCAGCTACAAGTAAGATTCATCTTAGTTGTTTGATCAGGCTCATCGCCCCGAACAGAATCGGCTGATGCACGAGATAGATGGTGAGACTCCATCGGCCGGAAGTCGCAAGCAGGGTACGCACGCCACTCGGCACGCGTTGCCATGCGCTCGACACGAACGGCGCCAGGCGGCACTTGCGCCGCGTCCACAGGGCGCCGAGCCCGCAGCCGACCAGGGCAACGCCCAGCCACGGAAACAGCGGCACGTAATCTTCGGTGAGCGGCTTGTGCTCCGCGAAGCCGATCCAGTTGATCAGACGCGGGTCGAACGCGGACTCGTGGATCAGCGCGCCGAGCGCGAAGGCAACGACGCCCAGCGCGATGGCCCATGCGCCCAGGCGCGGCGCGCGTCGGCAGAGCCACAGCGCGACCGCGACGAAATGCAGGACGCCGAAGTAGATGAAGGTGTCGGGAAACAGCAGCGCGCTGCCGACGGTGACCAGCAGTGCCCCGGCCGCGACCTGCGCCCAGCGCTTGACGAACGCGCGGTCCATGTCGCGGCCGTGGTCCGTCGTCCGAGCGCGCGCCCGATCTCGATCATCGCGCAACGCCAGCGAGATGCCGACGAGGAAAAGAAAACTCGCCACGATGAACGCGCGCCACGCGACCCATCGCGCGTCGTCCAGCATCGCCCACCCGGCCCACCCGAAATACGTCAGGTCGAAGCAGAAGTGATAGGCGATCATCATCGCGATCGCAACGCCGCGCGCCGCATCGACGAACTCGAGGCGCGGCGCGTCGTCGCGGTTCGCGCCTGAGGGGTTGGACGCAGCCGGCGCATGCGGCCTGGTCCTGGCCCGGGTTTTCGACCCCTGCGGGCGCGATCGCTTCTTGTTCATCGCCGCGATTATGCAAGGGTGTTGCGGCGCGCACCCATCGTCCTCGCGAACTCGCTCCTGAAGGGGAGGCGCCGCGATGCTTCCGCTATAATCCAAATTTCCCGGTGGTGCTGCGAAGGTGCACGCGATTTGGACTTCGCGCTAAGCCTGCAAGCGCGATATTTCATGACCAAATTCGTATTCGTCACCGGTGGGGTGGTGTCCTCGCTGGGCAAGGGCATCGCCGCCGCGTCTCTAGCAGCCATCCTCGAATCGCGCGGCCTCAAGGTCACGCTTCTCAAGCTCGATCCCTACATCAACGTCGATCCCGGCACGATGTCGCCGTTTCAGCACGGCGAAGTGTTCGTCACCGAGGACGGCGCCGAGACCGATCTGGACCTCGGGCATTACGAGCGCTTCGTCAGCGCC
>JBBQCA010000141.1:0-8584 GCA_038318315.1 Burkholderiales bacterium | reverse complement strand
CGACCCGGCGCGCGTGCGCCAGGCGCTGATGGGCGGCTTCGCGTCGTCGAAGATCCTCGAGGTGCATGGCGAGCGCATGATCAAGCGCACGTTCGACCCGGGCTTTCGCATCGAGCTGCATCAGAAGGATTTGAACCTCGCGCTGTCCAGCGCACGCGCGCTCGGCGTCTCGCTGCCCAACACCGCGACCGCGCAGGAATTGTTCAATGCCTGCGCCGCGCATGGCGGCAAGGCCTGGGACCACTCTGCGATGGTGCGTGCGCTGGAAACGCTCGCCAACTTCGAGATCGGCGACAAGGCTGATTGAAGCGACGAATATTGAAACTTCAAATATTCGCTTCACGGATCGAATGCCAACGATGAACTCCTCGCCGCAAACGAGCCTCACGCCGATGACGCCGATGACGCCGATGACGCCGATGACGCCGATGACGCCGATGACGCCGATGACGCCGATGACGCCGATGACGTTGTTGCGCGAGATGTTCGATGCGGCCATCGCCTCGGCGCAGCCCGCGCTCTGCATCCCGCCGCACCTGCCGGAACCGCAAGCTCTCGGCAAGGGACGGCTGATCGTGATCGGCGCCGGCAAGGCGTCGGCGGCGATGGCGCGCGCGGTCGAAGATCATTGGCCCGGGCCGTTGTCGGGGCTCGTCGTCACGCGCTACGGATACGCGGTGCCGTGCGAGCGCATCGAGATCGTCGAGGCCTCGCATCCTTTGCCCGATGCGGCCGGCCTGCGCGCCGCGCTGCGCATTCTCGAGCTCGTGCAGGGGCTGACCGAAGACGATTTCGTGCTGTGCCTGATTTCCGGCGGCGGCTCGTCACTGCTGCCATTGCCGGCTGCCGGCCTGACGCTGGAGCACAAGCAGGAGGTCAATCGCGCACTGCTGAAGTCGGGCGCGACCATAGCCGAGATGAACTGCGTGCGGCGCCATCTCTCGGCCATCAAGGGAGGAAGGCTCGCTGCCGCCTGCCATCCCGCGCAGGTGCTGACGCTCTCGATCTCCGACGTACCCGGCGACCGGCCGCTCGACATCGCGTCCGGCCCCACCGTGGCCGACCCCACTACCTGCGCCGACGCCCTCGCGATCGTGCGCCGATACGGCATCGAGCTTGCCGTGCCGGTACGCGAGGTGCTCGAAAGCAGTCGCGGCGAATCGGTCAAGCCGGGCGACCCGCGCCTGGCGCGCGCTTCGACGCAATTGGTCGCGACCCCGCAGATGGCGCTCGAAGCGGCGGCCGCCGTGGCGCGCGGTGCGGGCTATGCCGCGCACATCCTCGGCGACGCGATCGAAGGCGAGGCGCGCGATGTCGGCAATGTGCTGGCCGCGATCGCGCTGCAGGTGGCCGAGCGCGGCCAGCCATTCCCCGCGCCGTGCGTCCTGCTGTCGGGCGGCGAGACCACCGTCACGGTGCGCGGCAACGGGCGCGGCGGACGCAACGTCGAGTGCCTGTTGTCGCTCGCGATTGCGCTCGGCGGACATGCACGCATCCACGCGCTGGCGGGCGACACCGACGGCGTCGATGGCCAGGAAGAAATCGCGGGCGCCTGCATTTCGCCAGATTCGCTGGAGCGAGCCTGGTCACTCGGCTTGCGCCCGCACGACCGGCTGGACGACAACGACGGACACGGCTTTTTCGGCGCGCTCGGCGACTCGGTGATCACCGGTCCGACCCTCACCAACGTGAACGACTTCAGGGCCATCCTGATCGAGCAACCATGACGACCCGCAGAACACGCAAGGCGAAGATCGTCGCCACGCTGGGACCCGCCAGTTCCGAAAAACAGATGGTGCGCGAGTTGTTTCTCGCCGGCGTCGACGTGTTCCGGCTGAACTTCAGTCACGGCAGCGCGGCCGATCATCGCGCCCGATTCGCGATCCTCCGCGAGTTGGAGGAAGAAACCGGCCGACCGATCGGTATCCTCGCCGATCTGCAAGGTCCCAAGCTGCGCGTTGGCACGTTCGCCGACGGTCCGGTGATGCTGAACGAGGGGCAGGCCTTTCGCCTCGATCTCGACGCGGCGCCCGGCGATGCGCAGCGTGCCGGCATGCCGCATCCTGAAATCTTTGCCGCGCTGGTGCCGGGTGCGGAGCTGTTGCTCGACGACGGCCGGCTGCGCCTGATCGTCGAGCGCTGCGGCGCCGACTTTGCCCAGACGCGCGTGGCGGTCGGCGGCAAGCTGTCCGAGCGCAAGGGTGTCAACGTGCCGGGCGTGGTGCTGCCCATCACCGCGCTGACCGCGAAGGATCGCCGCGACCTCGACCTGGCGCTCGAACTGGGGGCCGACTGGATCGCGCTGTCGTTCGTGCAGCGACCCGAGGACATCGCCGAAGCGCGTGCGCTGATCGGCGAGCGCGCGGCCATCGTCTCCAAGCTCGAGAAACCCGCAGCCGTCGAGCGGCTCGACGAGATCGTGGCGTTGTCCGACGCGGTGATGGTGGCGCGCGGCGACCTCGGTGTGGAGCTGCCCGCCGAACGCGTGCCCGCGATCCAGAAGCGCATCGTGCGCAGTTGCCGGCGCGCCGGCAAGCCGGTGATCGTGGCCACCCAGATGCTCGAGTCGATGGTCGAAAGCCCGGTACCCACGCGCGCCGAAGCGTCCGACGTCGCCACGGCCATCTACGACGGAGCCGATGCCGTGATGCTGTCGGCCGAGTCGGCGTCGGGCAAGTACCCGCTCGCGGCCGTAACGATGATGAACCGCATCATCGAGCAGGTCGAAGCCGATCCGCTCTATCGCCAATTGATCGATGCGTCGCACTCGCCGGCCGAGGCGGGCACAGCCGACGCGGCCCAGGCAGTGTGCTGCGCGATGCGCCGGACCGTGTCGCTGCTGCGCGCGGCGGCGATCGTCTGCTACACCAGCTCGGGTCACACCAGCCTCTGCGCCGCACGCGAGCGGCCGGATTCGCCGGTGCTGAGCCTCACGCCGACGCTCGCTACGGCGCGTCGTCTCGCCCTCGTGTGGGGCGTGCATTCGGTGCACACCGAAGACGTTGCCGAAGCCCTTCAAATGACCGACGTCGCAAGACTATGGGCGCTGCGCGAGCGCTTCGCCGAAGTAGGGCAGACCATCGTCGCGATCGCGGGCATGCCGTTCGGAACGCCCGGCACCACCAACCTGATGCGCATCGCCACCGTGTGATTCGGTGGCAGCCGTTGCCCTCACGCGGTCTTCAACAGATCGCAGAGTGTGCCGGCAATCACCTGCGTCGCGCGACGCAGATCCTCGAGCAGCAGGTTCTCGTCGGGGCGTTTCGCATTCGACTCGGCGATCGTGCGCGGGCCGGCGCCGTACATCACGATCGGCACGCCGTGCTCGCCATAGAGCCGCGCATCGGCGTACAGCGGCACGCCCACTTCCGGGATGTGTTCGCCGAACACGCGCTGCGCATTTCGCTGGATCGCCTCGACCAGCGTTTGATGTCCCGGCAAGGGCTTGAGCGCATTCGCGAGCAAGAGGCGCCTGACTTCGACACGGATGCCGTCGTGCTTCGCAGCGGCCGCTTCGATCAGCGCCCGCACGCGCGCCTCGACGGCGGGTGGGTCTTCTTCCGGGGTCATGCGCCGGTCGACACGCAGGGTCAATCGGTCGGGCACGACGTTGGTGTTGATGCCTCCCCGCATGAGCCCGACGATCATGGTCGGATGATCGATGCCTGCGACTGCGGACCTCTGCGATTTCAACGCATCGGCCTCGTCATAGATCGCGTTCAGGATCGCAGTGCCGGCACGAAAGGCGTCGCGACCGGTCTCGGGCATCGCGCCGTGTCCCGACTTGCCGTGCACCGTCACTTCGAATTGCAGGCAACCGTTGTGCGCGGTCACGACCGCGTAGCTGAAGCTCGCGGCGATCGCGTAGTCCGGCTTCGTGAGCTGGTGTTCGAGCAGCCATCCGGGACCCGCGAGGCCGCCCAACTCTTCGTCATAGGTGAAGTGAAGTTCGACGACGCCGTTCAGTGTGGACTCGGTGTCTGCAAGTGCGCGCAGTGACGCGAGCGCGTACGTGTAGGTGGCGATGTCGGACTTCGACACGGCGACTCCGCGACCGTACATCCGCCCGTCGGCGATCTCGCCGCCATACGGATCCCGGGTCCACCCGTCGCCGGGCGGCACCACGTCGCCGTGTGCGTTCAGCGCGATGGTCGGGCCGCCAACGCCGAAGCGATGCCGCACGATCAGGTTGGTCACGCTCTTCATGCCGTAATCGCGCAGAAATTTGTCAGGCACCACATGGCGCTCGACGCGTAAGTCCATCGCGGTCAACAACGCAGCGGCCTTTTCGGCGGCCGGCGCGTTGTCCCCGGGCGGCGTATCCGAAGGCACGCGCACGATCTCGCGCAGGAACTCGATCTGCTCGAGGTGATGCGCGGCTATCCAACGGTCAAGCTCTTCGTAGTGATTCACTGGATGTCTCGCTTCTGGCCCGATGTCGATCGATCGGCGGGCCGAAAGTTTTCTATGAAGCGCAGGAAGACCCGTGCGCTGATCTCGACGTCCTCGAGCGTGATCGCTTCGGCCGGGTTGTGGCTGATGCCGCCCTTGCAACGCACGAACAGCATGCCGATGTCGGTCAACTCGACCAGCGCCATGCCGTCATGGCCGGCGCCGCTCGGCAGCTGGCGCACCGGCAGGTCCTCGGCAGCGATGGCGAGTCCGATTTGCTCCATGAGCCATGGCGCGCATGCCGCCGTCTTGCCTTCGTGCGCGGGGTTGATCTTCAGCGCGACGTTCCGGCGCGCGCAAATGGTTTGCATCGCCTTCCCGATATCCGCAACGGCCAACAGCCGCTCCGCATCGCGCGGCGAGCGGACGTCGATGGTGAAGAGCACCTTGCCGGGAATGACGTTGGTCGCGCCCGGAAGGGTTTCGAGCTTGCCGACGGTCCCCACCAGTTCCGGCGTACGGGTGCAGCGCTCTTCGATGGCGAGCACGCATTCGGAAGCCGCGGCGAGCGCATCCTGGCGCAAGTGCATCGGTACCGTTCCGGCGTGGCCGGCCATGCCGTCGATCTCGACGAGAAAGCGGTTCGCGCCATTGATCGCCGTCACGACGCCGACCGCCAGCCCTTCGGCCTCCAGCACCGGGCCCTGTTCGATGTGCAGCTCCGCGTATGCCAGCACGTCGTCGCGCTTGTGCGTCGCGCACGCGATCTGCGCGGGATCGAGGCAGAACGCCGCCAGCGCGCTGCGCATGCTCGTGCCTTCGTGATCCAGCTTTTCGAGCAGACCCGGGTCGAACGTGCCGGCGACCGCGCGGCTGCCCAGCAGCGTGGAGCCGAAGCGCACCCCTTCCTCGTCGGAGAAGCCCAGCACCTCGACGGCGAACGGCAGGCGCCTGCCTTGATTGTTCAACGCGTGAACGCATTCGATCGCGGCGACCACGCCCAGCATGCCGTCGTACTTGCCGGCGTCGCGCACGGTGTCCAGATGCGAGCCGAGCACGAGGCACGGCAGGCCCGGCCGATCGCCTTCGTAGCGGCCGATGCAATTGCCGATCTCGTCGAGCCGGGCCGACATGCCGGCATCGCGCATCCAGCCGAGCACGCGGTCGCTTGCCGCGCGCTGCTCCTTGCTCAGAAAAATCCGGGTCAGTCCGTCGGTTTGCTCGGAGCAGCGGGCCAGCGACTCGCAGTGCTCCCAGATGCGCAGGGCGGAAGGTTGCAGGGACTTGCTCATCGAATCTCCTCGCCTGGATAGCGGTCGGTGCGTGGGTGTTTACGCCGCAGTCTTCATGGGCAGCGCGTCCGCGTCCACGTGCTCGTCGAGATCGACCATCACTTCGCCGTCGAGGACGCGGTGCGCCTGCGCCTTGTCGATGTCTTTCTCCCAACTGGCGACGACCACCGTCGCCACGCAATTGCCGAGCAGGTTGCCGAGTGCGCGTGCGATCCCCATGAACCAGTCGACCGACAGGACCAGTACCAGGCCGATGGCGGGAATCGCGGGAATCGCCGTCAGCGTCGCGGCCAGGATCACGATTGCCGAGCCGGGCACGCCATGCGCGCCCTTGGACGTGATCAGCGCGACCGCGAGGATGGTCAACAGGTCGCCCATCGACAGCGGCGTGTTGGTGGCTTGCGCGATGAATACCGCCGCGAGCGTGAGGTAGATCGAGAAGGCATCGAGGTTGAACGAATAGCCGGTGGGAATCACGAGGCCCACGGTCGAGTCCTTGATGCCCATGCGCTCGAGCTTGCGCATCACCTGCGGCAGCACGCTGTCGGACGACGCGGTGCCGGCCACGATCGTCAGTTCCTCGCGCAGATAGCGGATCAGCTTGAAGATGTTGAACCCGGCGAGGCGAAGAATTCCGCCGAGCACGACGACGACGAAGATCGCGACCGTCAGGTAGAACAGCAGCACTAGCGAGCCCAACTGCTGCAGCGACGAGACGCCGTACTTGCCGACCGTGAACGCGATCGCGCCCAACACCCCCAGAGGCGCGAGCTTCACGACGAAGAACATCATCTTGAAGAACACGTGCGACGCCTGCTCGATGATCGACAGGAAGGGCTTGCCCGAATTGCCGAGCAGCGCCAGCGCACAGCCGAACCCGATGGACACCAGCAGCACCTGCAGCACGTCGCCGCTCGCAAACGCGTTCACGAACGTGGTCGGGATGAGCTTCATCAGGAACTCGACCGTTCCCTGGCTCTTGACCTGCGAGGCGCGATCCACGTACGAACTCAACGCGCTCGCGTCCAGAGATTTCGGGTCGATGTTCATCCCGGTGCCGGGATGAAAGAAGAAGGCCAGCGCGAGGCCGAGCAGCAGCGCGATGGTCGTGACCGCTTCGAAATAGATCACGGCCTTGAGCCCGACGCGCCCGACCTTCTTGAGGTCGCCCGCGCCGGCGATGCCGAGCACCACGACGCAGAAGACGATCGGCGTGATCAGCACCTTGATCAGCTTGATGAACGCATCGCCGAGCGGTTTCAGGCTCGCGCCGAAGTCCGGATAGAGCACGCCGACTGCGATGCCCACGAGGAGCGCGATGACTACCTGGCCGAACAGGGACTTGAAGAACTTGGGCATTGTCGCCTCCACGAGATCCATCTCTTGCTGCGGTGCCTGGGTGCCTTCTTGCTCGGAAGCCACCCGTCGCTTGACTTGCACGTCTGCTTCTTCCGCTGCCGTTTGGGCTGTGGTCGCCGCTATGCCTGGTTGCCGGATCCGTGTGAGGCGGTGTTGGCGAGGGCGTGAGGCGCATCCTTCCTTAACAGGTAACGATACGTCCAATATATTGTTCGACTCGATTGATATGTTCCGCGTATAGCGGAGCGGTCATGTTTCGCGCGCCAGGATTTCCCGGGCCTTCGCGAGGAGGCCCTGCACCGTCGCCGAGGCATTGTCCTTGCGCTGAACCGCATACACGTCCGCGCGCGGCGCGTTGTGTGCAAGGGCTCGATATGCGACGCCCCTGCGATGCACGCGCTCGAGCGAAGCGGGCACCAGCGCCACGCCCAGGCCTGCCGCAACCAGGCTGGGAATCGATTGCGATTCGACCACCTGCTGCGAAACGTGCGGAACGAACCCCGCCTCGAGGCAACACGCGTGCAGGTATTTCGCGAAGCCCGATGAATCGAGCCTGAGCATCACGAATCGCTCGTCCTTCAAATCCGCCAGCTCGAGCCTGCGACGCTTGAGCAAGCGATGGCCGCGCGGCAGGGCGACGACCATCGGATCGGTCCACGCGAGCTCGCTTGCGATCAGTTCGTCGCTGGCGGCCGTACGCGTGAAGCTCAGGTCGATCTTGCGATCGCGCAGCCCCGCCAGTTGGGCGGCAGGCGTCATTTCGTGAAGGATCACTTCGACGCCGGGATGGCTGCGGCGATAGGCCGCGATGATCCGCGGCATCGGCCCGAGCAGCAGCGATCCCGAGAGCCCGATCTCCAGTCGCCCGGCGCCACCCGAGCCGATCGCGCGCGCGTGGCTGCGCGCCTGGTCTGCGCGCTCGAGAATCGCACGGGCGTGCTCGAGGAAAGCCACGCCGGCGGCGGTGAGTTCGACGCGCCTGCTGGTTCTGGTCAGCAACGCCGTGCCGAGTTCGTTCTCGAGAGCCGCGATCTGTTGGCTGAGCGGCGGCTGCGAGATGTGCAGTCGCTCGGCCGCGCGCGTGAAGCTGCACTCCTCGGCGACCGCGACGAAGTAGCGCAGATGACGCAGCTCCATGATTTCATCCGATGACCAGCGCTGATCGACCGTCGATCGACTTGCACAATCGTACGCGGCGACCCCGTCGCGATCCGGTGTCGTCTCGAACTCAGCCGAAGATGCTTTCGAGGTCCGCTTCGCTCGCCTCGGCGTCGAGCTTGAGGCTTTGCTGGATGTGATCGAGATGATCGAGCATCAAGGCTTCGGCCTTGTTGCTGTCGCCCTGCTTGACGGCCCTGACGATCTGCTCGTGCTCGTCGGCGCGGCAACTGGTCGCGGTGGGCGCGTCGTAGAGCGAGATGATCAGGCAGGTCAGCGTAGAGAGCTCGCGCATGGTTCGTGCGAGCGCCGAATTGCCCGCGAGCTCCGCGAGCAATACGTGGAACTCGCCCGACAAGCGCACGATCGCGCGCTTGTCGTCG
>JBBQCA010000140.1:0-8769 GCA_038318315.1 Burkholderiales bacterium | reverse complement strand
GTAGCCGAAGGCCTGTTGCCGATCGAGCAGCGTCAGCGTGTTCGAGTTTTCGACCGCTGCATTCGCGGTCGCGGTCGGCAGGTCGACCGCGTGCTGCAGCTCGTCGAGCTTGATGCGGATGCGGCTGATCCACTCGCGGTAAGGCTTGGCGTTGGCGAGTGAATTCTTCAGTTCGGTGTCGTCGATGATGCGACCGGCCTCGGTATCGATCAGGAACATCTTGCCGGGTTGCAGGCGCCACTTCTTGACGATCTTCGACTCCGGGATGGGCAACACGCCGGTTTCGGACGCGAGCACGACGAGGTCGTCATCGGTGATCAGATAGCGCGCCGGACGCAGGCCGTTGCGGTCGAGCGTCGCGCCGATCTGGCGTCCGTCGGTGAATGCGATCGCGGCGGGCCCGTCCCACGGCTCCATCATCGCCGCGTAGTACTCGTAGAACGCGCGGCGGTTCTCGTCCATCAGCGCGTGCTGCTCCCACGCTTCGGGGATCATCATCATCATCGCGTGGGCCAGCGAATAGCCGGCCATCACCAGCATCTCGAGACAGTTGTCGAACGACGCGGTATCCGATTGGCCGGGATAGATCAGCGGCCAGATCTTGTCGAGGTCCTTGCCCAGTACCGGTGACGAGATCGCCTGCTGGCGCGCGTTGATCCAGTTGACGTTGCCCTTGACGGTGTTGATCTCGCCGTTGTGCGCGACCATGCGATAGGGATGGGCCAGCTCCCAGCTCGGGAAGGTATTGGTCGAGAAGCGCTGATGCGCGAGCGCGAGTGCGGAGACGGTGCGCGGATCGGCGAGGTCGCGGTAATAGACGCCGACCTGATCGGCCAGCAGCAGGCCTTTGTAGACGATGGTGCGCGCCGACATCGACGGCACGAAGAATTCCTTGCCGTGCTTCAGCTTCAAGGCCTGGATGGCATGGCCGGCGGTCTTGCGAATGATGAAGAGCTTCCGTTCGAGCGCGTCGGTCACCATGATCTCGGGCCCGCGCCCGATGAAGAGCTGGCGAATCACCGGCTCTGTGGCCTTCACTGCGGGCGACATCGGCATGTCGCGAGCTATCGGGACATCGCGCCAGCCGAGCACGAGTTGCCCCGCTGCGCGCACCGCGCGCTCGAGCTCCTGTTCGCAGGCCAGGCGCGACGCGTGTTCCTTCGGCAGGAACACCATGCCCACACCATATTCGCCGACCGGTGGAAGGGTGATGCTCTGCTTGGCCAGGTCCTCGCGAAACACCGCGTCCGGGATCTGGATCAAGACGCCCGCGCCGTCGCCCATCAGGGGGTCCGCTCCCACTGCGCCGCGGTGGTCGAGATTCTTCAGGATCAGGAGGCCCTGCTCGACGATCGAGTGGCTCTTCTGCCCACGAATGTGCGCGACGAAGCCGACGCCGCAGGCATCGTGTTCGTAAGCGGATCGATAGAGGCCGAAGCGATCGGCGTCGCGTCGAAGCGCTTCGAGTTCGTCGGGGGGAAGGAAAGGCAGGGGAGCAGACATGGAGGGCATCCACAGCGGATCGAGTCGGTCACATTAATGCACCGCAGCAGTCCACGCAACGAGTTTAATCAGGGTCTGACCCTTATTAAATCATCGAGTCCAGTGCCGGAACAACAATTAGGGCCAGATATAACTCAAGGTGAGAGCGATGATTTTTTTGGACGCCCACGCGGCAGAGGGATCAAGCGACGTGAAGCATGCTCAGAGATCGATCGCAAAAAGCTCTCGCCCCCGAGGCCCCAACTGGTCGCCGTGGCCAGTTCGATCGCGCTCGAAGTGTCCTTATCTAGCGGCGCCTCGACCAAAGATCGGTACGCGGCCTGGCGCTCGAACGGGGTATTGCGAAGCGCCCAGTAGAGCGGGTGATCGATGAGAAAGGTCTCCTGCTCGAGACCGATGTGATGCCGATAGCTCGACCAGCGCCACTCCTGCGGCGATTGCGCAAGACCTTCATCGACGGGCCGGGTTTCTATGAGTTGCATGCAGGGCAGCAGGTAGCGTTCGGCCTCGATCAGCGTCGAGCGATAGCGGCGATCGAAGAGCGGTCCGAGGCGCCCCGCCCGCCGGTTCATATGCGGCACATAGCAGCGCCCGAGCGCCTGCATGGTCCGCGGTAAAGCGTCCGCATTCGACGGCGTCGCAAGCAACTGAAACTGTCGCGGAAGAAGGACGTATGCGTGAATCGCCAGCCGGTGGCGATGCGCCGCCTGGCCGAGCAATTCGACAAAGAGACGATAGTCGTCTGCCTCGTCGAACAACAACCGCCCTTCGGCCGCGCGCTGGACGATGCGCTGAACGATGCCCGGGGCATAAAGGCGAGGCAGCCTTGCCATGGTCTATCGCGCAGAGCGATCGACGCGTACGCGTCGATGATCGAAAGCGAATTCGGTTGAATGCATAGTCGAATCGTGAACCTAGCGGCGAACGCCAGACGGGGCTAAGGATAAGTTCCTGCCCGCCGACGCGGGTAAACAACAGCCGTTGAAAAAGGCGGCGCGCAAATTGCACCGCTGTGGAAGCTGCGCTCTAATGATATGGGGCAATCGCTTCATTTATTTCGCTTTTCCGCCGTCAAGGTCTCGTCCCATTTACGAATGTTGGGATCGCCGATCAGGGAAACGCGCCGAAGAAACTTCGAGTGGCCGTGGGAGTACATGTGAATAGAATTTCATCAAGGATGGTCTGGCTCTTTGTTGTGTTGATGGTCTCCAGCATTTTGAGCGCCTGTGGCGGCGGGGGATCCGGCACCACGACGACACCTCCGCCCGTAGTCACCCCTCCGCCCGCTGCGGCAGCCATCAGCCTGAGTGCTTCACAGACTAGTGTGGCGTCGGACAACAGCACCACGACCACCATCACGGCCACCGTTGTCGACGCCGCCAACGCCGCAGTTTCGGGTGTGACCATCGCGTTTTCCGCAGACACAGGATTCCTTTCGCTTGGCTCCGCTCTGTCCGACGTGTCGGGCAAGGCGACGGTGACGTTCTCCTCGGGAAGCTCAAATCCAAGCAGTCGGACCGCGACGATCACAGCAACTGCGAGCGGCAAGTCCACCCAGATTCCGATTCGCATAACAGGCGCGACAGTCACCGTTGCTTCGACAGCATCGTCACTTGTCGTGGGAGGACCGAACGCCACGCTCTCGGTCACGTTGAAGAGCGCTTCGGGGGCGGTGTTACCGGGTCAGACGGTGACTCTCACGACATCAGGCCCGGGGAGCGTCACGCTCTCACCGGCCACGGGTACAACCGATACGACGGGAACCTTTACTTCGGTCGTAACGGCAAGCACGGCAGGAACTGCAACAGTGACGGTCGCGACGCTGGGCGAGACGCGCACATTCGCATATTCGGTCTCCGGCGCTTCGACCGCCTTCCAAATCACTGCCCCATCGGTGGACCCCTCGGCATCATCGATCGGTACGCCAGTCACGATTTCAGTAAATGCACCATCGCCGACAACCTCGGTCGTTTTCGTTTCGACGCTGGGGACATGGGACGCCACGGGCAGCGGTGTCGTCACGAAGCCGGTCATCGGCGGTGTCGTGAGCGCAAATCTTGTCTCGACTTCATCTGGCGTTGCGAATGTGCAGGTATACGATTCCAGCCGACCGGCCGTAAGCGCCACTCGAACAATCTCTTACACAGCCGCTGCCTCTGCAGCTTTCCGGATCACACTTCAAGCGGCGCCTAGCGTTGTTTCACCAAGCACAGGCGGCGCTACAAGTGTTTCAACGCTCGTTGCGTCGGTAACTGATGTTTCGGGGAATCCAGTTGGGGGAGCCGCGGTTGCCTTCCGTATTCGGAACCCAACGGGTGGTGGAGAAACTATCACTCCAGCAGTCGCTCTGACGTCAGATGTCGTCACTTCGAGCCTTGCTTTGGGCCAAGCCAAGACGACTTTCACCACAGGATCACTTCCGTCTGGCGCAAGTGGGGTGCAGATTCAAGCGAGTGTTGTCGGAACGTCTATTGTGACCAACACAAGTCCCTCCGGATCTGACGCGACCGTTGTAATAGGTGGGACCGCAGGATCGATCGCCATTGGACAATCGACTGTCATTTCCGATGGTGCGAGCAGCACGATCTACACACTTCCGATGTCGGTGCTGGTCGCAGACTCAAACGGCAATGCGGTCGCGAATGCTGTAGTCAGTCTGAGCACCTGGCCCATTGCGTTCAACGTTGGAGGGAGCGTGTGCCCCGGAGGGCCCGCGGGGATTTTCTATTTCAATGAGGATGCAAACGAAAACCTCGTGAGAGATTCCACTGAAACAGGTCCGAGACTTTTTTATCCGAGCCGCGGCTTAAGTACGTCTGTGCCGACTTCGACGAGTCTTACTCCGCCCAATTCCGCCGCTGGAACTGTTCCTGCTACGGTCACGACCGGTTCGAATGGTGTTGCGACTTTCAGCCTCACCTATACGAAGTCTAGCGCGGGCTATATCGTTGATCGCATCCGTGCGCGAACTCTGGTGCAGGGAACCGAAACGCTCAGTGAAGTTTCTTTCGGTCTGCCGGCTTCGCTCAGCGATATTGGCCCACCATGCTTGCTAGGCCCCTCAACCTTCAAATAGCGACGCGCGCGTGCGCCGAGCTCCGCACTGCTAACAATAAAAGAGGCCGGCAATGCCGGCCTCTTTTATTTTATTTACCGCAATTTCACATTTCGTCGACACATAACAAGCGCCGATATTCGCGAATCGCAAATCGATCCGTCATTCCGGCAATATAATCCGCGATAGCACGCACACCAAGTTCGCGCGTGCGAACAAAATGCTCCGTAGGTAGGAGAATCGGCTGTGAAAGAAAGAGCTCGAATAACTCCTCGACAATCTTTTTCGCCTTGTTCGTCATTCGCTGCACGAGATAATGCTGATAAAGATTCTTGTGCAGGAATCGCTTTAACGCCACCGCTTCTTCCCTCAGGCGAGGACTGAACGCAATCAGCGGCCCTCGAGTTCTTACATCGTCGATCGATTCCGGTTGTTCCTGTTTGATATTCGCAAGGCTGGTTTCAGTGACGTCGATAATCAGTTCATTGATCATCCGCCGCACCGTTTCGAGAATCAGTCGACGCTCCTGAATATCCGGGAACAGCGTCTTGACCGTCTCGGCATGCCTGCGAAACAGATCGATCGTCATCATCTGCTCGATCGTGAGCAAACCCGAGCGCAGGCCGTCGTCGATGTCGTGATTGTTGTACGCGATCTCGTCGGCAAGATTGGCGAGTTGCGCTTCCAGCGAAGGCTGGGTGCGCTCGATGAAGCGCCGTCCCACATCACCGAGTTCCTGGGCGTTCGCGAGCGAGCAATGCTTGAGGATGCCTTCACGCGTTTCGAAACAGAGATTGAGTCCGTCGAAACCGCCGTAGCGCTCTTCGAGAACGTCGACCACGCGCAGCGATTGCAGGTTGTGTTCGAAGCCGCCGTGTTCCTTCATGCAGTCGTTGAGCGCGTCCTGCCCCGCGTGGCCGAAGGGCGTATGGCCGAGATCGTGTGCCAGCGCAATCGCCTCGGCCAGGTCTTCGTTCAGGCCGAGATTGCGTGCGATCGAACGCGCGATCTGCGCGACCTCCAGCGAATGCGTCAGGCGCGTGCGAAACAGGTCGCCCTCGTGATTGACGAACACCTGGGTCTTGTATTCGAGGCGGCGAAACGCGGACGAATGGATGATGCGATCGCGATCGCGCTGAAACTCGCTGCGCGATGCGGACACTTCCTCGGCATGGACGCGGCCGCGGCTCTGGTCCGCGCGTGCCGCATAGTTGGCCAGCGCAGGGCTTTCGTTCACGGCGTCGTCACCGGCTCGATCGCGCGCGATTTTCCCGATGAAGCGAGGACCTGGTGCAACGCATCGTCGGCCACGCTCGCCACGCGCGAGCTGCCCAGAGCATCGAGCAGCACGAAGCGCAGGCGTCCCGCATCGGCCTTCTTGTCGCTTGCCATCCAGTGCAGCCATTGATCGACGCCGAGCGCAGGCGCCTCGACGGGCAGGCCTGCGGCAAGCAGCAGCGCCTTCAATCGCTCGACGATGTCGTGGTCGATTGCTCCGAGGCGCACCGACAATCGAGCGGCCAGCATCATGCCTGCCGCGACCGCTTCGCCATGCAGCCACGCGCCATAGCCGGCCGCGCCTTCGATGGCGTGACCGAAGGTGTGGCCGAAGTTGAGGAGTGCGCGTCGCCCGGCTTCGCGTTCGTCATGCGCGACGATCTCGGCCTTCAATTCGCACGAGCGTCGAATCGCGCGTGCGAGCGCGTCGCGGTTACGAGCGATCAACGACGGCATCGCGTCTTCGAGCCATGCGAAGAAACGCGCGTCCAGGCTCACGCCGTACTTGACGACCTCGGCCAGACCCGCAGAGAACTCGCGCGCCGGCAGGCTGGTTAGCGTGGCGAGGTCGATCACCACTGCCTGCGGCTGATGGAACGCGCCGATCATGTTCTTGCCGAGACGATGATTGATGCCGGTCTTGCCGCCCACCGACGAGTCGACCTGCGCGAGCAGGGTGGTTGGGATCTGCACGAAGCGCACGCCGCGTTGATAGGTTGCCGCCGCGAAACCAGCCACGTCACCGACCACGCCGCCGCCGAGCGCCATCACGATCGCGCTGCGATCGCAGCGCGCCTCGAGCATCGCATCGTGGATCGCTTCGAGCATGGCGGCGTTCTTGTATTGCTCGCCGTCCTCGACGACGATGGAGACGACACGATGGCCGCTGGTTTCGAATTGCCGCGCAAGCGCCGCCCCGTATAGCGGAGCCAGAGTGGTGTTGGTGACGAGCACGAGTTCGCGGCCGGCATCGCATCGAGTCAGCAGGTCGATCCAGAAGTCCGGATGAGATGCCGGCGCCGCGACAGGCCCATCGACGATGTGAATCGGATAGCTGCGCTCACCCAACCCGACGATGAGTTGTTCGACGCTTGCCGACGACCGCGTCTTCATCGAGGGATCTCCACGGCGTCGCCGCGTGGGTCGGACACGGCTCCGGCGCGCAGACCTCGCACCTCTTCGAGCTGCTCCACAATCGACGCGACCAGACGCGTCACGCTCGGCTTTCCTGTCTCCACGACCAGATCGGCGACCTCGCGATACCACGGGTCGCGCGCTTCGAGCAATTCTTCGAGACGTTGCCGCGGATCGGCGCATGCCAGCAGAGGACGATTGCGATCGTTCTTCGTGCGATGCCAGAGGTCGCTGATCTTGGCATTCAGATAGATGGTGAAGCCGCGTTCCTTCAGGCGAAGGCGTGTGCTCGCGCACAGGACGGCTCCGCCCCCCGTGGCCAGCACCAGGCCGGAGTGTTGCGAGAGTTCGTCGATCACGTGCTCTTCGCGCTTGCGAAATCCGGCTTCGCCCTCGATGTCGAAGATCACCGGGATAGCCACGCCGGTTCGGGCCTCGATTTCATGGTCGATATCGAAGAAGGTTCGGCCGAGTTGCGCGGCGAGCTGCCGTCCGACGGCGCTCTTGCCAGCGCCCATCATGCCGACCAGAAAGATGTTGTCGCGATCGTGAATCACGCGGCAATTCTATCTTTTGTGAGTGCGCCAAAGAAAATGCCGCCCGAGAGCGGCACTTCTTCGGCTGCAATGACGGGGTGTGGTCGGCCTCAGCGCAAGGTCACGCGGCCATTCACCATCGTCGGTGTGATGAAGATCAACAGCTCGGTCTTGCTCGTCGACTTCGCATTATTGCGGAACAGATAGCCCAGCACCGGGACATCGCCAAGCAACGGCACCTTGGTGGTGTTATTCGTTTCGGTGATCTGGAAGATACCGCCCAGCACGACCGTGCCGCCGTTCTCCACCAGCACCGTGGTATTGACGTGCTTGGTATCGATCGCGAAGCCCGCGGTCGTGACCTGGCCGACGCTGTCCTTGGTGACATCGACATTCAGAATGATGTTGCCTTCGGGCGTGATCTGCGGCGTGACTTCAAGCTTCAGGTTCGCCTTGCGGAACTGGATGCTGGTCGCGCCGCTGCTGGTTGCCACCTGATACGGCAACTCGGTGCCCTGCTCGATCAAGGCCTTGACCTGATCGGCTGTCACCACGCGCGGGCTCGACACGATCTTGCCCGTGCCATCGGCTTCGATCGCGGACAGTTCGAGGTTGAGAAATTTGGTCGCGCTCTTGGTGAACAGGCTGATGCCCACCGAAGCAGGTCCCAGACCAGCGATGCCGGCCGCGGGCAAGCTCAGGAACTGCGTGTCCGGAATGTAGCTCCCGCCAGTGATGGCGGCCTGCCCCGTTTGCTCGCCGGCTCCCAAATAGTTACCGGTGACGCGATAGCGCAGGTTGCCGGTGCTCGTCGGTGCCGGGATCTGATTGTTGAAGAACCCGAGCTTGACGCCGAGGTTGCGACTGAACTGATCGTTGGCCTCGACGATGCGCGACTCGATGATCACCTGCCGACTCGCGATGTCGAGCTTGGCGATGACGCCACGAATCTGTTCGAGATTGGTAGCCGTTTCCTTGACGAACACTTGGTTCGTTCTCGGGTCTGCCGTTGCCGCGCCGCGCTTGGACAGGATGCGATTCGCGCCAGCGCCGGTCCCGCCCGTGCCGGCCGACGCACCGGTGCCGTTCAGGAAGTCGACGAGATCTTGCGCCTTCTGGTAATTGAGCTGGAAGGTTTCACTGCGCAGCGGCTCGAGGTCCGCGATCTGCGAGCGCGCTTCGAGGTCGAGCTTCTCCTTGGTGGCGAGCTCATCCTTGGGCGCGATCAGAATCACGTTGCCGTTCTTCCGCATGTCCAGGCCC
>JBBQCA010000139.1:0-8889 GCA_038318315.1 Burkholderiales bacterium | reverse complement strand
GCGGGCGGTGGCGCAAACCTTCGTCCTGGCGACGCGGTTCGCGATGATCGTCGCCGTTGCATTAGCGGTGCCGCTGATCGCGCTGGCGTCGCCCTTTCTTCGGATATGGATAGGCGCGGATTTCGCGCGCACCTATGCGCTCGCATTGCAGGTGCTGGTTGCCGGCTATGCGATCAATGCAAGCTCGGTCGTCGCATCGAACGTTGCGATCGGGATCGGCGAGGTCCGCATGCCCGCGATCTTCGCGGCCGTCGGCAGCGTGATCGCGGTCGTCGCGGTGACGCTGCTTGCGTCGCGATACGGGGCGACCGGCACCGCTCTCGCCGTGACGCTCGGCATGTCGCAGGCGCTGATCTTCAACGACCTGATCGCGAGGAGGCTGGGCCCGTCGGCACGCGTCGCCTCGTGGCCGCTGATGCTGCGACTCTCGATCGTTGCCATTCCAGTCGGACTCGCGGCCGCTGCCGTGTCTTCGATCGTTCAGGGCTGGGTCACCTTGATCGCCCTTGGCGGCGCGGCGTGCCTTCTCTTTCTGTGCATCTGGCTCGCAAGCTTCGGCCGCAACCAGGAACGCATGGTGCTTCACGAGCTGCTCCGGCGAAGGCGCGATGTTGCATGACGTCTGCGCACGACGTTTGCGCATGATGCCTGCGGCAGCACTTACAGCAACTCGTCTCGCTGATCGATCTCCGTTTCGGGACCCATGCGCGCCGTCGCCACGATCGGGCTCGACCCGCGGTCGTCGGGTACCACGATCACCGTCGAGATGCCTTCGGCAGCCTCTTCGCTTTCGTCGTCGAACCCGAGGGCTTCGGCGATCAGTGCGCGTGCGCGTCGACCGACTTGATGCCGTGTCGCCGTGGTCACGCCATCGAAAACATCGATCGCGTCGATCAGATGCAGTTCAGCCGTGACCGGTCCCATGCGGATGAGGCGCACGATCGATTGCAGGAGGTTGATGTCGCCAACATAGGAAGCCGCCGACGTGAGCTGTCCGTGCGCATCGAGGTAGCGCAGGCCGGCCACCACGATCGTCGCGCGCGCATCGATCGCGGACTGCATCAGGTTGACGTGAAACGGCAGCAGCCGATCGCCGTCGCTGGTCGTTCCTTCGGGAAACATCGCGACCAGTTCGCCGTCGCGCAGCAGTTGCGCCGCGCGATGGTTGGCCCCGCGCACCGCATGGCGCTTGCCGCGCTCGATGAAGATCGTGCCGGTGCGATCGGTGAGGTAGCCGAGGATAGGCCAGCGCGCGATCTCGGCCTTGGCGATGAAGCGTGCCGGGCGCTGCGAGTGCACCACATGGATATCGAGCCACGAGATGTGGTTCATCACCAGCATCGCGCCGCCGCCGGGTCGCATCGCGGCGGCCACGGTGTTGCGCGCGGCAGCGTGCGACTCTAGATGCGACCAGACCACGCGCACGCTGACGCCGCAGATGGCGAGCACGCGGCACGACCATCGTCGAATCATGCGTTGCCGTGGGGCATGCGACATCAATGGAAAACCGAACGCGATGATGGCGAATCCGACCGCGATGTGCAGAACCACGCGCGGCAACGCGATTGCCACGCGCAGCGCAGGAATCATGCGCGACTCTCGATGCGGCAGTGGATGCCGGTCATCGCGCACTCAACTGCGCACGTCGTGAACGACCGTGCCGCCCACCATCGTGATGCGCACCCGACCCTTCATCTCGTAACCGACGAAGGGCGTGTTCTTGCCCTGGCTCTTCAATGCCGCGGGCTCGAGCATCCAGCGTTCGTCGGGGTCGAAGAAACACAGGTCGGCGACGCCGCCGATTTCGATACGGCCGGTCGGGATCGACGCCGTCGTCCCCGCCACGATCGCGGCCGCGCGGCAGGTCACCCTGGCGAGCGCATCGGCTAGCGGCAAACGCGACTCGTCGGCCCATTTCAAAGCCAGCGGCAACAGCAGCTCGAGGCCGGTCGCGCCGGGCTCGGCTTCACCGAAAGGCAGGAGCTTGGCATCGTCGTCGACCGGTGTATGGTCCGAGCAGATGGCATCGATGGTGCCGTCGGCGAGCGCATCGCGGATCGCCGCGCGATCGCGCTGGCCGCGCAGCGGCGGGTCGATACGGCATTGCGCGTCGAAGAAGCCGATGTCCATGTCCGTCAGGTGCACGTGATGCACGCCGACGTCGCAGGTCACGGGCAGGCCTTCGGCCTTGGCCGCCCGAACGAGCGCGATGCCGCCGGCCGAAGAAAGCCGGCACAGATGCACGCGCGGCGTGGCGCTCGCATCCCTGCCCTTCGCGCCTTCCGGGCCGAAGCTGCGCAGCAGCTCGAAGATCGTCAGCAACGCCACCGTCTCGCTGGTCGCGGGAATCGAAGGCAGCCCGAGGCGCGCGGCAACCGCGCCGCTGGCCGCGACGCCGCCGCGCCCGAGATGCGCGTCCTGCGGTCGCAACCATACGGTGAAACCGAAGGTTTGCGCGTACTGCAGCGCGCGCAGCAATACCTGGGTATCGGCGATCGGCATGTTGGCTTGCGAGAAGCCGACGCAACCCGCGTCGTGCAGCTCGGACATCTCGGTGAGCGCGACGCCGTTCAGGCCCATCGTCAATGCGCCCAGCGGATGGACGTGCGTGCGATTGAGCGTGCGCGCGCGATGCTTGAGCATTTCGACCAGGCCGGGTTCGTCGAGCGGCGGATCGGTGTCGGGCGGGCAGACCAGCGAGGTCACGCCACCCGCCAACGCCGCGCAGATTTCGGACTCGAGCGTGGCCTTGTATTCGGAGCCTGGCTCGCGCAGACGCGCCGACAGATCGACCAGGCCGGGGCAGACGATCAATCCGCTCGCGTCGATGGTGCGATTGGGTGCGAAGTCGCCACGGCTCGCGCCGTGACCCGCACCCGGCTCGACGATGCCCACGATGCGGCCCGCCGCGATGTACAGGTCGCGCGGGGCATCGAGCAGCGTGGCCGGATCGATCACGCGCGCGTTGCGGATCAGCAGTCTCATGCGGCCGCCAGTATGCTCATGACCGCCATGCGGATCGCGATACCGAACGTCACCTGCGGCAGGATCACGCTCTGCGAGCCGTCGGCCACCGACGACTCGATCTCCACGCCGCGATTCATCGGGCCGGGATGCATCACGATCGCGTCGGGGGCTGCGAGCGCGAGCTTCTCGGCGGTGAGTCCATAGCTCTTGAAGTATTCCTGCGCCGACGGCAGCAACGCGCCGTTCATGCGCTCGTTCTGCAATCTGAGCATCATGATCACGTCGACGCCGGCAAGGCCCTTCGCCATGTCGGTGTGGACCGAGACGCCCATCTGTTCGAGGCCCGCCGGAAGCAGCGTCCTCGGCCCGATCACGCGCACCTCGGGGACGCCCAGCGTGGTCAGCGCGTGGATGTCGCTACGCGCGACCCGCGAATGCAGCACGTCGCCCACGATCGCCACGCGCAATTGCGTGAAGTCCTGCTTGTAGTGACGAATCGTATAGGCGTCGAGCAGGCCCTGAGTGGGATGGGCGTGGCGCCCGTCGCCGGCATTGATGACGTGGACGTGCGAATCCTGTTTCTTGTCGAGATGGCGCGCGATCAGATACGGCGCGCCGCTTTGCGAATGCCGCACGACGAAGATGTCGGCGTGCATCGCCGAGAGATTGTCGATGGTGTCGAGCAGCGATTCGCCCTTGCTCTGTGACGAAGCCGCGACGTTCAGATTGAGGACGTCGGCCGACAGGCGCGCAGCGGCGATCTCGAAGGTGGTGCGGGTGCGCGTCGAATTCTCGAAGAAGAGATTGAACACGCTGCGACCGCGCAAGAGCGGCAGCTTCTTGACCTCGCGCCGCGGATCGACCAGGCCCGCGAAGCCTGCCGCGGTGTCGAGGATGTGCACGACCATCGCGCGCGGCAGCCCCTCGATCGACAGCAGATGATGCAGTTCGCCGGCGCGGTTCAGTTGCGGGTTGAGCATCGCTCAGCTCTTCGGAGGCCGCGTCGTATCGGCGATCGAGAACGCGAAGCGCTCGCCGTCCTCGGATAGCACGAATTCCTTATCGCGCCCCAGTACCAGCCGCGCGCCAGCGAAGCGCGCTGCGATCGGCAGCTCGCGCGCATCGCCTTCGGGTGTCTGCCTGTCGATCAGCACCGCGAGATCGACGCGCGCCGGCCGCCCGTAGTCGAACAACACATTGAGCGCGCCGCGCAGCGTGCGGCCACTGTAGAGCACGTCATCGACCAGCACGATGTCGGCGCCCGCCACATCGAAGTCGATCTCGGTGGGCTTGACCTGACCGTGCAGCCCGATGCGATTGAAGTCGTCGCGATAGAACGAGATGTCGATCGCACCCGCGCGGTCGGGAAGCTGAAGGTCGCGATGCAGGCGCTCGGCGATCCACGTCCCGCCGCTGTGTATCCCGACCAGGCGCGACACGCGATCGCGCCGCGCGCCGAGGTGCTCGGCCAGCGATGCGCGCAGCGACGCGTACAAGCCTTCGGCGTCGGGCGTATCGATGCGCGGCGCTGTATCGTCGAGACTCATGCAAGCGCCTCGCGCGCCGGCAACGCATCGAAGTAGCGTTGCAGGATCACTTGCGCCGCGACATCGTCGAGCGCCTTCGCGCGTTTCGCGAGGCCCGCCTGACGACGCTCGCGGTGAAGTGCGTCGGCGTCGATCGAGCTGTAGCGTTCATCGACGCGCGCGACCGGAAGGCCGAAGCGGCGGGCGAGATGTTCGATGAATCGTTCGCATCGCGCCAGGGCGGGCGACGGCTTGTCGTCCCGGGTCTTCGCGTCGACCGGCAACGGGATGCCGACCACCAGGCGCTCGGGACGCCACTCGTCGACCAGCCTGGCAATCGCCGCGAACCCGTCGTCGCTCTCGGTCACGTTGACGATCGCCGCGGCATGCGCGTGGCGCACCAGCTCGTTGCCGACCGCCACGCCGATACGGCGCGCGCCGACGTCGAATGCGAGCAGGGTTTCGGGCGCCGACGTCACGTGCACCGAGGAGACACGAGCGTCCCGGACGCGAACATCATGCGTGCCCCGCATCACTCGACAACATCATCGGATCGAAGCCGAGCAACTGGATTGCCGAGGCACGTCGATGCGCGTGGGGCACGTCGAACACCACCGAGGGATCCGCACGCACCGTGAGCCACGCGTTCTGCGCGATCTCGCTTTCGAGCTGGCCGCCGGACCAGCCGGCGTAGCCGAGCGCGACCATCACGTGCTTCGGACCGTGGCCGCCGGCGATCGCTTCGAGCACGTCCTTCGAGGTCGTCACCGAGAGGCCATCTTCGGCCGTCAAGGTCGAACCATATTGCGCATCGACCTGATCGTGCAGCACGAAGCCGCGATCGGTGGCGATCGGGCCGCCGTAGCAGACCGGCTGCGCGCCGAGCAGCGCGATCTCGAGCTTCATCTCGACGCGCTCGAACAATTTCTCGAGCGTGAGGTCGGTGGGCCGATTGATGACGACACCCATGGCGCGCTCGGGCGTGTGCTCGAGCATATAGACCACCGTATCGGAAAAACGCTCGTCGGCCATGCTGGGCATGGCGATCAGGAAGTGGTTGGCGAGACTAAACGAACTGGTCGGAGAACCAGTCGGCGTTGCGGGCGATGCACCCGTTTCTGCTGCTTTCGTCTTGCCGTCCGCGGATGCGTGATCGGACATGAGCGCATTGTAAACGGCAGCATGGGTGGGCACAATCGACCGCCTTCGATTCGTACCTTCTTCTGTCTCTTCGCTGCCCTTCCCTTCTCGTCACTACAACCTCCATGCCCCGACACGATCCCATCTACGAGCGCGGGCTAGTCTGGTTCCGCCGGGACCTGCGGCTGTCGGATCACGCGGCGCTCTATCACGCGCTGTGTTCGTGCAAGTCGGTGTGGTGCGTCTTCGTCTTCGACAGCGAAATCCTGGAGCCGCTGCTCGCGCGCGGCCTGCGGCACGATCGTCGCGTCGAGTTCATCCGCGCCAGCGTGGGCGAATTGTCGGAAGCGCTTCGCGATGCGTCGCCGGGCAAAAAGGGCGGCCTGATCGTGCGGCACGGCCGCGCACGCGATCTGGTGCCGCAACTGGCCGATGCCCTGAACGTCGATGCGGTGTTCGTCAACCACGACTACGAGCCCGACGCGCTCGCGCGCGATGCGGAAGTCGCGAGGAAATTGAGGAGCGACGGGCGCAAGTTCCACGACTACAAGGATCAGGTCGTCTTCGAGAAGGACGAGATCCTGACGCTGGGCGGGACGCCCTTCTCGGTCTTCACGCCGTACAAGCGCGCGTGGCTGAAGGCCGTCACGCCGTTCTACGTGTCGTCCTATCCGGTGGAGCGCCACGCCGCACGGCTCGTGCCGGTCCCCGCTCATCTCCCTCGGCAACCGCCGACGCTCGCCGACATGGGCTTCGCGAAGACCGATCTCGATGCAGTCGACATTCCAGCCGGCGCATCCGGTGCGCATCGCCTCTTCGATGCGTTCACCGAACACATCGCCGCCTATCGCGAGGCGCGCGACTATCCCGGCGTGCGCGGCACCTCGTACCTATCCGTCCATCTGCGCTTCGGGACGATCTCGATACGCGCGCTGGCACGCGCGGCGCTCCTTCGCATGCACGGCAGCCCCGCAGTGGATGCGGCAACGGGCAGCCGCGGTGCCGAGACCTGGCTGTCCGAACTGATCTGGCGCGACTTCTATTTCCAGGTCCTGCATCACCGGCCCGACCTCGCGCGCGGCGCGGCCTTCAAGCCGCAGTTCGATCGCATACGCTGGGAACAGGGACCGCATGCCGACCGACTGTTCGACGCCTGGTGTCGCGGCGCGACCGGCTATCCGCTGATCGATGCCGCGATGACGCAGATCAACACCACCGGCTACATGCACAACCGCCTGCGCATGGTGACCGCGAGTTTTCTCGCGAAGGACCTGGGCCTCGACTGGCGCCGGGGCGAGCGCTATTTCGCCGAACGCCTCAACGACTTCGACCTGTCGGCCAACAACGGCGGATGGCAATGGGCGGCGTCGAGTGGCTGCGACGCGCAGCCGTGGTTTCGCATCTTCAATCCGGTCACGCAATCGCGGAAGTTCGATCCCGAAGGCGTCTTCATACGCCGCTATCTGCCCGGTCTCGCGAAGCTGTCGAACGGCGCGATCCATGCGCCGTGGCTGGCGAGCGCTTCCGAGCTCGATCGCGCGGGCCTCGTGCTGGGCCGCGACTACCCGGAGCCGATCGTCGATCACGACGCGGCACGACGCGCGACGCTCGAGCGCTACGCGGTCGTCAGGCTCGCGCAGGTTGCTTGAATCGGAACAAGCGCTCCGCGAAAGGGAGCATCCGCATCCGTGGGTGATTGGTGGGTAGGCGCCGCCAATACTGCAATCACGGCAGCTCGCTCCATCCCACAGCGTGCCGCTTCCTCATTCCACAGGAGCACACCATGAAACTCGCCACTCCCTTCGTGACCGTCGCGGCAGCGTTCGTTTTGGTCGCGTCCCATCAAGCCCACGCCGCGCAACCGTCCCCACGGCAGGAAGCGGCACTGGTTGCAACCGACTCGTCGGCCGTTCTGGTCGCGCAGGCGCACGTCGCGTCGCCGCGCGAATCTCGGGTTCAGGAAAATGCGTACGCCGATCCGGGCAAGCGCGGTGCGCACGCAGCCGCGCAGCAAGGGCCCGAAGCGCTGCGTCGCTACATCGATCGCACGCGCATGATCTACGCGCTGGACTATCGCGAATTCGCGAATTTCTGAAGACGACGGCAAGGCCTTTCGGCGGCGTCCAGCCGCCCGCGACGCCGATCCCGAAGAGCCGGATCGTCGCGGGCGTCGCCTACGCCGACTGCGTGCGACGCGCCTTGACGTAGCGCGCGAGCAACTCGAGAAGCTCGTCTTCCTGATAGGGCTTGCCGATGTACTCGTCCACGCCCAGCTCGGCCGCGTGCTGCCGGTGCTTCTCGGCCGTGCGCGACGTGATCATGATGATCGGCACGTGGCGATAACGCTCGTCGTTGCGGACGTTGCGCGTGAGGTCGAACCCGTCCATGCGCGGCATCTCGATGTCGACCAGCATCGCGTCGGGCGTGTAGTCCTGCAGTTGTTCGAGCGCATCGACGCCGTCCTTGGCCAGCACCACCTGATAACCCTCGCGCGACAGCAAGCGCTGGGTGACGCGGCGCACCGTCAACGAATCGTCGACGACCATCACGGTCGGCAGGGTCTTCAGGACTTCATCGCGGGTCGAACGCGCGGGGTCGTCGCCCTTCGCATCGATACCGGTGGCGGCATCGGCGGGCGCATGGCCTTCGGTGGTGTCGGCATGCCGGAGCATGTGCGCGAGTTGCACGGGATTGAGGATCAGGACGATTTCGCCCGAGCCCAGCACCGTCGCACCGGCGATGCCGGCCATGCGAGCCAGTTGCGGCCCGAGGTTCTTGACGACGACCTCCTGATTGCCGACGACTTCATCGACGTGGATCGCGATCCGTTCGCCGGCCGAACGCAGGATCAGCACCGGCGACGAGCGTTGCGCGACCGGCACGCTGTCCTCGACGCCGAGCAGCGTGCCCAGGAACGCGAGGCGCACCGGCTCGCCTAGCCACGTGAGCTGGCCTGCGCGATAGGCTTCGGTCAGAGCCTGGGGCCGCAAGGTCTGAACCTGTTCGACCAGCACCGCCGGCAACGCATACACGCGGCCGGCGACCGCGACCAGCACCACTTGCGTGACCGCGAGCGTGAGCGGCAGATTGATGGTGAAGCGCGTGCCCTTGCCCAGTTCACTGTCGACCGATACGCGGCCCGCGAGCACGTTCACCTCGGCGCGCACCACGTCCATGCCGACCCCTCGGCCTGCGAGTTCGGTGACTTCGGACGCGGTCGAGAAGCCCGGATGGAAGATGAACTCGGCCGCGCGTG
>JBBQCA010000138.1:0-9074 GCA_038318315.1 Burkholderiales bacterium | reverse complement strand
CTCGATCGGCTTTACCGACAGCAAGGAGTCGGGCGACGAGATGGTCGACATCAAGCGCATGTTCTCGCCCGAGTTCCGCAACCGGCTCGACGCGACCATCAGCTTCAAGGCGCTCGACGAAGAGGTCATCCTGCGCGTGGTCGACAAGTTCCTCATGCAGCTCGAAGAGCAGTTGCACGAGAAGAAGGTCGACATCGTGTTCGACGATGCGCTTCGCACCTATCTTGCGAAGAAGGGCTTCGATCCGATGATGGGCGCGCGGCCGATGGCACGCCTGATCCAGGACATGATCCGTCGCGCATTGGCCGACGAGTTGCTGTTCGGCCGGCTGGTCAATGGTGGCAAGGTCAAGGTCGAGCTCGACGACGACAACAAGATCCGTCTGATCTTTCCGGAAAATGGGGGCGCGCACAAGCCGCCGGCCGAAGTCGAGGAGCTCGACGCCTGACGCGCTTCGATTCTTCGTCGAATCTCATGCAAAGCCCGCCGACCCGGCGGGCTTTTTTATTGCTTCTGCGAGGTGGCGGCCTGCAGGCCCTCGCACACCGTCGGGTAGCTCAGCCGCATGCCGAGCTCGTTCTTGATGCGCGCGTTCGAGAGCCGTCGCGACTCGCGCATGAAGCTCAGCAGGTTGGGCGCGACCCGCGCCGCGATCGCGTCGCGCGACAGGCGCTCGGGTCGCTGCATGCCGTGCGCATCGGCGACACTGTCGAACCAGTCGCCCATCCGCATCGCGCTGTCGTCGACCGCGTGATAGACCCGTTGCGCGGCACCTCGATGAATCGCGAGGACGATCAGTCGCGCCAGATCATCGGCATGAATGTGGTTGGTGAATACGTCGTCGGCGTGGCGAAGCACGGGCGTACCCGCCGCGATGCGCGCGGCCGGCAGGCGATCACTCGCGTAGATGCCCGGCACCCGAAGAATCGCGAGCCGCGAGCCGCTGCTTCGCGCCCATGCGCGCAGGCGTCGCTCGGCATCGACACGCCGCTTCGCACGATCAGTCTGTGGCGCCACTGTACGCGTCTCATCGATCTGCGCGCCCAGGCAGTCGCCATAGACACCGCTGGTACTCACATAGATCAGCGTGGCTATGCCGTGCATGACCGGCAGCAGGGCGCGCGTTCGCGTGTCGATGCTTCCCTGCGAAGGCGGCGGCGCGAGAAGAACGACGATGCGCGCGAGACTTCCGAGGCGATGCAACGAGCGCGGCTGATCGAGGTCCGCAACGATGGGCGTGGCGCCGGCGCGGCGCAACGCGGCTACACGCTCGCGCGTATGCGTCAACGCCACAACACGATAGCGATCGCGTAGGAGTTGCACGACGCGCAGGCCCACATCGCCACAACCAACAACTAGAATGCGGGGTCTCGCAAAGCGGCCTGTGCGAGGGTCGCGCGTGCCACCGTCGTCTTGCGAAGCGGCCGCGTCGGATCGATCAAGCGTTGGATCAAACATCAGAATCAGTATGACATTCTCAGTAGCGGTCCAGCCGAGTGGCCATCAGTTCGAAGTCGGTGACGACGAAACAGTACTCGCGGCCGCGATGCGCTCGGGCGTGGGCCTGGCCTACGGATGCAGGAACGGCGCATGCGGCTCGTGCAAGGGCCGCATCGTCGAAGGACGGGTCCGGCACGATCCGCATAAGGCGAGCGCCTTGTCCGCCGACGAGGAGGCGCGCGGCTTCGCGCTGTTCTGCAGCGCGCATCCCGAAAGCGACCTCGTCATCGAAGCGCGCGAAGTGCGCGGCATCGGCGACATCCCCATCAAGAAGCTGCCTGCGCGCGTGGCCGGCCTCACGCGCGTCGCGCCCGACGTCGCGGTGGTGCGGCTGCAACTGCCAGCCTCCGAGCGCCTGCAATATCTGCCGGGGCAGTACGTCGAGATCATCATGAAGGACGGACGTCGCCGCAGTTATTCGATGGCGGGTGCGCCTGAGACCGCCGATCAGATCGAGCTGCACATCCGGCACACACCCGGCGGCGCATTCAGCGATCACGTGTTCGGGGCCGGTGCGACGCAGATGAAGGAGCGCGACATCCTCCGCTTCGAAGGCCCGTTCGGATCGTTCTTCCTGCGCGATGACAGCGTCAGGCCGATCGTGCTGGTTGCGAGCGGCACCGGTTTCGCGCCGATCAAGGCGATCATCGAACATGCGCTACTGAAGGCGCTCGATCTGCCGATGACGCTCTACTGGGGCGGCCGCCGTCCGCACGATCTTTATCAGGACGAAATCGCGCGCGGCTGGGAGAGCGCGTTGCCGTCGTTCCGCTACATCCCGGTCGTATCCGATGCACTTGCCGAAGATGCATGGAGCGGCCGGACCGGCTTCGTGCATCGCGCGGTGATGGACGATTTCGCCGACCTTTCAGCGCATCAGGTCTATGCGTGCGGCGCGCCGGTGATGGTGGACGCGGCACGCCGCGATTTCATAGGGACATGTGGCCTGCCCGAAGACGAGTTTTATTCAGACGCGTTCACCACCGAAGCAGACCTTGCGGTAAAAATCTAATGGGCAAGTGCCGAACCATGAAGAAACCTTTGCGTGTGTTCGGCACTGTGCTGGTCCTGGTGCTCGCGACCACGACCTTCGCTCAGAACCCGTCCCCTGCGGCGACGCAATCGACCGATGTGTCGCGCCTTCCTCCCGAAGTGTTCCTCGCGCGTCCTAAGTATCGCGACATGCAGGTTTCGCCCGATGGTAAATTCCTCGCCGCAGTCGTGCCGCTCAATGAGCGCGGCAATCTTGCCTTGATCGATCTCGAGAAGGGGACGGCAAAGATGCTGACGGGCATGAAGAACCACGACGTGGGCGGCTATTCGTGGATCGGTGATCGCCTGCTCGAAATCGAGGCATGGGACATGACCGAGGCGAGCGGGGTGGGGCAGCGGGGAGAACATGTCCTGGTCGATACCGATGGCAACCTTGTTCGCGACATGCAAACCAGCGGCCCACGCGGTGCTTCCACGATCATCGAGACGCTCGATCGCGCCGGCTACGACCTGGTCGTGGTGAATCACGATCGAACCATCGATGGACTCGATGCCTATCGCTACAACCCGAAGACGTCCGAGAAGAGCTTGCTGACCTTTCAGTCTCCCGGGTTCGTCAAGCAATTCGTCGCCGATCACGATGGCCAGGTGCGCATCGCCGTATCGATACCTTACGGCGGCAAGACGGCATCGCTCTGGTATCGAAAATCGAATGACAGTGAATGGAAGAAGCTGCGCGAAACCTTGATCGATCGAATCGAAATTCAGCCGATAGCATTCGCTTTCGACAACGCAACCCTCTACGTCTATGCGCGTGCGGGCGCCGAAGGCGGGCGCAGGGGCGTTTACGAGTTCGATCCGGAAACCAATCTTCTCGGCAAGCAAGTCTTCAGAAGCACGGAGTTCGATGCGGGAAGGTTGATCTTCGACCGCGTACAAAAAAAACTGGTTGGCATCGTGGATGGCTCGCGCGATAGCGTGAAATGGATCGATCCTGAATTCGATCGCCTTCAACAATCGATCAATGCGGCGATTCCCGGAGCGCGCAACCGGATCGGTTGGGGCGACTACGACACTGACCGCATCCTCGTCGTCACCGATTCCGAGACGCGCGCGCCGATATTCTCGATCCTCGATCGCAAGAATCTCAAGCTCGACGAAGTCGCGGTCGCATTTCCGCAATTGGCCAGCGTGCCGCTGGCTCCGCGCAAACGCGTCAACTATTCGGCGCGTGACGGACTGAACATCCCCGCTTACCTGACCATACCGAGGGGCTTGAGCAAGAACCTTCCGCTGGTGATCGATATTCATGGCGGCCCGTTCATAGGCGGCGGACAGTTTGGATACGACGGTCGCGCGCAGTTCTTCGCGTCGCGCGGATACGCAGTGCTTCAACCCGACTTCAGGGGCACGCGCGGCTATGGCGAAGCGTTCTACCGGGCGGGTTGGCGTCAATGGGGGCTCGCGATGCAGGACGACGTGACCGACGGCGCGAAGTGGCTGATCGCAAACGGCACCGTCGATCCCGATCGCGTCTGTCTCTTCGGCGGCAGCTATGGGGGCTACGCGACCTTGTGGGGACTCGAGAAGGAACCCGACATGTTCAGGTGCGGCGTCGCATATATCGCCGTCTCCGATCTCGACTTGCTGTTTACCGCGAGCTGGTCCGACACCAATCAGATGGACAGGGACGGGAGTATCAAGGAATGGCAGATCAGACACATCGGCGACCCCGACAAGGACAAGGAAAAGCTGCGCGCCGTCTCACCCCTGTACCACGCCGATCGCATCAAGGCGCCCTTGCTGCTCGCATACGGCGCATCGGATAGGCGGGTCCCGATGACCCACGGCAACCAGATGCGCAGCGCACTGGACAAATACAACAAATCCTACGAGTGGGTCGTGTATCCCGACGAGGGCCACGGCTTCAACAAGGACGAACACAAGTACGATTTCTATCGCCGCGTCGATGCGTTCCTGGCGAAGCATCTCGCGCCGAGAACGAAGACGGCTTCGGCGGCGCCACCCGCTACATCGCGGTGACTAGCGGCGCACGCCAATAAAAATATCTATACCGCCGATGAGGCCGATCTTCAGGGGAAGTCGATGTTTCGTTCAATCGCCGTATTCGTATCGCTGATCGTCTGCGTGTCCACTGCGACTGCGCAGACACCGACCGCGGTCGCAACAACGGCTTCGAATCCTGCAGGCAAAGCGTTGCAGCCGGTGGAAACGTTTTTCAAACGTCCCAAGTACACCAGCGTGACCTTGTCGCCCGACGGAAAGCTGCTCGCCGCGCTGGTGCCGACCAACGAGCGACGCAATCTCGCGATCATCGACCTCGAGAAGGGCGGCGCGAAAGTGTTGACCACATTGAAGGAGCAGGACGTTTCCTCGTATCGATGGGTCGGTGACCGCGTGCTCGAGATTGCGACAGCCAATCTCACCGACGAGTCCGGCAACATCGAGGTCAAGCAACGCGTGCTGATCGATACCGATGGGCGCGTGTTGCGCGACATGTTGCGTACATCGCTCCGTGAGAACGTCATGCGCGAAACGGTGCATCTGGGCACCGCCGCCTATATGCAGATCATCGAGGTCGTCGATCGCGCTGGCGAAGACCTGATCGTCGAGACCAACGAAAGAAATCGCTACGGACTCGACGCGTATCGCTTCAATCCGCGAACGGCAATGAAGACCTTGCTGACCGAGGAATCGCCTGGCGACGTCAACAAGTTCGTGGCTGACCATGATGGCCAGGTGAGAGTGGCCGTCACTGTTCCGCGCGGGGCAGTCAAGACGGCCCTGTGGTACCGCAAGTCGAACGCGGATCGATGGACGATGCTGCGGGAAGCGGATGTCGAGAACGATGACATTCGACCCATCGCTTTCGATTTCGACAACCGCACGCTTTACGTCTCGGCGCGCTCGAACGCCGAGGGCAAACGGTTCGGCGTCTATGCCTTCGATCCTGATAACAATCGTCTCGGCAAGCTCGTGTTCGAAAGCGACACGGTCGATGCCGACCGGATCATCTTCGACTACGAAAGAAAGACCGTGGCCGGAGTCCTGGACGATTCGCTCGCAGGCGTTCACTGGATCGATTCGCAATGGGTCGGCATTCAAAAGGCCGTCGATGCCGGCTTGCCGGGCATGCGCAACCGCCTCAGCTGGGGACGATACGCGACCGATCGCGTCGTGGTCACATCCGAATCCGAGTCGGCTTCGCCGACCTGGTTCATCCTCGATCGCAAGTCGGGTGCGCTGCAGGAAACCGCAGTGAGCCGCCCGTGGCTCACCGGTGTGCCACTCTCCGCGCGCAAGCTGGTCCGCTATAAGGCGCGCGACGGACTTTCGATTCCCGCTCATCTCACGTTGCCCAAGGGCATCGACGAAAAGAAGCTGCCGCTGGTGGTGGTCATACACGGCGGACCCTATGTGCAGGGCGGACACTTCGGATACGACGCCTACGCACAGTTCCTCGCATCTCGCGGCTATGCCGTGCTCGAGCCCGACTTTCGCGGAACCCAGGGCTACGGCGATGCGTTCTACAAGGCCGGCTGGAAGCAATGGGGCCTCGCGATGCAGGACGACGTGACCGATGGCGTGAGGTGGTTGATCGACAGCGGCAAGGTCGATGCCGATCGCGTGTGTCTGTTCGGCGGCAGCTATGGCGGCTATGCGACGCTGTGGGGTCTGGAGAAGGAGCCGCAGATGTTCCGCTGCGGCGTGGCTTTTGTCGCGGTATCGGATCTCGAATTGATGTTCGACGTCGGCTGGTCGGACTTCATGCACGCCGAGCGTGGAGGCGATAGCACGCGGACGTTAACGCGCGGGATCGGCGACCCCGACAAGGATCGCGAGAAGATGCGCGCCGTCTCGCCGCTCTATCACGCCGATCGCATCCAGGCGCCGCTGCTGCTGGCTTATGGCGCGGCCGACGATCGCGTGCCGCTGATTCACGGCACGCGCATGCGCGCGGCGCTCGACAAATACAGCAAGCCCTACGAGTGGGTGGTGTACGACGACGAATGGCACGGCTTCAACAAGGACGAGAACCGCTACGATTTCTATCGAAGAGTCGACGCCTTCCTCGCCAAGAACCTCGCGCCGCGAAGCGCCGCGGCTGCCGCAACGACCGCATCGGCCCCCGCGGTTTCGGCCGCATCGTCACCGCGATGAGCAAGAGGTCGGTCCCGCGTGACGACGCCGTCGAATTTTCTTTCGATCCGGCGCGACTCGACCTCGACGTCATCCATCGCTTCCTGTCGGGCGAGGCTTACTGGTCGCTGGGTATTTCGCGAACCACCGTCGAGCGCGCGATCGCGCACTCGCTTTGCATCGGCGCCTATCGCGGTGGGTATCAAGTCGGCTTCGCGCGCCTGGTCACCGACCGCGCAACCTTCGCTTATCTCGCCGACGTCTTCGTCGTTGCAAGCGAGCGCGGGCGAGGCATCGCGCGGCGCATGGTTCGCACGCTGCTGGAGCACGACGACGCGCAGGGACTGAGAAGGATTCTTCTCTTCACCGCCGACGCACACGCGCTCTATCGAGACCTCGGCTTTTCGGCGCTGGCTCGCCCCGAGCGCGGCATGGAAATCCTGCGACCGGACAGTTATCGCGCGTCCGCAACCCGCGCCTCGGCCTGACCCGCGCATGTACATTCCCAAGCACTTCGCTCGCGACGATCGCGCCAATCTGCTCGCGGTCATGCGCGACTACAACTTCGCGACGCTGGTCTCGACTATCGCCGGCGAACCTTTCGTCAGCCATGTGCCGGTGTTGACGCGCGAGCGCGATGACGGTGGGCTGGTCATCGAAGGGCATGTCGCCGCGGCCAATCCGCATGCGCGCACGCTCGCGGATGGCGCGCATGCGCTCGCGATTTTCCACGGTCCGCACACCTATGTTTCTCCGTCCCACTATCGGTCGGAAGGCCGCGTGCCGACGTGGAACTACATCGCGGTCCACGCGAGCGGCAGGTCGCGCACGATCGACGATGTCCATGGAAAGCTCGCCATCCTCGGGCATCTGATCGCACATCACGATCCGGCGTTCGCGCCGCGCTTCGCAGCCTTCGAGACGCGCCAGCGAGACGGATTGCTCGCGGCGATCACCGGCTTCGAGATCGAAGTCGACAAGCTCGAAGGCAAGTTCAAGCTCGGCCAGCATCGGCTCGCGGACGATCTCCCCAGCCTGCAGGCGACTCACGAGAGCGGCGGCGAGAACGAACGCGCGATCGCGCAGTGGATGAAGCGGCTCGGCTACTGGAAGTGATGCGTGATCAGCGGCCGAGGTTGCGGCGCGTGACCAGCTGCTTGATCGTCCAGATCGCCGCGAACACCACCATCGCCGCGACGAGCAGCGCGAGCAGGTGCGGCCAGCTCGGATGTTCCAGCCACTGATCGAATTCGACGGCCAGTCCCGCGAGCAGGCCGATGACGGGCAAGAGCCCGAGCGCCGTGCCGATCGCGAAGTCCAGAAAGCGGATCTTCGATGCGCCCGCGATCACGTTGACGAGCGAGTACGGGATGGGCGCGAGCCGTATCAATGCCATCGTCATGAGCCCGCGGCGTTCCAGTTGATGGTTCAGCGTTTCGATCTTCGAGCCGCCGCGCCTGGCCAGCCAATCGCTGACGAGGTCGCGACCGGCGAATCGTCCGATCGCGTAGATCAAGGTTCCGTTGATCAGCGAGCCGACGAAGGCGTAGAGCGCGCCGGGCCACGCGCCGAATGCGATCACGGTCGCCCCGATCAACAGCGTCAGCGGCATCGCGATCAGTCCCGCAATCAGGTACACGCCCATCAGCACGAGCGGCGCGAGCGGCGAGGCGCGCAGCGTGTGCCCCATCGCCACCAGCGCGTGGATGTCGAACGCGTGCTTGAGCGGCGAGATGCTCCACGCCAGCGCAAGGCCACCCAACAAGATGACCAGGCCGGCGGCCACGATCAGTCGCACGCGCTTGCCGCGCACCGAGGTTTGACGATCCGGAGAATCCTGCATCGGCGCAGTCTATAGCCTGCGGCCGCAGTGCCTTCCCCGTCTCGTCCGCGGCGTCGTTCGCGGCGTCGTTACTTCGGATACATCTGCCTGATGAAGCTCTTGTCCAGCGTCGAGAGCTTGGTGTTCTCGGGCGTGGCCTTGTGGTCGAGGAACAGGCTTGCATCGAACTGATACAGCATGATCGAGGCCATGTCGAAGGCCGACGCGGCAATCCCTTTCGGACTGTATTTCTGCAGGATGTTCGAATCGATGTCGGCCTTGCTCCAGTTGTTGGGCGGCCCCGAGAACGCGGCATAGACGGCCGCCTTGTCCCACTTCAGTTGTTCAGTCGGGCTCTGGTGTTCGTGTATGCATCCGAGCGCATGACCGAACTCGTGAACCACGACGCGCCGGTATTCGGTCGCAGACGTATTGTCCTCGAGCCACCCGAAATTCATGGTCGGCTGATCGGTCGGGAAATATTTCTTCACGAGGCAATCGGTGCCCACCGCGGACCACGAGCCCGGGTCGGCCTTGAACGAGATGCGCACCTCCGATTGCGGATCGTTGCCGAATACAACCTGCACGTTCGCGAACT
>JBBQCA010000137.1:0-9117 GCA_038318315.1 Burkholderiales bacterium | reverse complement strand
GTTACAAGCATTGGAAACTCTCGTTTCAGGGACCGGTGGCCACGCTCGCGGCCGATTTCGATGAGAACGCGGGCCTGCGCCCGGGTTACAAACTCAAGCTCAACAGCTACGATCTCGGCGTCGACATCGAACTGAACGATGCGATCAATCGCATCCGCTTTGAACATCCCGAGGTGGGCAGCGTGGTCGTGACGAGTTTGAAGGACCGCATCTTCTGCTCGGGCGCCAACATCTTCATGCTTGGCGTGTCACCGCACGCGTGGAAGGTCAACTTCTGCAAGTTCACCAACGAAACCCGCAACGGCCTCGAAGACTCGAGCGCGCATTCGGGTTTGAAGTTCATCGCCGCCGTCAACGGCGCATGCGCGGGCGGCGGCTACGAGTTGGCGCTGGCTTGCGACGAAATCATCCTGATCGACGATCGCTCGTCGGCCGTGAGCCTGCCCGAGGTGCCGCTGCTCGGGGTGTTGCCCGGCACCGGCGGCCTCACGCGCGTGACCGACAAGCGTCACGTGCGCCACGATCTGGCCGACGTGTTCTGCACCACCACCGAAGGCGTGCGCGGTGCGCGCGCGAAGGAATGGCGCCTCGTCGACGAGATCGCGAAGCCGGCGGTGTTCGCGCAGAAGGTCGCCGAGCGCGCGGCGGCGTTGGCCGAGAAGAGCGATCGCCCGGCAGACGGGAGGGGTGTCGCGCTCACGAAGATCGAACGAACCGTCGAAGCCGATGCGCTGCGCTATGCGCATGTCGAAATCGAAATCGATCGCGCGAAACGCATGGCGACGTTCACCGTCAAGGCGCCGCAAGGTTCACAGCCCGACAGCATCGATGCGATCGTCGCAGCCGGCGCCGCGTGGTGGCCGCTTGCGGTCGCGCGCGACCTCGACGACGCGATCCTCTCGATGCGCACCAACGAACTCGACATCGGCACCTGGGTGCTCAAGACCTCGGGCGATGCAGCGGCCGTGCTCGCATGCGACGCGCTGTTGATGAAGCACCAGGATCACTGGCTGGCGCGCGAAACCCTGGGCTTCCTGCGCCGCACGTTCTCGCGCCTCGATGTGTCGTCGCGCACGCTGTTCGCGTTGATCGACGAGGGCTCATGCTTTGCGGGAACGCTGCTCGAACTCGCGCTCGCCTGCGATCGCAGCTACATGCTCGCCCTGCCCGATGCACCCGAGCGCGCGCCGACTATCACGGTCAACGAGATGAACTTCGGTTTCTATCCGATGGCGACCGATCAGTCGCGCCTGGGCCGTCGCTTCTACGACGAAGAGCCCGCGCTCGAAGCGGTGCGCGCGCAGGCGGGCAAGGCGCTCGACGCCGACGCCGCATTGAAGGTCGGCCTCGTCACCTCCGCGCCCGACGACATCGACTGGGCCGACGAAGTCCGCATGGCGTTGGAAGAACGCGCGACGATGTCGCCCGATGCCCTCACCGGCATGGAAGCGAACCTGCGCTTCAACGGCAAGGAGACGATGTTCACGCGCGTGTTCGGCCGTCTCACCGCGTGGCAGAACTGGATCTTCATTCGGCCCAACGCGGTCGGAGAGAAGGGCGCATTGAAGCTCTACGGCAAGGGCGAGAAGGCGCAGTTCGACTGGAACCGCGTGTGAGCTTCTCGGCCTCGTGACCTCTACTCATCATCCAAGATCGCCAACGCATTCGTATTCAGGAGCCATGATGTCCGCCATCGACTACAGCACCAAGATCCCCAACAACGTCAACCTTGCCGAAGACAAGACGCTGCAACGCGCGCTCGAGCACTGGCAGCCCGAGTTCCTCAACTGGTGGCAGGACATGGGGCCCGAGGGTTCGCAGAATTACGACGTCTATCTGCGCACCGCGGTCAGCGTGGATTCTCAGGGTTGGGCGCAGTTCGGTCACGTGAAGATGCCCGAGTATCGTTGGGGCATCTTCATGAACCAGGCCGAGACCGAGCGCAAGGTCGGCTTCGGCGAGCACATGGGCGAAGCTGCCTGGCAGGACGTGCCGGGAGAGCATCGTGCAAACCTGCGTCGCATCATCGTCACGCAGGGCGATACCGAGCCGGCTTCGGTCGAGCAGCAGCGGCATCTGGGTCTCACCGCGCCTTCGATGTACGACCTGCGCAATCTGTTCCAGGTCAACGTCGAGGAGGGACGTCACCTGTGGGCGATGGTCTATCTGCTCCACAAGTATTTCGGTCGCGACGGTCGCGAAGAAGCCGAAGCGCTGCTTCATCGCAACTCGGGCGATCCGGACAACCCGCGCATCCTCGGCGCCTTCAACGAGAAGACGCCCGACTGGCTGGCGTTCTACATGTTCACCTACTTCACCGACCGCGACGGCAAGTTCCAGTTGTGCGCCCTCGCCGAGAGCGGCTTCGACCCGCTCGCGCGCACCACCAAGTTCATGCTGACCGAAGAAGCGCATCACATGTTCGTGGGCGAGTCGGGCATCTCGCGCGTGATCGCGCGCACCTGCGACGTGATGAACCAGTTGAAGACCGACGATCCGCAGAAGATCCGCGCGGCCGGCGTGGTCGATATCCCCACGTTGCAGCGCTATCTGAATTTCCATTACTCGGTGACGATCGATCTGTTCGGCGCCGACGAGTCGAGCAACGCGGCGATCTTCTACAACTCTGGATTGAAGGGCCGTTTCGAAGAGACCAAGCGCGGCGACGATCATCGCCTGCAGGGCCAGACCTACAAGGTGCTCGCGGTGCAGGACGGACGCCTGGTCGAGCGCGAAGTGCCGATGTTGAACGCCCTGAACGAAGTGCTGCGCGACGACTACATCAAGGACTCGATCGGCGGCGTCAATCGCTGGAACAAGGTGTTCGAGAAGGCCGGTCTGCCGCATCGTCTGCACGTGCCGCACAAGGCCTTCAATCGTCGCATCGGCGCGCTTTCGAACGCGCGCGTGAGTCCCGACGGTCGCGTCGTCAGCGAAGCCGAATGGGCGGCGCACGAGCGTGAATGGTTGCCGTCTGCCGAGGACCGCGCATTCGTTGCATCATTGATGGGACGCGTAGCCGAGCCCGGCAAGTTCGCCAACTGGATCGCGCCGCCGCCGATGGGCATCAACAAGCAGCCCATCGATTTCGAATACGTGCGCTTCAACTGAATCGCGAACGACCATGAGCACGCCCGCCGGCGAAGTCTTGAAGCAGCATCTGATCGACCCGGAGATCTGCATACGCTGCAACACCTGCGAAGAGACCTGTCCGGTCGATGCGATCACGCACGACTCGAACAATTACGTGGTCGATCCGGGCAAGTGCAACTTGTGCATGGCGTGCATCTCGCCGTGTCCGACCGGCTCGATCGACAACTGGCGCACGGTGCTGCGCGCGCAGGCCTACGGCATAGCCGAGCAGTTCACCTGGGATGAATTGCCCGCCGAAGTTCCGATCGAGGCTTCGGCGCTGGAACCGCTGGACGCGGCCAGCGCAGCCGAGGAAGTGGAAGCGCTCGATCGCGACGAAAGCCAGCTCGCCGATCCGCGTTCGGGCGCGCAGATCCCACCGTGGTCGGCGTCGCATCCCTACGTCAATCTATACGGTCACAAGGCGCCGGTCATCGCGACGGTGGCGGGAAATTTTCGCGTCACCGACCTCGGCACGGAAAGCGATACGCATCACATCGTGCTGGATTTCGGCGGCACGCCGTTCCCGGTGTTGGAAGGCCAGTCGATCGGCATCCTGCCGCCCGGCGTCGATGCGCGCGGCAAGCCGCATCACGCGCGCCAGTATTCGATCGCCAGTCCTCGCGACGGCGAACGGCCCGGCTACAACAACGTGTCGTTGACCGTCAAGCGCGTGACCGCCGACTACGACGGCAAGCCGGTGCGCGGCGTCGCGTCCAACTATGTCTGCGATCTCAAGAAGGGTGATGAGGTCAAGGTGATCGGCCCGTTCGGCATCAGCTTCCTGATGCCCAACCATGCCGGCTCGAACATCATCATGATCTGCACCGGCACCGGCAGCGCGCCGATGCGCGCAATGACCGAGCGCCGCCGTCGCCGCATCGCGTTGAACGAGGGCGGCAAGCTGATGCTGTTCTTCGGTGCGCGCACGCAGAAGGAACTGCCGTACTTCGGGCCGCTGATGAACCTGCCCAAGGAATTCATCGACATCAACTTCGCGTTCTCGCGCGCCGATGGCGCCGAGGGTCAACCCAAGCGCTACGTGCAGCACCTGATGCGCGAACGCGCGTCCGACGTGGCGTCACTGATACGCGACGACAACACCTTCGTTTATGTGTGCGGCCTGAAGGGCATGGAGGCCGGCGTGCTGGAGGCGTTGCGCGACATCTGCGCGCAGGAGGGCGTAGCCTGGGCCGCGCTGCATGCGCGCATGAAGCAGACCGGCCGCATCCACTTCGAGACGTATTGAGCGTGAAGCAGGCGCCGGCGTCGAAACCTACTTCCGCTTGCCCCGCATCTTCGGGGCCTCGTACTGAAAAACCGCTTCGAGCGGCTGCCCGAACGCATACGCGATCCGGAACGCCAGCTCGAGCGATGGCGCGTACTTGCGCGCCTCGATCGCGATGATGGTCTGACGCGTGACGCCGACTTCGTCGGCGAGCGTCTCCTGCGTCATCTCGCCGGCGTCGAAACGCAGCCGCCGGATGTTGTTGGTGATGGTCGGGTCGCTCATGCCCAGGCCTCGCGCCGATAGCAGATCACTTGCGTCAGATAGCGCAGCGCCTCGGCGACGATGAAGCAGAACAACACGAACTGGCTGGTCACCGAAAACGTCGGCACCCAGATGCGGCCTTCGGATGACGGGGTCGAGATTGCGCCGACGAATGCGATGGTCGACAGCCCCATCATCACCAGCGAGATCAGCGCGAAGTAAGCGACGCGCAAGGAGCGCGCATCGATCGCGGCGTCGCGCTCGTCGCCGCGCGCCGCGCCATAACGCACGGCCATCAGGATATGCGCACCGCCGTTGACGACGCCGTGCAGGACCGCCGCGACCAGAAACGCGACCAGGATCGCTTGTGCGATCGGGCCGTTGCGTTCGAAGACGCGCACGACGTAGATGAAGTAGGGCACGAAGACGATGAAGATCGACGCCAGGGCTCGCGTCGACGATCTTGCCTCCCGTTGCGCTAAGGTAGAAGGCGCGCAAACCTGCGCGACCCGACAGGAAATCCTTCTATGAGCGATTCCGGCAAGGCAGCGCTGGTGATCGGTGCGGGCGACGCGACCGGCGGCGCCATCGCACGACGCTTCGCGCGCGAAGGCTTCGCGACCTGCGTCGTCAGGCGTCACGCCGAGCAGCTCGCTCCGCTCGTCGACGCGATCCGTGCGGAAGGCGGCGTGGCGCATCCCTACGGCGTGGACGCGCGCGACGAAGCGGCGGTGGTCGCGATGGTCGATGCGATCGAACGCGACGTCGGTGCGATCGAGGCGTACGTGTTCAACATTGGCGCGAACGCGCCCTCGAGCATCCTCGAAGAGACCTCTCGCAAGTTCTTCAAGATCTGGGAGATGGCGTGCATGGCGGGCTTTCTCACCGCGCGCGAGGTCGCAAGGCGCATGGTGGTCCGCGGTCACGGCACGATGCTCTTCACCGGAGCGACCGCGTCGCTGCGCGGCTCGGCCAACTTCGCCGCGTTCGCGGGCGCCAAGCACGCGTTGCGCGCACTGGCGCAAAGCATGGCGCGCGAACTCGGACCGAAGGGCATCCACGTCGCGCACGTCGTCGTCGATGGCGCGATCGATACCGAATTCATCCGCACCCAGTTCCCCGAGCGTTATGCGATGAGGGCCGACGACGGAATCCTCGACCCCGCGCACATCGCCGAGAACTACTGGTACCTGCACACGCAACCGCGCGACGCGTGGACCTTCGAACTCGACCTGCGTCCGTGGACCGAACGCTGGTAGGCTCGTAACCCATCCCCACCCCAACCCTCCCCTTGAAAGGGAGGGCGCCTAAAGAATCGATCACCATGACCCGCGAAGTGGAATTCTTTTTCGACGTCGGCAGCCCCGCGTCGTATCTCGCATACACGCAACTGCCGCGCATCTGCGAACAAACCGGTACGACGCTGATCTATCGCCCGATGCTGCTGGGCGGCGTGTTCCAGGCTACCGGCAATGCGTCGCCCGCGACCATCCCGGCCAAGGGCCGCTACATGTTCGGCGACCTCGAGCGCCATGCGCGGCGCTATCACGCGCCCTTCAAGCGCAATCCCTATTTCCCGATCAACACCTTGCTGTTGATGCGCGGCGCGACCGCAATGCAGTTGCGGCATCCCGAGCGTTTCCATGTCTATCTCGACGCGATGTTTCGCGCGATATGGGTCGACGAGCGCAACATGAACGATGCGTCGGTGGTGGCGGGTGTGCTGCACGAAGCCGGGCTCGATGCGGCGATGGTGATGGCCGAGATCACCGATCCCGAAGTCAAGGCGGCGCTCAAGTCCACCACCGAAGATGCAGTCGCACGCGGCGTCTTCGGGGCGCCCAGTTTCTTTGTCGGCGACACCATGTTCTTCGGTCAGGACCGGCTCGAATTCGTGCGCGACGCGCTGGCCGCGCCGCTTGCTTCGCCGCGTGCGTCCCAATAGTCAGGAAGGAAACGGCATGGGCGATCCTGCTTTCAAGCCCCACCACACGCCCACGACGGACGCCGCGCTCGATCAGATCTTTCGCCACGCGCGCACCCATAACGGCTGGCAGGAAGACCGGTCCGTCAGCGACGAGCAACTGCATGCGCTCTACGACCTGTGGAAGATGGGGCCGACCTCGGCCAACTGTTGCCCGGCACGCGTGGTGTTCGTGAAATCGGCCGAAGCCAAGGAGAAGCTCAAGACCGCGCTGTCGGAAAAGAATCGCGCCAAGACGATGGCGCCGGTCGTCGCGATCATCGGCATGGACACGGAGTTCTACCAAAAGCTTCCGCAACTCTTTCCGCACGACGATGCGCGAAGCTGGTTCGTCGGCAAGCCCGCGCTGATCGAAACCACTGCGTTTCGCAATGCCAGCCTGCAGGGCGCATACCTGATCCTCGCCGCGCGCGCGCTCGGCATCGATACCGGACCGATGTCGGGCTTCGACAACGCCAAGCTGGACGAGGCGTTCTTCGCGGGCACGAAGATCAAGTCGAACTTCATCTGCAGCCTCGGCTACGGAAATCCCGACAAGCTCTTTCCACGCAGCCCGCGCCTGTCGTTCGACGAAGCGTGCCGGATCGCGTGATCAGCGGCGAGCTTCCTGCTCTCGTCACACCGCGGCTGCGGATCGCGCATACTCGGCCGGGCTACGAGCAGGAGATGGTCGCGTTCTTCGAGCGCAATCGCGAGCATTTCTCGCGCTGGGATCCACCGGCGCCGTCCGATTTCTACAGCGCCGCGTTCTGGGAACGCAGCATCGTGCGCAGCGTCGACGACTTCGCGGCCGATCGTTCGGTGCGCTTCGATCTGTTCGACGGCTCGATGCCCGACCGCTCGGTCGTGATCGGCCGCATCGGCTTCTCGCAGATCTTTCGCGGGCCGTTCCAATCGTGCATCCTGGGTTACCAGATCGATGGCGCGTACCAGGGCAAGGGCCTGATGCGCGAAGCCTTGAAGGAAGCGATCCGCTACATGTTCGAGGTCAAGGCGCTGCATCGCGTGCAGGCCAACCATCTTCCCGAGAACCAGCGCAGCGCCGCGCTGCTCGCGCGACTCGGTTTCGTGCGTGAAGGCCTTGCGAAGGATTATCTCTACATCGACGGCGCGTGGCGCGATCACGTGCTCAATGCGATCACCAATCCGGTGTTCGATGCGACGGCGCTGTCGCGATCGTAGGGGCAATCGCAGTCGTCAATGCGGCGGCTCTCGCAACCGCGCCAGAATCGCTTCCCGATGTTCATCGAGCATCGGTGGCGGCAAGTCGTAGCGCGGTGGCGTCGCCGACATGCGCATCGGGTTGGCGACCAGCGACACATGGCCGGCCAATGCATGCGGGAGCTCGATCTTCATTTCGCGCGCCTGCACCTGCGGGTTCTCGAACACCTCGGCGATGTTGTCGATCGGTCCGCACGGCACATCGACTGCTTCAAGCTGCGCAATCCATGTGTGCTTGTCGCGACCCATCAGGATTGCCTCGAGCAACGGCACCAGCACGTCGCGATTATTGACGCGCGCGGGATTGGTCGCAAAGCGCGCGTCGTCGGCGAGACCCGCGCAACCGGCAGCCTCGCAGAAGCGCCTGAACTGCAGGTCGTTGCCGACCGCGAGGATCAGGTGACCGTCGGCACAGGCGAACACCTGATACGGCACGATGCTCACGTGCGCGTTGCCCGCACGCCCCGGCACCGTGCCGCCGTTCAGGTAGGCGGTGTTCATGTTGGCCATGGTCGCGATCATCACGTCGAGCAGAGCCATGTCGATGTGTTGACCTTCACCGGTCTTGCGGACATGAAGCAGCGCCGCGAGGATTGCGGTCGATGCATAGATGCCGGTCAGCAGGTCGCTGATCGCGATGCCCGCCTTCTGCGGCGGCCCGCCGTGGCAATGCGGGCACGCATCCTCGCGCTCGCCGGTGATGGACATGAAGCCGGACAAGCCCTGCACGATGAAGTCGTAGCCGGGACGTCGCGCCCACGGTCCGGTCTGGCCGAAGCCGGTGATCGAGCAATAGATCAGGCCAGGCTTGTGTTTCGCGAGCGACGCGTAGTCGAGTCCGTATTTCGCGAGCTGCCCCACCTTGTAATTCTCGATCACTACGTCGCAGGTCATCGCCAGCTCGCGCACCAGGCGCTGGCCGTCCGTGCTCGCGAGGTCGATCGCGATCGACTGCTTGCCGCGATTGGCCGCGACGTAATAGGTCGAGACCGGCGTGTCGTTGCCGTCCTCGTCCTTCACATAGGGCGGGCCCCAGGTGCGCGTGTCGTCGCCGCCGTCGTGGGCGGCCGATGCGGGACGCTCGACCTTGATGACCTCGGCGCCGAGGTCGGCGAGGATCTGCGCGCAATACGGTCCCGCGAGCACGCGCGTGAGATCGAGGACGCGCACGCCGGCGAGCGCCGAGGGCGCGCGAGTCGATGGATGGTCGGCTTCCATTCTTGCGTTCGAGATCAGATGCGGGGGCGAGGGCCTGACTATAATCCGCCTCCTGCTCAAACTCCTCCTT
>JBBQCA010000136.1:0-9173 GCA_038318315.1 Burkholderiales bacterium | reverse complement strand
GGCATCCCGCAACTGACGCAGTGGTGGCACGTGCTCTTCGCCGTGGTGCTGGTGCTGCTGGTGCTGTGGCGCATGCGGCGCTCGAAGGTGGGCCGTGCATTCGAAGCCATCAAGGCTGACGACACCGCCGCGGGTTTGATGGGCATAGACGTGGCCAACACGCGCATGCTCGCCTTCGTGCTCGGCGCGGCGATCGCGGGACTCGCGGGCGGGCTCGATGCGCATCTCACCTTCTTCATCGGCCCTCAGGAATTCGGATTCGACCGCGCGGTGGACATACTGACGATGGCGGTCCTGGGCGGCATCGGCGGATTGCCGGGGCCGCTGCTCGGCGCGGCGATCCTCACGTTGCTGCCCGAAGTGCTGCGGTCCTTGCGCGACTTCCGCCTCGTCGTCAACGGGCTGATCCTGGTCGTGATCGTATTGTTCCTGCCCAAGGGCATATGGGATCCGCAGCGCTTTCGCGCGTGGTTCGGCCGCAGGACGAAAGCCGCGGGCCAGCCTGCGCAAGGTCGAGGCTGACATGCTCGAACTCAAGGCGCTCTCCAAGAACTTCGGCGGACTCAAGGTCCTCGAGAGCATAGAGCTCACCGTGCCGCAAGGCGGCATCCACGGCCTGATCGGGCCGAACGGAGCCGGCAAGACCACGCTCTTCAACATCATCACCGGCCTGTATGCACCGAGCAGCGGCAGCGTGACATTCGAAGGCAAGAGCCTGGTCGGACAGCGTCCCCATCGCATCACCCAACTCGGTCTTGCGCGCACCTTCCAGAACATCCGCGTGTTCAAGGAAATGACCTTGCTCGACAACGTGGTGGTGGGCATGCATCGCCATCTGCGCTACGGCGCGGGCGGGCTGCTGTTTTCTTCGGGCAGCTTTCGCGCCGAGGAAAAACGCGCGCGCGATCGCGCGCTCGAATTGCTGTCCTGGGTCAAGCTCGATGGCCGCGCCGACGAGCTGGCCGACAATCTTTCGTACGGAAATCAACGCAAGCTCGAACTCGCGCGCGCGCTCGCAACCGAGCCCAAGCTGCTGTTGCTCGACGAGCCGGTCGCGGGAATGAACAACGTCGAGAAGACCGACCTGATGCGCGAGATAGCCGCGATCGCCGCGCGCGGCTACACGGTGCTGCTGATCGAACACGACATGCGCTTCGTGATGGGTCTCTGCTCGCGCGTCGGTGTGCTCAACTTCGGCCGCATCATCGCCGACGGACCACCCGATCAGATCCGCAACGACCCGCGCGTGATCGAGGCGTACCTCGGTCGCGATGACGACGACGAATCCAGCGCGGCCGATCGCATCGAGGAAGAGCCGGTGCACCTGCCCGACCTCTCGCCCGATTTTCCGTCGCTCGACTCGCCCACCGAGATGGATCGCGAGGCACGCCGATGACCGCGGCCCCGAGTGCGTCCGCGCGCGTGGCCGCGTCGCCATCGGCCGGTGCGCTGCTGTCCGTCGAAGGGCTTGCCGTTGCGTACGGCCACATCGAAGCGGTCAAGGGCATAGACCTCGCCGTCGATGCCGGCGCGATCACGACACTGGTCGGTGCGAACGGCGCGGGCAAGTCCACCACCTTGCTCGCGCTGTCGGGACTGGTGCCGAAAGCCGGCGGCCGCGTGCTTTTCGACGGCGAGGACATCACACGCCTGCCACCGCACAAGATCGTCGCGCGCGGACTCGTGCAGGTCGCCGAAGGCCGTGCCACGTTGACCACGCTGACGGTGCGCGAGAACCTCGAACTGGGCGCCTACAGCCGCCGCGATCGCGCGGGACGCGAGAGCGATCTCGAACGCGTGTTCACCATGTTCCCGTTGTTGAAGGAGCGCGCCGCCGGTGCGGCCGGCAACCTCTCGGGCGGCGAGCAGCAGATGCTCGCGATCGGCCGCGCATTGATGGCGCGACCGCGCCTGCTGTTGCTCGACGAACCTTCGATGGGTCTCGCGCCGTTGATCGTGCAGGACATCTTTCGCACGCTGCGCGCACTCAACCGCGACGGTCTCTCGATCTTCCTGGTCGAGCAGAACGTCAAGCAGGCATTGCGTATCGCCGCGCGCGGCTACGTGATCGAGACCGGCAGCATCGTGCTTGCCGATACGGCGGCTGCGCTGCTCGGCAATCCGCGCGTACGCGACGCCTATCTGGGCGGCTGACGACGAGCCTCGAAGCGACGAAAACGGTCGCCGAGTTGCTTCGGACGCGTCGCAGCGTCTACCGAACGACCAGATGGTCGATCATCCACGCCACGTCTTTTTGTTCGCGCTCGAAGTAATGCGTATGCGCACCGAGCCCGAGGCAGGTCTCGGCCTGGCGCTTGTCCGCGAACGGAAGCGAAAGCGGCGGCATCGGATCGAAGGCGGAGTAGGCGTCGGCCCTGCCGAATAATTTGACGTCGGCCGTGTCGACCATCGGCTGCCCGATCGGGTCTTCTGTCGATGCGACACTCCAGAGCCAACGCCCCACATAGTCGCCACTGCAGTACCCATTGAACCAGCGCTCGACGCCGATATCGTCAGCACGCGGCCCGTGCACGGCGGCGTGTCCCGCTTCGGAGTCCTGTCGTTTGAGCACCCATCGGTACAGCGTCGGAAAACGCGCCGCATAGAGTTGCCGCAGCGGGCACCCGAGCGTCAGGATGCTGATCGGGGGTAGCGCTTCGCCGTCGATGCGCGGCCGCGCGCCAGGTTGCGGCGCGTGCTTGCCGTCGCTCGAAAGAAAGCGCAGCAACTCGGCACTGATCACGGTGCCCTGGCTGTGCGAGACGATCACGATACGGTCGTAACCTTGCGCCGCCACGTGCGCGAGCAGCGCCGCGTAGCGCGAGAAGATGCGCGCTCTCGGAATGGCGGTGCGCGGAAACTCGCGGAAGTAGTTGTCGACATCGAGCGCGACATCGAGCGGCGCACGCAGCGCGGGAACATATTTCGACAGCACGCCACCCAGCAAACTGAAAGCGGTTGCGAAGGTGGCGGCACTCAACACGAAAGGGTGCAGCGAAGACCGCGAGACATCGATCACATCTTCCTTGAACCCCCGGTGTGCCTCGGCAAACCCTGGAAACACGAAGAAAAACACGACCACAGCCGCTGCCAGCAGCCCGAAACCCGCGATGATCAGAACGACGCCATCCAGGTTTAGAAAACCGGTGGTCAGCCACCGGCCGAGCCGTCGCGTTTTCTTGTTTCGCATTTCCGCGTCCTGCAATGCGTCGGCTCGAAGCGCGTTCGAAGATGAAGACTCCGCGTGCGTCCTCCTCACGTTCTTCGCGAAAGCCTCGCGCGTGCGATTGACGAGCAGCTTCATTTCCGCGAGCACGCTGGGAACGAAGACGATCGCGACATAGACGACGAGCCCGAGCAGAAAAGCCGCGATTGCAGAGAACGCCGCCGTGCTTGCCCTGAAGCGCTCCTTCAGGAATGTCTGCGCGCTCGACGGCGTCGAATCCTGTGCGCGAGCTGGAGGCGCCGGACCAGTCGATGCGGGCGCGTCCCAGCATCTATGGACGATGGACATCTCTGCCGGGTGCAGCGGCTCCGCGCATTTGAATATCTCCAGGCACTCCTTTTTTTCCGCGGCTTTCCTGTCCTCCTCGCTTTCTTTATCGGTTGGAACGTAGTGAGTGAAGATGCAAGGCGTGTACGCAACCCTGTCGGCCGATATGTTGAGCAGGCTGCTCAGCAAGGCCCAGATCGCCATCGTCATCATGAGGAAGCTGCCGATCGAAACGCAAAGTCCGAGACGCCCGGTTGCCACGCTCGCCTTGGATTCGTACGCGGGTTCAAGCGAGGCGACGCACCCTGCGACGAACCAGAAAACGAGCAGCACGCCGACGCAGATCCACGCGTACTTCACGGCTTGCAGCACGACTTCGACGGCGAACAGTGCCGCATGCATCGAGACCTGGACCCCCTCCGGCGAGAGGTTGTGAACCGAGTCCAACAGCAACACCGCCAGCACGCAGACCCACAGGAGGCGTCCGGCGAAATGAACCAGGGGAAAGCGGTCGTCCGCCACGCGCAGGGCCGCCTCGTACACGAGCGTGATCACAACGACCAACAGCAACACGGTGCTCCACTGCAAGAGCTCTTCCGGAATCAACTTCACGATCACGCCGATGATGCCCAGAGTGAATGCCAGAAGCCGAAGCGAGATCTTTCTTTCGCTGAAGCGATAGGCCCACAGAAGAACGCCAATACCCGCGGTCGCGCCGGCAATCGCTCGATGCAAGTATTTCGATTCAACGGTTGATGCGAGACCGAGCACAACGATCACGATCGCAAGCAACAAGAGCTGCGCGAACAGCAGCGCCAGCAGGTTGACGAACAACCAGTCGAGCGCGCGCTGCAGCCACGCGGTGGGTGGCCATGCAAGCTGCGCGAGTCGGGCGCGCAAGCCCGAGGCACGCGTCGGGAGCCGCCAATCGCACGCGGCGTCCACCGTTCCGCGCCCGAGCTTCGAGAGTCTGAAGATCATCGTGAACATCTCGGTGATGATCCGCGGGATGGCGCCTGACAATCGCGAGAGATCGGCCCAGTACATCTCGTAGACGGCGATCGCGGCGGGACTCCAGGGAACCTCGGTTCGCTCGACATCGATGCGCCGGGTCGCATAGGCCTCGGGATGCGCGCCATTGTCCCTGTGCTTGGTGAGCAGGTAGTTGCTGGCGTCGATCCCGTGATCGGTCTTGTCGTTCGCATCGGTCGATGCCGCGTCCGTCGATGCCGCAGCGGTCGCGGACGTGACCGCATCGGACGTCTTCCGTTCCTCGCGGTGAAAATCCGAACAGACAGACTGCGCGAACGACTTCGGCAGCGGTCGGTCTTCGCCGCGAGGCGTCGCGTCATCGCGCTCGGGTAGCGCGTTTCTGGGCTCCAGCGGCGCGACCGCGAGCGTGAGGTCTTCGCTCGACAGCGCCGTGTAGGCCGTGCCTTTGGGCGCAGACGCGACCAGCAGTTCGATCACGGCGGTCGCCGTGTCGCCCGGCTTCTGATCGGCAACGCCATGGACGACGATGAGAGCGACGCGCTTCGGATGCATGTGGCGGTCCCGGGATATTCGCTGCACGTGCTCGGCGCGCCTAACGTGGCATAGCAGCAACCGGCGGTCAACTGCGAGGCAGTCATGCAGTTCTTGTTGCGGCTATCGAAATGCCTTGACCCCATTCGCATCGCGCCGGCGTTCATAGCATCGTCCCTTCCATCAACGGAGAACGATGATGCTTCGCAAAGCCGCAACCAGCGTGTGCGCCACGCTGACCCTGATGTTCACCCTGCCCGCTCACGCGATCGGCGATCTGGTCGATGTGCAGGTGATCGATCGAACCACCGGCGAGACGCTTACGCCGATCCTGCACAAGGGCGAGTGGTGGATCGCGGGACGTCCGGGCGCACGCTACGCGGTGATGCTCGCCAATCGTTATGGGTCGCGAACCTTGAACGTGCTGTCGATCGATGGCGTGAACGCGGTCTCGGGCGAAACCGCCGCGTGGAATCAGCGCGGCTATGTGCTCGATCCCCATGGATACATGCAGGTCATGGGCTGGCGCAAGAACATGGATCAGGTCAATGCGTTCGAATTCACGACGCTGCCCGACTCGTATGCGGCGCGGACCGGCCGACCCGCCCATGTCGGCGTGATCGGCGTGGCGATCTTCAACGAGAGGCCGCGTCCGATCGCGCAGCGGCAGCTTGGTCGCGAGTCGGGGGCCGATTCGCGCGCCGATTCGCGCGCCGATTCGCGAATCGAAGCACCTGCGGCGCGCACCCCGGCCGAATCGTCTCGCAGCGAATCCGAAGCCGACGCCAATGCGCCAGCGAGCCCTCGCGCGAACGACACCATGAAGTCGGAAGCCGCGCGCAACGGCGCCATCGTTTCGCAGCAGCGCGAGCGCATCGGCACCGGCTACGGCGCGATCGAAAACTCCGCGATCGTCAACGTGCGCTTCGAGCGCATGCAAAGCACGCCCAACGAGGTCGTGACGATTCATTACGATCGCCGAGAGAACCTAATCGCGATGGGCATCATTCCGTCGCCGCACTTGCCGCCGGTCGCGACCAACCCTTTCCCGAACAGCGGCGGCTTCGTGCCGGAACCGCCGCGACGCTGGTAGGCGCTGCGGATTCGATACGAAGCGACGCTCGCACATCGGCGTGCTCAACTTCGGCAGCATCATCGCCGACGGCCCGCCCGTGGACCGCGAGGCTCGCAGATGAGCCCCTCGATGAATACCTCCGTGAGCCCGCCGGTGCGGTCATCGGTGGGTTCGTCGATGAGCGCGCCGGTGTTGCCTGGTCATTCGCGTGGAATGATCGACTCGCTGACCGGAGTGAAGGCTCCGCTGGTCGCGTCGTATGACACCACATAGACGCCCGTGCCGCCAACGTGCCGGCGAGACACGAAGCTGATGGGCGGAAAGACGCTGGTAGCGTATTCACGCAAGTTATCCAACTGGTCGGTGAAGGCCGGGCGCGTCAGGTTGCGCCCGCTGCGCCTGAGGGCCTCGACGGTCATCTGCGCCGAAGCGAGCGCCAGCGCGCGCACTACCGAATCGCCATCACTCGATTGGCGAGCCAGCGCTGGATAGGCAAACAACACCCTTCCGACAAGGGCCGTTTCTTCGCGGCTGGCGATGTCTCCCGCAGTGAATATCGAAGTGAGGATTTTTGCTCCGGCGTGAGCCCTGGCCATCGCCTGGCCAACCGCACCCAGACTCGCGGATGATCCAAAGAACACGAGATAGTCAACCTCGTCCGCCCCGGCAAGTAACCGGCTGATGTCCGCGCTCAAATGGGAGGCGCGTGTGAATTGAACTCTTCTGACCCGAAGTTCCGGGTATATATCGGCCTGACGCATCGCACCGGCCGCGCCATCTTCGTAGGCTTTGCCGTCCATGGCGACCACGGCGACACGGGCGCCGGTACCGGCCTGCGCCGCGACATAATCGATGAGAGCCCTCGCCTGATCGTAGAGACCCGGCAGCAGAAAATAGATCTCGTTGCTCTGCCGGGCGGCCTCGCTACTCGGGGGTGTGACAGGACCCACCAGCGGCACGTGCGCTTGCGCAAGCGGCGCGATGGCAGCATCGCTGTCGGGAGGAAGAAAACTGCCGACCAGCGAGAACACCTGATTGCCTTCGACCAGTGCCTCTATGCCAGCCTGCGTACCTTCTGCGCTGCCTTGCGAGTCGTTCACGATCAGATCGATGCGCCGACCGTATACGCCGCCCTGCGCATTGACGCGCTCGAACACGGCTCGCAGCGCGGTCGATGCTTCGACGCCCACGCGTTCCAAGGGGCCCGACAGCGGCAGAACCGCACCGAGCGCAATGCGGTCCTGCGTAACGCCAGGATCGACATCGCGGCCCGTGCCAAGAACCCGCAGATACGCGAGCAGCGCTTGCAGTTCGGGTTCGTCGATTTCATAGCGCGCCATGCTCAGCGAGCGACGCTCGGAAGCAAGCGCGCTTCGGATCGCCTCGGCATCGAAGGAAGCGATTTCGCCTCTGGCATCGACGCTGCGACGCAAAGGCGGCGCCGCAATCCTCGCTTCCTCTCGTCCAGCGCCATCGACGCCGTGGCAATTGGCGCAGGCCAGGGACGCTGTGGCAATCGGGATGCCTGCAATGCTTCCGCGAAGTGTCTGACCACCCGGCGCGTGGCCATGTTGAAACAGCGCCTTGCCCAGCGTCTCTGAAGGCGACAAGGGCGACAGCGAATCGTCCGCCGCCGGTGCCGCGAAGGGCAGGAGACTCGACGCCAAAAGGAACGCGCCGATACGCATCCGCAAGGACATCGCGCTCGATACGCTCACGATCTGCTCGATGCCGCGAGCCGGCGTACGGCCTTGACGATGACGGCGGGTTCCGACATCGCGACCAGCTTGACCCATTCGCCAGTTGCGTCGTTGCCGATGTAAAGGGCAGTCGAATGGTCCTGCTTGTCGTCGGTAAATGCGCCGAGCTTGTACAGCACCCAGTCGACGTTCTCCCGCTTGCCGGTCAGGAACACCCAGCTCGGATCGACGTGATGCCGCTCGGCATATTTCTTCAGGACCTCGGGGCTGTCGTTCAACGGGTCGACGGTAATCGAGATGAAGCGAACCTGACGGCCAAGCGTGTCGCCGAGCGACGCTTGCACGCGCTGGAGATTCGAGGTCACCGGCAGGCACACCGACGTGCAACCGGTGAACATCGCGTGGATCACGACAATGTGTCCGTTGATCAGGTCGTCGTAGAAACGCACGCTTCGATTGTCTTGCGTGAGCAATGGCAGATTGGTGAAGTAACGCGCGTTCGCATTGGCCGGTGCTGCAGATTGGCCGCCTGCAGAGGCTTGGGTGGCAGCGGTTCGGAAAAATCCCGCCGATTCGTTGACCGCGGCCTGCGCCTCGGCGCGCATGCGAGTCGCTTCGCGCAGGGTGGCGACGAGGACCGAAGGCTGAGCCAGGCCGTGCAGTCGCGTCCACCGCGAGGCCGCGTCGTTGCCGATGAGGACCAACGGTGAATGATCGTCGCGCGCACCCGAAAAAGCGCCCAGGGCCGCCAACAGACGATCGATGTCGGACTTCTTGCCGGTGAGGAAGAGCCATCCCGGGCCGGGGTCGAATTTTGAAGCGAACTGCTTGAGCTTCGCAGGCGTGTCGTTCAGCGGGTCGACACTGATCGAGATCAGCGTGATCTCCGGGCCGACGCGGTCCGCGAGCTCCTGCTGAGTACTGCGAAATACCGCAGTGAGCGGAGGACAAACCGACGAGCAGGTCGTGAACACGAAGTTGATGGCGACGGTGCGACCCTTGACCAGATCGGAATAAAAACGGTGTGACTTTCCGTCCTGATCGACGACCGGCGTGTCGGGTATGGAAAGACGGGCGTGATCCCAGTGGGGCGCCTCTCCCCCGCTGGCCGTGGCACGTGGAAGTTCCGCCCGCGCGTCGATCGGGTGTAGCCAAAGCGCAGCGAAAGAAAGAAGCGTTGTGACGGCCGCCGGGGCAAACCAGGAAAATACGTCTTGGGGTTTCATGAGTCTTCCTTCCCCTTGAAGTCAGCCCTCAATTTTGGATCGAAGTCGACGTTGCTCGGGTGCCGCGAACGGTCACCCGAGTCAAGGGCAGATCGACAAAGCGGGTGCCGCGGGATGGGACGCTCAGCAACACGTCGAAGATTCCTGCATCCGGA
>JBBQCA010000135.1:0-9179 GCA_038318315.1 Burkholderiales bacterium | reverse complement strand
CGTGTCGGGCAAGTTCGCCAAGACCGGGATTCCCGCATCGATCGTGACGCGCTACCTCGCCGAACACGGCGTGATCGTCGAGAAGACCGGGCTCTATTCGTTCTTCATCATGTTCACCATCGGCATCACCAAGGGCCGCTGGAACACGCTGCTGACCGCGCTCCAGCAGTTCAAGGACGACTACGACAAGAACCAGCCGCTGTGGCGCATCCTTCCCGAGTTCGCGCAGGCCTTTCCGGTCTATGAGCGCATCGGCCTGCGCGACCTGTGCGGGCAGATCCACGACATGTACAAGCAGCACGACGTGGCGCGCGTGACGACCGAGATGTATTACTCGGACATGCAGCCGGCGATGAAGCCTTCCGAGGCCTACGCGTGCATGGCGCATCGCGAGATCGACCGCGTCGCGATCGAAGATCTCGAAGGCCGCATCACGAGCGTGCTGCTCACGCCTTATCCGCCCGGCATTCCGCTGCTGATCCCGGGCGAGCGCTTCAACAAGACGATCGTCGAATATCTGAAATTCGCGCGCCGCTTCAACCTCGCATTCCCGGGATTCGAGACCGACATCCACGGGCTGGTCGAAGAACGCGTCGATGGCAAGGCGTCGTTCTACGTCGACTGCGTGCGGCGATAGAGGCGGAGATGGCAGTGGCTGAAGCGGATTGGGAAGAGCGCGTGTCGGCCGTGTGGTCTTCGATCGACGATCGCTCAGAAGCCGACTTCATCGCGGCGATCGAAGCCCTGGCCGCCGAACGTCCCGAGGGCGATGCCGCCGCGATGTTCGAGCACGCGGCCGCGCTCGACTCGACCGGACACTCCGACTTGGCCGTGCCTGTGTATCGGCAGGCGTTGCAACGCGGCTTGACGGGCATCCGACGCCGGCGCGCAGTGATCCAGATGGCCAGTTCGTTGCGCAATCTCGATCGGGCCGAGGAGAGCGTTGCGCTGCTGACGGCCGAGATGGACGCGCCGTCGGATCAACTCGACGACGCGGTTCGTGCCTTCCTCGCGCTGGCGCTGGCCGATACGGGACGCGAGCGAGAAGCGGTCTCGCTCGCGCTGACCGCTCTCGCACCCCACCTGCCGCGATATCAGCGCTCGCTAGGCAATTACGCGCGAGCGCTGATAGACGACCGCCCCTGCGACTGACGCTATCAGCGAGCGCGCCTGCGAGCGCGCGTGGCGACCAGCGCGATCAAGCCCAGAGCGAGCAACGCCAGTTCCGACGGCTCCGGTATCCCAAGCGCGTGAGCGAAGCTCTGAGCCAGCAGGCCTTGCGCCTGCGTGGTCGGATGTATGCCGTCCCAGAAGATGTAGTGGTCCGGTCCGGTCGCCGCGCATGCCGAACTGATCGTCGATGTTGCCGACGAGGCGCTGCCCGTCAAGCAAGCGTGCGTCGTGTCGAAGAATCCATACGCCAGCGGGTCGGCCAGGATCTGGTTGAACAGCGAGAAGGTATCGAACGGAATGACGCTGCCCGGAAACAGGCTCGACACGCCCGCAAGCGCGGCTCCGAGCGCGCTGTTGAAGCCCAGCGTCACCGCAGTCAGGGCCGCCTGAGTCGCCGGTCCCGCCGCGATCGCACTCGCGGTCTTGCCGAGGTCGGACATGTTCGGCACCAGGATGTGGTGCGCACCCAGTGCCGCCAGCGCTGCAACCGCGTTCGCGATGTTGGTCGTGGCCGCACAGATCGGTTGACTGGTCGGCGGCAAGCCCGCGCACGAAGGCGGTATCGCTGTCGAGCCCGGCGACAGGAAGTCGTTCGCGCCGCCCCACACGACATACACGGCATTGGAATCGGCGCTCGCGTGGGTTGCGCGATAGTCGTTGACCTCGCCGGTCACGCCCTTGAATCCCGTCACCAGTCCGCCGGGCAGCGTCGCAGGCAGCCCCGCATTCTCGAGCCCGCTGGTGGCGCCGCCCTGCGCGTAGTTGTTCCCGCCGACCGCGCCGCCGAGGAAGGGCGGGGTCAGATAGTGGGCCGTGAGCGTCAGGCCCAGCGATGCCGCCAGATAGTCGACCGCGACCTTGCCGTTGCTCCAGCGTCCGCCGAAGTCGGCCGGCGCACCGGGCGTGATTGGAAATGCCGGATTGACTGCATGAATCGCAGACGACAGCGAAAACACGCTGCCGTCGTCGGACAAGCTGTCGCCGAAAACATAGATCCCGCTGTAGGGGCCTGCCTGACTTGCGAAGGGAGCGAGCAGGCACAGCGACAGCGCCGCCTGGCCTAGACGTCTTGCGAACATGGAAAATCTCCTCGTGGATTGATGAGCGCACGTTTCAGGTTGGGTGCTCATCGATGCCGCGCGCGGTGCGACTCTGCGGTCGTATGGCGGACGCACTCAGAGATACCAAATTGCGCGGGTGAACGCAATCCGGATCGGCAGCAATTGGCGAACTGAAGATGGGGGCGATCCGGGGGATCGCTCACATGTCAGTAATTGCTGCTTGCTGTCTGACGCTTACTGCGTAGCGCGCAAGGCACGCATGCGCGCCCGTACTACTGGGCCGCGTTCGTGCCGAGCACCGGCGCGCCGTAGCCGTTCACGCAGCGATCGAATCGAGCACCGGATAGTCCGTATACCCCTGCTGATCGCCGCCGTAGAACGTCTTCGCATCCGCCTTGTTCAAGGGCGCATCGAGCAGGAAGCGCGTGACCAGGTCGGGGTTCGCGATGAACAGCTTGCCGAAGGCAACCATGTCGACGCGACCCTCCGCTATGGCTGCGTTGGCGCGTGCCTTGTCGAAGTTGAGGTTGGCGATGTACAGGCCGCCGAACGCCTTGTGAATCGCGGCGTAGTCGAAGTTCGACCTGGGTGTGTCGGGCGCGGCCCGCATGTCGCCTTCGATGACGTGAAGGTATGCCAGGCCTTTTCCCGATATCGCCGACGCCACCGCATTGAAGAGCGTCTGCGGATCGCTGTCGGCGATGTCGTTCGCGGTGTTCTCCGGCGAAATGCGCAGCCCGACCCGGTCGGCGCCGACTTCATCGATGACCGCATCGAGCACTTCGAGCAGGAAGCGCATGCGGTTGGTTATCGTGCCGCCGTATGCGTCGGTGCGGTGGTTGCTCCTGTCGCGCAGGAACTGGTCGATCAGATAGCCGTTCGCGCCATGCACTTCGACGCCATCGAAGCCCGCGGCCATCGCGTTCGCAGCACCGGTGCGATAGCCCGCGATCACGCCGGGAATTTCTTCGAGCGTCAAGGCGCGCGGCATGCTCAGGTCGACGAAGCCCGACGCCGTATAGGTCTGGCCCTTCGCGGCGATGGCGGACGGCGCAACCGGCGCGACGCCGTTCGGTTGAAACTCGACATTCGAGACGCGACCGACGTGCCAGAGCTGTAGAAAGATGCGACCGCCCGCGGCGTGAACCGCGTCGGTCACCTGACGCCATCCCTGTACCTGGTCGTCGCTGTACACGCCCGGCGTCGAGATATAGCCCTGGCCCTCGGGCACCACCTGGGTCGCTTCGGAAACGATCAGGCCGGCGCTCGCCCGCTGGGCGTAATAGAGCGCATTGAGTTCATGCGGCACGTTGCCCCGGTTCGCGCGGCTGCGCGTGAGCGGTGCCATGACGATGCGAGTGCGCAGCAGATAGGGGCCGACTTGCAGGGGCGTGAACAGGTTGTTCGAATTCGGGGTCATGCGCGACCTTTGGAGGTGAGGATAGTTCGAGGATGGGTTCGATGCGGGTGCGATCCGCCCGCGGCGCCCGGGTGCGAGGGGCGCGTGGCGCAAGTTGATACGCGCGACGGGAATTCAACCCTTCGCGGTGCAGGGTCGAAACCGCGGGCGCTGACGATGGCCGGCTGAGTTGCCTACATGTGGAGAATCGCCAGCACGCCCAGCACTCCTCCCAGCCCGCTCACCGCGTACACGCCCCACATCAGCCAGTTGCGCCGCGTCAGCAACGCGATCGCCGAAAGCGCGATCGCGATCTGCAGGAAGGTGGTGGCCTGGGCCCAGCGATGATGTTCATGCATCAGCGCTTCGGACCGTTGGTCGAAAGCCTTCGATTCGCCTTCGAGTTTCTCGGCGGCCTTTTGGATCTCGGCCTTCTCGCCCTTGTAGCGCGCCACCTCGCTGCGATACGCCTCCTGTTTCTCGGGGACGACGATCACCGACGCGAGATCCGAGAGGTTCTGCTTGTTGCTCTTGGCCTGGTAGTAATTCCATTGATTCGCGGCTTCGGTCTTCCTGATTGCCGCGTCGTTCTTCGCGAGTTGCGCGCTCGCCTGCGTCGCGCCGCCCTGATAGGAAAAGATCGCGCCTATGGTCGCGAGGATCGCGGTCGTTACCGCGATGCGGCCCGAGAACCGGTCGGTCGAGCCGTGCGCGGCCGCGTGCTCGAGCTCGTGATCGTGCGCACCGTGCACGTGAAACTGGTCTTCGGACATGGTGTTCCCTGCTGGTGAATTTTTCGTTCTAGGTGATGGATGACCGCTCGCGGCGGGCATAGTGCACGAAAGCAAATGGCAGCGCATCGGGGCCCGACGCGACGTGCTCCTCGCGCGCGGTCTCGATCCAGTCGCTGGCATCGAGCGCCGGAAAGAATGTATCGCCCGCGATGTCGCGACCGATCTCGGTGACGATCGCACGGTCCGCCCTCGGCAGCGCGTCGACGAACAATTGCGCACCACCGATCACGAAGGCGTTGCTGTCTTCAACGCAAAGAGCGAGCGCCTCGTCGAGCGACGACGCGCGCTCCACGCCTTGCGACTGCCAATGCGCATTGCGCGTGACGACGATATTGCGTCGGCCCGGCAGCGGCTTGCCGATCGAGTCCCAGGTCCTGCGGCCCATGATGATCGGATGGCCGAGCGTGGTGCGCTTGAAATGCGCGAGGTCTTCGGGCAGACGCCACGGCAAGGCGTTGCCGCGACCGATGACGCCGTTGCTCGCACGCGCGACGATGATGGTCAGACTCAATGTGCAACCCTCCGAGCGCGCGTGGTTTGGAAGTTTTCGATCAGGTCATGTGCCTCGCGGCAAGGGCAGCGTCCGGATTCTAATGGCCCTTTTTACGCCGTATCTCGCGCTGTCGTGGAATCTGCACGTCGTCCAGCAGCCGGTTGTACTCCTTGTTGACCACGCCATAGCATTCGCACACACGCTCTTCGAGAAGTCTGCGATCGATGACCGTGATTTCGCCGCGGCTATACGTGATCGCTCCGTTCAACTGCAGCTTGCCGGCCGCCTCGGTCACGCCTTCGCGCCGCACGCCCAGCATGTCGGCGATCAACTGCTGCGTCATGCGCAGCTTGTTCGAGCTGAGTCGATCGATGCTGATCAGCAACCAGCGGCACAGTTGCTGGTCGAGGGTGTGATGCCGGTTGCATACCGCGGTCTGCGCCATCTGCGTGATCAAGGCCTGCGTGTAGCGCAGCAGGATCCACTGCAAGGCGCCGCCGCGCTCGAATTCTTCTTCCATGGGGGCGGCGGGCAGGACGATCGCGGTGCCCGCGCTCTGCACGATCGCGCGGCTGTTGGTGCTGCTGCCTCCCATGAACAACGCGACGCCGATGGCGCCCTCGCGTCCCGCCACGGCCAGTTCGGTCGACGAACCGTTCTCCGTCACGAACAGCAAGGAGGCGATCAGCGTTGTCGGGAAATACAGGCACTTGAGTTGCTCGCCGGATTCGTAGAGGACCTGCCCGAGATCCATCTCCACTTCCTTGAAGTGACCGAGCAGCCGCTCGAAGTCGCCCGTTGACAATGCGGATAGAAGAAGGTTTTTTCTGGCGCGGGTGGCGATCGACATGGTTCAACTCACAACAATGAACGATGACAAATAACGAGGATTCCGCTGCGCTGCGGCGCGGGCGCCGCGAGGCTACCGGGAAATCTCGTTCCGATATGTGCGCTGTCGCACATATCGACCAGTACTTTTATCCAATCCTGCTTAATGTACGCCAGCGCACAGACGCTACCGTAGGTATGGGCTAAAAGGATGGCGCGCTAAGCAAGTTTTACGCCGACGCATCGCGCCTAGCAAGACCCCCAAAAAGGCCTGCCGCCACCCCCCTGATTGATGGCGAGCGACCCGCCAAGGCGAGCGAATCGCCGGTTCGCAATCAACGATGCCGCCCACCATCGATCTGCGTTTGTCGCCGCTCAACGTCGAGCTGTCCTTGATTCTCGATGTATTGGCCGACATCGATTGCGACCTTGCCTGCAGCAGCGAACAGGCGACGATCACGCGCCGACTCCACGATCTCATGATGCGCGATCGTCAGGGCCTGCGACGTGCGATCGGCATGCTCAAGGAACTCGTCGCACGGCATCAACCGGAGGCGGAACGCATCTTCCCGGAACAGGGAACGAGCGTGATTGCGTCGAGCCGATGAACGACACTTTTGCGAACAACGCAGCCACGATCGCGCTGCTGACCCGGATCGATCCATCGCATTCATCGGCGATCGAGCCGTCGCTGGGCGCACCCCGGTCCGGCTTGCAACCGTTCTTCGAGGAAATCGCGGAAATGCTGGGGCGTCTTCACGCCACTCATGCGGCCTTGCGCGCAGCCCAGTATCGGATCAGCCAGCTCGTTCAGACCAACCTCATGCTCGAGCGGCACGCGCGCGCTCTTGCGGAAGAAGTCGATAGCGCCCGCCGCCGCGCGCTGCACGACCCGTTGACCGGGTTGGCAAATCGCTCGCTGCTCGCCGATCGCCTCAAACAGGCGATTCTTCACGCTCGACGCGAAGAGCGACACATGGCCGTGATCCTGCTCGACCTGGACGGGTTCAAGGCTGTCAACGATATCCACGGCCATACGGTCGGAGACGAAGTGCTGTGTGAAACCGCACGCCGCACGCTGGGGTCGATCCGCGCTTGCGATACCGCGTGCCGGTTCGGTGGGGACGAGTTCGTGGTGGTCCTGTCGAACATCGACAAGCGCGAGGATGCCGAAGCCGTGGCCGAGAAAATTCGTGCGGAGATCGCCAAGCCGCTGGCATTGGGAGAGCGCACGCTGGCAGTCACCGCGACGCTGGGCATGTCCCTCTATCCAACCGATGGTCGGACCGCGGACGAGCTGGTCGAGCGCGCCGACCGCGCGATGTACGGAACCCGGAGCGACAGAGAAGGGACGAGAAGCGCCGCTGGTGCCGTCCACACGCAATCTCCGCTCGGGGTCAACCCTAGATCGCAACTGCCGCCTTGATGTGCGGCTCGGCCACGTAGTCGAGCACCTCGAAATCCTCGAACATGTAGTCGAAGATCGATCCCGGCTTGCGCTTGATGACGAGGCGCGGCAAGGGATGCGGCTTGCGCGCAAGCTGCACCCGCACCTGCTCGAGATGGTTGGCGTAGAGATGGCAATCGCCGCCCACCCACACGAAGTCGCCCACATCGAGATCGGTCTGCTCGGCGACCAGATGGGTGAGTAGCGCATACGACGCGATGTTGAACGGCACGCCCAGAAAGATGTCGGCGCTGCGTTGATAGAGCTGGCACGACAGCCGTCGGCGTGATTCGCCGGCCACCAGCGGCGCAACGTAGAACTGGAAGAACGCGTGGCAGGGCGGCAACGCCATCAGCGGAATGTCCGCGACGTTCCAGGCCGACACGATCAGTCGCCGCGAATCGGGATTGACCTTGATGTCGCGGATCAGTTGCGCGATCTGATCGATATGTTCGCCCTGCGGTGTCGGCCACGAGCGCCATTGATGACCGTAGACCGGACCGAGCTCGCCCTCGGCGTCGGCCCATTCGTTCCAGATCGTGACGCCGTGCTCCTTCAGGTAATGGGTGTTGGTCGCCCCCGACAGGAACCACAGCAATTCGTGGAAGATCGACTTGGTGTGCAGCTTCTTGGTGGTCAAGAGCGGGAAGCCTTCGGCGAGATCGAAGCGCATCTGGTAGCCGAACATCGAGCGCGTGCCGGTGCCGGTGCGATCGGTCTTGGCGGCGCCGTGCTTGTCCACGTGGCGCATGAAATCGAGGTATTGGCGCACGGGTCAATAACCGGAGATGAGGTAGTCGAGTGCGGAAACGATGGTTGACGCATCGCGCGAGAGGTTGGTGACGACGCCGCCGAGCAAGGAGGTTTCCAGTGCAACCAGTTCGTTGACAACGAGCACTACTGCCTGACCATCGACTTCGAGAACGGGATGCAGGAAAGGTATGCGCGCACCAAATACTCGCTCGAGCACCAGCGGGACGACGACCCGGGTTGCGAGGAAGTCGAGCGCATCGCTCTGTATCGATAGCAGGAACGGGGCGGTCTTGCGGCGCCGTGGATCAGGATGACGGAAGACGTCAAATCTGCCCACGCATCTTCCTCAGATCGTCGTTCCACAACCCGTTTTCGCGCACTCTGCGATTGTAGGCAGCTACGGTGTCCGGATTGTTGGCCACCCATCTCTCGACCGAGCGACGTGTGACTTCCTTGGCGAGCAATTCATCGACGGTCTGTGAAAGGTTCATTCCGAGCTCGCGCGCAAGAGTCAGTGTTTTCGCATTGAGGGAGAGGTTGGTCGCCTTTTTGGGGGCGTCGGTCAGATCGATCATCGGTCGTCTCCATGCGCATGGCGAAGTTCCTAAACGTGCGCATGATCATACACGCTTGCGTGCGCATGAGCTTTGTCGTCGCGGCACGCTCAATGCTCGAGCTGCAACCCCGCCAACCTTGCGAACAGGCCGCCGTGCGCCATCAGCTGCGCGTGGTTTCCCACCTCGACGATGCGCCCGTGATCGAGCACCACGATGCGGTCGGCTTTCTGCACGGTGGACAGGCGGTGCGCGATGACGAGCGTGGTCCGCCCCACCATCGCGGCTTCGAGCGCGCGTCGCACCGCGGCTTCGCTTTCGGCGTCGAGCGCGCTGGTGGCTTCGTCGAGCAGCAGCACCGGCGGGTTGCGCAGGATCGCGCGCGCGATCGCGATGCGCTGGCGCTGACCGCCCGAGAGGCGCACGCCGCGTTCGCCGAGGAAGGTCGAGTAGCCCTCGGGCAGGCGCTCGATGAACTCGTGCGCCTGCGCGGCTCGCGCCGCCGCGATGATCTCGTCATCGCTCGCATCGGGGCGCCCGTAGCGGATGTTCTCGCGTGCGTCGGCCGAGAAGATCACGGTGTCCTGAGGGACGATGCCGAGGGCGTTGCGCAGGTCGGCCAGCGCGAGCGTGGCGATCGATGCACCGCCCAGCCGGATGCTGCCGGCCTGCGGCGC